>JAGQQW010000112.1 GCA_020426005.1 Planctomycetota bacterium | reverse complement strand
GATCCGCGCTCGGACCTGCGCATCGAACACGCGCAATCTGTAGTTGGACACCAGGAAGACCGACACGTCCTGCGCGTAGTCCATCGAACGCGATCGGTGCAGGTCGATGAAGTGTAAGCGCCCCCCGGCTTCGTCGATAATGATGTTGTCGACGTTGAAGTCGCCGTGAATCTGCACGGAGAACGGCGCCGGGTGCGCATCGTCGATGACTCGCGCTCGCGCGACAAGTTCCTCGAAGGACGCCGCTTCGACTCCGCCGATCTTCTGATGCGGCGTCCGAAATTCGGGATGAACACCGAACACGGCCGGCAACCTCGATGCGAGTTGAGCGGAGAACTTGCCAGCAACCGCTTCGTCCTTGCGCGTCGACGTCCACACACCATCGAGGGTCGACGTGATGCGACTCAGTGCTTCGCCGAGCTCGGGCATCGTCCCGTTGAGCAAGATCTGCTCGAACGTGCGCCCCTCGATGTACTCGAACAGGATCGATGCATGCTCCTCATGATCATGGAATGCATAGATCTCCGGAACGAGGTCCGGCGCGATCGTCTGCCAGCGCAGGATCGCTTCGCGCTCCTCGACGAGTTTCTGCCTTCGACCTTCCTTGAAGATGACGGGTTTGTCGTCCCTCGTCGCACCAGAGCGCCGCACGCGACTGATGCGATGTCCGGACTTCGTCTCCCCGACCGCTTCGAGCGACGGAACGATGTCTCCCGACACGATCGAGTCCTCGGTCGTCTCTTCGAGGGCGCGGAAGCTACCGATCTTGATCCGCTCACCGAGGATCGACGACATCACCGCTTCGCCGATGTTGAGTAGCGAGTCCCCAACGCGCTCGAGGTAGCGATGGATGAAGATCATCGTCACGATCGTCCCGGCGCGTCCCCCGGACTCGAGCTGACGAATCGAATCGCGAAAGAACTGGAGATACGTCCGGTCGATCGAGTCCTCGGCGCGACAGATGTCGAGGGCCTTCTTGATGTCGCGCTTGAAGAGCGCCGGTTCGATGTCGTCGACGGCACCGAGGATGTCTTCGAAGTACGGGCCGAAATCCGTTTCGGCGAGCTTGCTCGGGGGATCGACGTAGTGGACCTGATCGAAGATGTGCTCGCAGAAGTCGGCAATGCGTTCGAGCTCGGTCGCGATGCGATCGATCGATTGCAACCGGTCACGGTCCGACTTGGTGGTCGCGGTACGTGCGAGATCGAAGCTCTTCGAGTGGATGATCGACCTGAGGTTGTCGATGTAATCGTCCTTCGCGAGCGAGCCTGACGTAGCCGCGGGCTCGGCGTTCGCGAGGAGGCCGCGCGTCTCCACGACGAGCTTTCGTACCTCGAGGATCAAGAAGCGCAGATTCTCTTCGAGGCCAGCGAGAACGCGTGTTGCCATGGGACCTCAGCGAGACTCGGGCTTCGGATCGATATGGAGTTGCCCAGCGCTCTGCTTCTTCTCTTCGACCTGCTTCCACGAAAGGCGAAGGGACAAGGTCACCCGCGAGCGCTTCGTTTGCGCTCGAACTCCGAACGCGAGAAGCCCGATGGGTCGCAACTCGATCGTCTTCTCCTGGTCGCCCAGGCGTAGCGTTCCATTGTCGATGCCGTCGGCAACCGCTCGAAGGTACGCAACCACTTGGTCACGATCCTGGAGCGAATCGTGTTCGAACTCGTTCGTCTCGTCACCCACGATGGTCGTTTCCTTTCTGTGGCTGCGTAGCGTGCACGTTATTCGGAGCTGATGGAGAGATCCGATTCGCGCGTCTCGCGCCACGCGATCTCGAAGCGGATGCGTTCGCGTCCCTTCTTGTGGCTCGCGCGCACCTCGACATCGACCTGCTGTGCTGGCTCGAGATCGAGGCTCTGATCCCCTTGCTTGATGTGCAGGCGCCCTTTCTTGAGGCCCGCGACGATCGCTTCGAAATACGAAACGGCTTCTTCGCGCGACATCGTGTTCTCGAACTCGACATCGACCTTCTTTCCGGCGGCCTTCTTGCCGTTCGCCTTCTCTTCTTCGTCGATCGTCACCAGGGGTTCGTCGTTCATCATCGTCTTCCTTTCCTCATGTCTGTTGGTCCGCGCCAACGATCGCCGTCATTTCGAGGACGGCTGCAGCGTCGAGGACCTTCACGTACTTGTAGTCAGTGCTGATGCCGAGCAAGGACCCGTCGGGCCTGACGATCGTCACGGCGCCACCGATCCCGGACAACCCTTCGACGATTCGCGTGTTGCGGTCGACGGATGCATCACATTCGAAATTGAGCAGACCTTCGCGCATACGGATCCGCTGTCCACGGACGATGTTGCGATGTCCGTGCACGACCGCGTAGATCCCGCTGCGATGTAGATCGCGAACACCGCGCGCCGTCAGCGGCAAGTCGAAGTTGCGGTATTTGGTCCGAAACGCGTTGCCGACCGGACCGTGGTAGAGCGCGAAGAGATCCTCGTCGACGAGACGCCGGAACTCCGAGTTGAGTCCTTGCACGCCTCCTCTCCTGAGAACACGCGCGATCAGGTCGTCGATGCCGGCATGCACGAACAAGAAGCTGCCCGCGCGATACGCGAGTTGCATTCCGTCGAAGTACCAACCGAAGTCGCCTTCGGGGGAGCAGAACAACTCCTTGGCCTTCTCTTGTGCTGCCCACAGCATGCCGAGGGTCATGTCCCGCGCCGCGAGATGAGCGCTGAGTTCGACGCACTTCTCGCGAATGCGGCGGACCTCTTTCCGGATCTTGGTCTCCGTGACCGTGTCACGGACCGCATCCGGAAACGAGTCGAACCACTCGTCGCCGGGCCACAGGCGTCGCTTGACCTCCTCGTCGGGCAATAGCTTCGACTCGTCGACCTTGCCCTTGAGGTAGCGTTCCCAGATCTCACTGAAGATCGGCACGGCCTTCTTGCCCATGCGCACGAACAGGTGCGCATGGCGGGGATCTCGCGAGCCCGCGTAGAAGAGTCCGACCAAGAAGCGCACATCGTGATTCCCGGCGAGCAATTCGACGCGGGCACCCTTCTGGATGAGGCTCCGAAGCACGGACAAGAGCCGAAGGTTGTCCGGCCCCTTGTCCAGGCAATCACCGCCGATGACGAACTTCGCGACCCGCCCTTCGGGCGTCAGGTCGAAGTCTTCGTCACCAGGCCCGGTCTTCTCGATACCCCCGGACGCGACGAGGGAGACGAAGAACGCATCCGCATCCGCGTGCAGGTCACAGAAGAAGTAGATGGTGTCGCCAGGCCAGATCCACGGCTTGCCTTTCGAATAGTGGACCAGCTCTTCGCGGGTCAGGTCGTAGTCGTCACCACTCGCGTCGACGAGGATGCGGTTGGCGAACTTGGGCCACGCTTCGCGCTCTTGCGGAAGTTCTGCGTGGATCCACTCCAGACCCGAGTAGTTCGGAATGTCGGCGCTCCGTGTGTTCAGCATGATCGTCTAGTCCGTGATCGCTTCGCCGGTCGCGCGATACTTCCAGGCACCACCGAGCTTCTCCCACGATTGCGGACCCGGCCGCAAATGGACCCATCCACAATAGTGCATCGAAAGTTCGGCCAGACGATCTTCATCGAGAACACCGAGAGCCACGGACGCCCAGCGAAACGCAGCTCCGTGGCCGACGAAGACGCGCACGGTCTGGGTGTCATGGTGACGCTCCAGCTCCGCGAGCGACGCGCGCAAGAAGCGAGCGACGCGAAAGCCCGCCTCGCGCAACGACTCCGCCCCCGGAAACGGGAGGCGGTAGTCCCCGCTCGCTTTCCAGCCCGGCGGCGGAACGACGTAGCGGGGATCGCGATCGAGAAGATCTTCGATCTCTTCGATCGTCAGATTGGCGGCGGCGCCGACTCCGCGTTCGGCCAGATCGTGCCACTCGCTGACGCGAAACGGAACACCGACCAGCGCCTCGAACTCCTTGGCCATCGTGGTCGCGGTCTGCCAGGCCCTGAGCAAAGTCGAACACTCGACGCGCGTGTCGAGCGCGAGACCCGCTCGCTCGCAATACTCGACGATCGCACGTGCTCCCGTCCTGGCCTGGTCGAATCCCTTCGGCAACAACTCGTGCGGCAGCCACGCGCTGGGCACGTCCGCCGGCTGCGCGTAGGCCGCATGCCGTACGAGGATGGCCGAGGCTACGTTCATGGTGCTGATCAGAGAACTCCGACCGAGTGAGCGCCCGTCAAGACTGCGTAAACTTGCCGTGAAGACAAATTCGCGTATTCCATCGTAGCCCGAACCACGCAACCGGCTCCACTGTCGTGCATCATGCCTCGAGTCCTCTCCGCATCTCTCTTGCTCGCGATCGCGCCGTTGGCTGCCGCGAGCTTCCTCGCTCCCGGCATCGTCTCGAACCAATCCGAGTCGTCCCAAGGCGAAGCACCGTGGCGCGAACTGTTCGATGGCCGCTCGATGGCAGGCTGGAGCGGACCTGAGGGCCTGTTTCGCATCGAGAACGGCGTGCTCGTCGGGTCGACGCAGGAACAGAGGATCCCTGCGAATCGATTCTTGGTCTTCACCGGGCGCGGGGAGACGTCGAAAGAGTACGAGCGCTTCTGGGACTTCGAGCTTCGCGTCGAAATGCGAGTCCTGGGTTCGAACAACTCGGGCATCCAATACCGAGCACGACTCGCTGACCCGAAGAACAGCGTGCTGCACGGCTATCAGTGTGACATACACCCCAATGGCCCGTACTGCGGCATGCTGTACGACGAGGGTGGTCGCGGCATCGTGTGTCAACGCGGTGAGCGCTGCACGATCGCCGCGAACGGATCGTCGAAGAAGGAGAAGGCCTTCGATTCCGACAGCCAGATCGCGCTCGACGAATGGCACGAGTATCGAATCGTCGCCAAGGGAAACAGGCTCCGCCACTTCGTCGATGGAAATGCGACCGTCGACATCACCGACGGCTTTCGCGGTCGTCTCCAAAGCGGCCTGATCGGCCTGCAACTACACAGCGGTGCACCGATGCGGATCGAAGTGCGCCGCGTGCGCATTCGCGAATTCGGCAAGACGCTGGACGAAGGGACGACTCCGGTTCCCGAGTGGATCTGGCTCGATGCAGCGAAGAACGACGACGTCGTCTACTTCCGCAAGGCCTTCGAAGCCGACGGCGAATCGGACGTCGACCTGACGATCGCGTGCGACAACGCATCGGAGGTGTACCTCGACGGCAAGAAGACGGTCTCGACTCGCGATTGGGCAGAACCAGCTCGTCACGACTTCGGGAAGCTGGCGGCCGGGCTCCACGTGCTCAGCGTGCGTGCGTCCAACGAAGGCGGTCCGGCAGGATTGATCGCCGCGATCGCCATGCGGAAGAAGGGTATGCGCCCCGTCATCGTCGCGTCCGATCCGACGTGGAAGGCCACTCGAGAAGCCCCCGAGGGATGGCTCGGGATCGACTTCGACGACACGCAGTGGTCCACGCCATTGAGCCTCGCGATGCTCGGCGGCGGAGTCTGGGGAGATGCGGTCACCGCCGCGTTCGACTTCGACCGTCCGTCGGAGGTCGTTGCGGACTCCCGTCCAGCGGACGACCTTCGCGTGCCGAGCGGCTTCGTCGCAGAACGCCTCGTCACGATTCCCAAGTCGTTCGGATCCTGGGTCGCATTCGCGAGTGCCGGTGCCGGCACGTTCTATGCATCGGATCAACGAGCCGGGCTGTACCGCATCGACGTCGTTCACGGAGCGTCGGGACGCACGACGACGGTTCGTAGAGAGCCGGTCGACATCGGTGGCGCGCAGGGCCTTTGCAAGATGGGCGCGACGCTCTACGCGTTCGTCAACAGCAAGAAGTCGGGCCTCTACGCCGTAACCGACAGCGACGGCGATGACAGACTCGACCGCGCGGAGGTGCTCCTCGAACTTCTCGGTTCGGGCGAACACGGAGTGCATGCGATCGTGCCTTCCCCTGACGGAAAGGGACTCTATCTCGTGTGCGGAAACCACACGCAGATGCCCGAGGTCACGTCGAGCCGCGTGCCGCAATGCTTCGACGAGGATCGCCTTCCTCCGGCAATCCTCGACCCGAACGGTCATGCCAATGGGATTCGCGCGCCAGGAGGCTTCGTCCTGCGCGTCGACCTCGACGGCAAGAACCCCGAGCTGATCGCTACCGGCTTTCGCAACACCTACGACGTCGCGATCGACTCGCGCGGAGAGATGTTCACGTACGACGCCGACATGGAATGGGACTTCGGCATGCCTTGGTATCGCCCGACGCGCATTCTGCATGTCGTTCCAGGTGCGGATTTCGGATGGCGCACGGGAAGTGGGAAGTGGTCCGAGTTCGCCGAGGACTCGTTGCCGCCTGCTCGCGAGATCGGTCCGGGCAGTCCGACCGCAGTCGTGTTCGGAACGGATGCGCGCTTCCCGTCCGAGTGGCGCCGTCGCATGTACGCATTCGATTGGACCTTCGGCACGATTTGGGCAGTCGACTTCACGCCGAATGGTGGCAGCTTCTCGGCGACGAGTCAGGTGTTTGCCACGGGCAAACCGATGCCGTTCACCGATGCCGTGATCGGTGGGGATGGCGCGATGTACTGCATTACCGGCGGTCGCGGCACCGAGAGCCGCGTCTACCGCATCTCGCACCCCGATAGCGAGCGCGCGAGCGATGGCGCAAAGCCGAGCGTCGAAGACGAAGCCGCGCTCCACGGTGGAAGTGAGCCGGTGGATGTCGAGACCGCCTGGTCGCTCCTCGGCGAGTCGGATCGATTCCGACGCCATGCAGCAAGAACCGCGATCGAGCGCACCGACTTCGAATCGTGGCACGAACGCGCGATGACGATCGATGCCGATCGCGAACCGCTCGCTGCCGCAGTCATGACCGTCGCGTTCGCGCGACACATGTCGCGCAAGGATCGTGACACGCTCTTCACTCGACTCGCGGCACTGCCGTTCGACACGATGCAAGAGGCAGCGCGGCTCGCCGTCCTGCGCGCTGCCGAAATCGCCCTCGCGCGACACGGCAAACCGCGACCTTCGATCGCCCGCAGTTTCCTTGCGCGACTCGAACCCCACTTCCCCAACAAGAACGAGCACGTGGACGCAGAGCTCGCTCGAATCCTCTGTGGACTCGGGTCCGAGGCCGCCGTCGCCGGTTGCTTGGCAAAGCTCGCCGAGCGTGAAGACCACGCACCGCCGGCATGGACCGACGTGCTCGAACGCAACGACTCCTACGGCAAGCCGATCCGGCGCATGCTCGAGGATCCTCCACCGACCGCAGCCCTGCACTACGTGAATTGTCTGCGCATGGTCGATCGTGGGATGGGGCCAGCGACGTGCGAGCGGGTTCTCTCGTTCTTGCAGCGCGCACGACGCAAGGCCGGCGGCGCGAGCTACAAGGGATTCATCGATCGCATGCGCGATGCGTTCGTCGACAAGCTCGAACCATCGCAACGCGGGCGCATCGCGAGCCTCCTTGCGAACTGGGAGGCAAAAGAGGAGCGCTTCACTCCCCCGCGCGGCCCCGGACGCACGTGGACGGTTGACACTGCGATGAGCGAACTCGAGCCCGTGATCGCAGCCGGAACACTTCGAGAAGCCAGCTACCGCGAGGGACGTAACCTGTATTGGTCCGTCGGGTGCGCACGTTGCCACCACTACGACGGCGAAGGCGGCGGCGTCGGACCGGACCTGTCGAGTGTGGGCACGAAGTACTCGGTGCGCGAATTGCTCGAGAGCATGATCGAACCCGACAAGGTCATCGCGGACCAGTACGTCGCACAACGAATCCGCTTGCGTTCGGGCAAGGTGGTACTCGGTCAAATCGCGACCGGATCACAGGACAACAAGAAACGCCCGGATCACGTCACAGTCTGGCCGGCGAGCGCGGACTCGAAGCCGATCGAGATCGCGCGATCCGATATCGAGTCGATCGAAGCCGCCGCAACGTCACCGATGCCTCCGTCGTTGCTCGACTCGATGTCGAAAGACGAACTCGTGCAACTCCTCGCGTTCCTACTCGGTGACGCCAAGCGGTAGCCGCGTGTTGAACAACTCGGACGCGGCTTCGAGCGTCAGAACACGCGGTACCTTGTTCTGGCCTCCGATCTTGCCGCGTCGCGCCATCCAGGCTTCGAACCCTCCGGATGGCACGATCGACAGCGCAGGCGCACGCAACCCGTACGTGCGATGGGTCGCGTAGTCTTCATTCCCTGCCTGCAAGGTCGCATCGATCGCCGCGGTGAAGCGGTCCTCGAAGCCATCCTCGTCCGGGCTCGCACCTTCGAACTCGCAGAAGTACACGTGCTGCCCGATTGGATCCGTCTCGCTCGGGTAACGCGTCGCAACGGCGAACTCCACGAGCTCGACCGCGCACTGCGCAGACGCCGCGGCGACCGCTCGGTCCAACTCTCCAGAAGAAACGTGCTCGCCGAATGCGTTGAGCGTGTGCGCGATGCGACCCGCGAAGACGAATCTGAGTGGATCACGCGACTCGAAGCGGACGATGTCTCCGAGGATGTAGGACCAGATGCCGGAGTTCGTCGTCAATACCAATGCGTAAAGGACACCGGTGTCGACCTCGGCGAGCCGAAGCCGCGTCGGTGACGACGACTCGAGCTCCTCGACCGGGACGAATTCGAAGAACGTGCCGAGGTCCGCGAGCGGCAACATCGCGCACGATCCTGGCTGATCCTGGACGCCGAGCATGCCTCCCTCGGACGCGGAAAACGTGTCGATCGTCGTGATCGACGTGCCGAGAAGTCGTTCGAATCGAGCTCGATACGGTGCGAACCCGACACCTCCGTGCACAAAGCACGCGAGGCGTGGCCACACGTCTCGAAGCGTCGCATTCGGATCTCGTTCGCGTGCCAGCGCGAGCACGCGTTCGCAGAAGAGCAGGATCCACGAAGGCACGCCCGACAGCAGACGCACGTCTGCGCCCAAGCACTCGGTCCCTGCGGCCGCGATCTTCTGCTCCCAATCGGTGAGCGACGCGACGCCTCTCGAGGGCACGTGCATGCGCCGGAAGAAGGCGGGAATCTCGCGCTGCATGATCCCGGTGTTGTCACCGATCCTCGATTCACCGACTTCACGCAGCGCAGTCGACCCTCCCAAGAAGAGCAGCTTCCCCTCGAACAAGGGTCGAGCGTCGTGCGCCAGGAACGGGACGAGCGCATCGAAACCTCCGCGCTTGTTCGTTCGAATCGTCGCGGTCGAAACCGGCAAGAATTTTTCGCCGGCCGTCGTGCCGGACGACAACGCCCAGTCGCGGACGAATCCCGGCCATGTCACATCGCATGCGCCGTCGCGCGCGCGTTGCCAGTAGGGCGCGAGCTCCGTGTACCCGCGAAGTGGAACGCAACGTCGATACTCGTCGCTACCAGACACTCGATCGAAGCGATGCTCTCGACCGAACTCCGTGTGACGCGCTCGTGCGAGCAGTCGTTGCAGCAACCGTTCCTGCACAGCGAACGGATCTCGCGCAACGCGCCGCATCTGCCGCAATCTGCGCCTTGCGACGATTCGTGCGAGACGATCGATCAACACACGTGCACCGCGCTCGCCTGATTGCGGTCGACGAGGGAACCGATGATCGAAGCTGCGTGCTTCGCCACGGCCATGATCGAAATCATCGGGTTGACGCGCACGCTTTCCGGAAAGAGGCTCGCATCGCAGACATGCACGCAGTTGGTGTCGTAGACGCGATAGTTGGGCGCGACGACATCCCGACTCGGATCGTCGCCCATGCACGCGCCACCCTGCGGATGCGACGACCCGAAGCCGACGAGGTCCCGCTGCGTATGCAGTCGTTCCGCAATGAGGCCGAGATCGTTCTCCGATCGAATCTCGGTGTATGTCGCGAGTGGAGGGACGACGACGCGAGCGCCGGATGCGAGGAAGATACGCGCGATCATTTCGAATCCACGACGGAACGACTCGATGTCTTCCGTGGGCAACTGGAACGCGAGGTTCGGATGGTCGAACCAACGTGTCAGGAGCTTGGACCCGAGACCACGGAAGACACGCCCGACGGGGCGAGTCGGTACGAGCACGCCAGCGGCGACACGATGGCGATATCGCAGCATCGCCGCGTGATGCTCGTCGAACCAGCCGGGCATCGTGAGCGCGAAGCTCATCGGCGGATTCTGGATTTGCTCGATGGCATAGCCGTCGCCGAAGTAGTGGACACACATTTGGTCGCCATCGAACCCGTCGACCACCTCGTCGTACTCCGCGAAGACGATCGCACCGGCATTGAACGACGTGCGCTTGCCGACATGACGTCCTCCCAAACCGGAACGTAGCAAGAGCTCGGGGGTGTGCAACGCACCGCAGGCAAGCACATAGCGCTTCGCGCGGAGAGTGAAGTTCAGCCCCGACTCGAGGTCCTTGCAAACGAGGCCATCGACGTGACCGGCGCGGTGCACGAACCGCAGCGCTTCGGTGCGTGGACGCAGCTCGCAGCCGGCTTCGAGCGCACGTGGGATCCACACGGTCGATGAATCGCGCTTACGACCGAAGCCACAACCGACGTTGCAATAACCGCAGCCAATGCACCGATCGAACGCCTTGTCGAACCTGCCGGGCGTCAACCCCAGTGCGCGCATTCCTTCAGCCATGCGATGCGACGCAGGATTGTGGAGTCGAGGATCGAGCTCGCATACGTGCATGGCCTCTTCGACGTACGCGCTACACGCAGAGAGTTCTTCCGACGTCAATCGCCAACCGTAGTCCTCGAAGCGACGACGTACGTCTTCCGGCATGCGGAAGCAAACTGCATTGGTGAGGACCGTCGAACCACCGACGCAACTGCCCTGAAGGACGAACATGTCCGCATCCGTGTTCGTCTGCGCGCCGCCGTCTCGATAGAGCCGTGCGATCATCGCGAGTTCGTCCTGGTCGATCTCGTCGGGCGGTATCCAAGCCCCGCGCTCGATCACGAGGACACGTGCACCTTGGTTCGCCAGCTCGGCAGCCACGACTCCACCGCCAGCTCCAGAGCCGACGATGATGACATCCCATTGAGCCTCGAATACCGAATTCGTCATATCCACACCTCGCGTTCAGGCGCCGAAATCGCTGACGTCAAACTTGGAGAGCAGGTGTGGGTTTCGCACTCTTGCGTTGCTTGTTTCTTTCAGCGAACGGAACGAAGCCGATCGAACTTCGCGCACTGTCACTCGCGTAATAGCCGAGTCGTACGAGCTGCCGCACCAGCGAGATAGTGCCGTACAGACCCTTCGTGGTTGCGAGGCGATGATCCACGAATGCTCGGGCCTGGTCAGCACTCAGCTCGCTGAAGGGTCGCCAGTAGGTCAGGCGCGGTGCGTGTTCGACGGCGAGAATCAGCGCTTTCGTACGCCATGTTCGCGACGAGTACGACAGGTCGAGGAATCGATCGATGTCCCGCACGGCTCGCTCTGCCTCGATCGCGTTCCCGGCGGAATCGGCACGGATCATCGCCTTCGTACACGCCTCGAGACAACGCACCATCGTCGTGTCGAGTTGCGCATACCCGGCTTCTCGCGCGAGAGCTCGCGCTCGTCGCCGACGGAAGACGATCCACGGCGACGCGATCAGGACGAACGGGGAGACAGGAAGCAGCAATGCTGCTGCGAACGCGAGGTACCCGTTGAGCGACATGGCGCGATCTCATCCCCATCCGGACAAGGCCCGATGAAGGCGCAATGAATGTGAATCGCGCGCTTGATGTACGCGTGCGCGTCGGCGCTGATTCCTTTTCATGACGAACTCATCGAGTGCGGTTGTCACCAAGAAGGCTCCGCTGACAGACTCCTTCCTGCTCCTCGGACGCTTCCTTCGAGATCCGCGAAACATCGCGACGATCTGGCCGAGTTCGCGCGTGCTCGCCGATGCGATGCTTCGCGGCCTGGAGGCTCGCGCCGGTGACCTGGTCGTCGAATTCGGTCCGGGTACCGGAGCGTTCACACGCGTCATCATCGATCGACTCTTGTGTGTGGCCGAGACGCGCTACCTCGGAATCGAAGGAGACGCACGGTTGCACGCGTTGTTACGCGAACGTTTCGCTGCACTGCAGTTCGTCTGCGGGCGAGTCGAAGCCGATTCGTCGTGGCCCGAGGACCTCGGCGCACCACGCTTCATCATCTCCGGGTTGCCACTGATCTCGATGCCCGCAGACGTGCTTCGCGCGATCGTCTTCGATGCGAGCCGACGATTGGCACCAGGCGGCATCTTCCGTACCTTCAGCTACGTTCACAGCACGCCCACTCCTGGACAACGCCGGTTGCGACGCACGATGGCGGAGGCGTTCGACGAGTTCCACGTGAGCCGTCCGATCGCCAGGAATCTTCCGCCAGCGCTCGTCTTCACGGGAACGAAGCGGGCATGATGAGAGACTATCGCTTCACAAAACGCACATCGCACCTTTACGATCCAGCCGTCTACGATCCGGCAGATCACGATCCAGCCCGGCGGCAATCGTGATACGGACGCGCTGCGGAACCCCAATGGCCAAGCACCTCCTTCGTGACCTCGAACACATCAAGCGCGAGATCCTGAGCGTCGGCGGACTCGTCGAGCAAGCGATCCATCGAGCGACCACGGCGTTCGTCGAACGGCGCCCGGAACTCGCCGACGAAGTCGTCGACGGCGACAACGAGATCGACGATCGCGAAGTACGCGTCGAAGAAGAGTGCCTGAAGGCGCTCGCGTTGCACCAGCCCGTGGCAGCGGATCTTCGCTTCATCATTACTGTGCTCAAGGTCAACAACGACCTCGAACGCATGGGCGATCTCGCGGTCAACATCGCCCAAAGGTCGCGCTATCTTGCGAACGCGAAGCCGACGAGCTTCGCTTCACAGTTCCGGACGATGGTCGACAACGTCCGCTCGATGGTGCGGGACAGCCTCGACGCGCTCGTCAATGTCGACCTCGCTCTCGCGCGTCGGATCTACCAACGGGACGACGAAGTCGACGCGGCCCACTCCAAGATGTACGGCCTGCTCCAGGAGAAGATGGAAGCGGATGTGTCGTGCATCGACGACTGCATCAGCCTGCTCTCGGTGTCCAGGCATCTCGAGCGCATCGCCGACCTCGCGACGAACATCGCGGAGGACGTCGAGTTCATGATCGAAGGCGAGATCATCCGACACCGCGCACACCCCCGACCCTGATCCTGTTGCGCTGCCACTTTGGCAGTCACCGTGAGCGACCTGCGACCGGAAGCTCACGCGATCTACACGGGAAATTCACAGTGCGAGCCTAGCGTTCGCCTGTCCGCGTGCTGCTGACTGGCCGCGGACGGCCCGGCTCCAGATTTCCACCGGAGACACACTGTGACCAAGCTCAAGACGACCGCCGCCCTCGCGATCACGTTCGCCGGATTGACCCTCGCGCCGCTCGCGGCGCAGAACGACGGGGAAGCCAAGTCCCCCTCCGCAGAGGCCAAGGCAGCGAAGGCGCAAGACGCGCCCGCCAAGAAGCAAGCCCACAAGAGCCTCGTCGACGCGGCGCTCAAGAAGTACGAACGGGTGCCGGGAATCAGCGGCAACCTCAACTCGATCGGCTCGGACACCCTCAACAATCTGATGACCTTCTGGGCCGAGGGCTACCGCAAGATCTATCCGCAGGTCCGTATTCAAATCGAAGGCAAGGGCAGCTCGACTGCCCCGCCGGCGCTGATCGAAGGAACGTCACAGCTCGGCCCGATGAGCCGCGCGATGAAGAACAAGGAGATCGACGACTTCGTCAAGAAGTTCGGCTACAAGCCGACGCAGATCAAAGTCGCGATCGACGCGCTCGCCGTGTTCGTCAACAAGGACAACCCGATCGACCGCCTCACGATGACGCAGATCGATTCGATCTTCTCGAGCACGCGCCGTCGCGGCGGGGCCGAGATCAAGACTTGGGGTGATCTCGGGCTCACGGGCGAGATGGCGTCCAAGCCGCTCAGCCTCTACGGCCGCAACTCCGCATCCGGCACCTACGGCTACTTCAAGGACGTCGCCCTCAAAGGCGGCGACTACAGCAACAGCGTGAAGGAGCAGCCGGGTTCGGCCTCCGTCGTCCGTTCGATCACGGAAGACCTCTTCGGGATCGGCTACTCGGGCATCGGCTACCAGACGTCGGGCGTCAAGACGATCTCGCTCGCGGCCAAGGACGACGGCAAGTATTACGGCACGGACTCGGACACGGTCCTCAGCGGCAAATACCCGCTGTCGCGGTTCCTCTACATCTACGTCAACAAGGACCCGCGAAAGGACCTCGACCCGCTCATCTCGGAGTTCCTCAACTACGTGCTCAGCGCGGACGGGCAGACCATCGTCGAGAAGGACGGCTACATCCCGTTGGCCGCGAAGTTGACGCAGACGCAGACGAAGCTCCTTCGTTGATCCGAAATCGTGCACGCGACGTGCACGTGATATTTACATGGCCTGCTAAGGTCTCGGTCGCAATGGACGACCGCATGGACTCGGCCCCACGGACTCGGACGTATCGATGAACACGGGTTACGTATCGAGTCCACCAGGAGCTCGCACGTCGGCTCGCAGACTTCGTGCTGACAAGGTCGCGCGCTGGGTCGTCGTCGCGGGTGGACTCGGCATCATCGCGAGCATTCTCGGGATCCTCGCCTTCTTGCTCATCGAAGCGAGCCCGCTGCTCACCGATGCGTCGCTCTCATCCTGGAAGCACGGCACGAGCGAGTCGAGTTTCGCCACCAAACCGGTTCTCGCCGTCCTCGTCGACGAGACGAAGACGCGTGCGATGCATGTCGATGCGGAAGGCGTCGCACGTGTCCTGAAGGTCCAAAGCGAAGAACTCCAGGCCGAACAACGGATCGTGACGGCTCCCGAGGGAGCGAGCATCGTCGAAGGACGCGTCCTTGGCTCGCGAGCCGTTGCCCTCGCGTTGTCGGACGGTCGCATCGTCGTGCAATCGTTCGCATGGAAGGAAGACACGTCGCGCATGCCGACCGAGATCGTCGTGGAGTTCGGCGAACCCGTCGTGTTTTCGTCGGCCAGCAAGACTACACCCGTCGCGTGGAATGCAGCGTTCGATCCGACCTCGGGCTCGACACTCGTCGCATCGACGGATGCCACGGGAACAGTGACGGTCGACGTCGTCAAGATCAACGAGTTCACCGGTGAAGCCGATGAGCCGGAGCGCGTGTCGCTCGATGCCGTCGCGCCGTTGACGGACATCGCCCTCGGCCGGGATCTCGACACGATCGTCGCTGCGACGAAGGATAGTCGCTTGCTGCACTGGTCCGTGGAACGCGGCGGCGCACCGGACATCACGGAGACGGGCCTACGCGAGATCGCTCACATCGGGTTCCTTCTCGGCGATCAATCGCTGATCGTCGGCGGCGCGGGCGGCGAGGTCGTGCAGTTCTTCCCGACCCGGGCTTCGAGCGAACAGTTGAGTCTGACGAAGATCCGGACGTTCGAGTCGATGCCCGCTCGCATTCGGACCTTCGGGGCTTCGCACCGGAACAAGGCATTCGTTCTCGCGGACGATGCCGGCAACGTCGGTTACTTCTACGGAACGACAGGTGTTCGCTCGTTCGTCGCGACGCCGGACGTCGGGGAAATCGCGAGCGTCGGGATCACCCCGAAGAGTGACGGCATCGTCGTCGGAGGCTCGAAAGGCGTCGCGATGGCGAAGCTCGACGATCCTCATCCCGAGGCGAGCTTCGACGCGTTGTTCTCCAAGGTCTGGTACGAAGGGTACGACGAACCGAGCTTCGAGTGGGAGTCGAGCGGTGGCGCCGCGAGTGGCTTCGAGCCCAAGTTCAGCCTGATCCCGCTGATCTTCGGCACGCTCAAGGCCACGATCTTCTCGATGATCCTCGCGATTCCGCTCGCGGTGCTCGGCGCGATGTTCGTCTCGCAGTTCATGCACCCGCGGCTCCGCGGCTTGATCAAGCCCTCGATCGAAATCATGGCGGCGATGCCGTCCGTGATCCTCGGTTTCGTCGCGGCACTGTGGCTCGCGCCGTTGCTCGAAGTCGGCTTCGCCGCCTTCCTCCTGATGCTCGTCGTGCTGCCAGCCAGTGTCATCGCTGGCGGCGCACTCTGGATGAAGATCCCTGCGCGCATTCGCGGTCGATACGCGATGGGCAGCGAGATCTTCGTGTTCCTGATCGCGATCGCGGTCGGGATCGGCATCTGCATCCTGCTCGATGACCCGTTCGAAAGCTTGCTGTTCGGCGGCGATTTCCCGACCTGGGTTCGCGAAACGCTCGGCATCCCGTACGAGCAGAAGAACTCCGTCGTGATCGCCATCGCGATGTCTTTCGCGGTCGTGCCGATCATCTTCTCGATCAGTGAAGACGCGTTCTCGAACGTCCCGCGCAACCTCGTCGCTGGCAGTTTGGCGCTCGGGGCGAATCGCTGGCAAACCGTCACGCGCGTCGTGCTGCCGACAGCGAGCCCCGGCATCTTCTCGGCGACGATGGTCGGTTTCGGACGCGCGATCGGCGAAACCATGATCGTGCTGATGGCCACCGGCAACACCGCGATCATGGAGTGGAATCCGTTCAACGGCTTCCGAACTCTGTCGGCGAACATCGCGACCGAAGGACCCGAAACTCCGGTCGGCAGCACACACTACCGCATCCTCTTCCTCACGGCTCTCCTGCTCTTCGTCTTGACGTTCCTCATCAACACGCTGGCAGAAGTCGTCCGCATCCGACTGCGCAAGCGCTACGCGAGCCTCTGATGTCGACCAACGAGTACCCACTCCATCGCGATGAACCGCCTGGCTTCGGTCGTACC
>JAGQQW010000111.1 GCA_020426005.1 Planctomycetota bacterium | reverse complement strand
AGCTCGTTCGCCATGGAGCGGGTCCATCCGTTTTGCGCGCCCTTGGCCGCGACATACGCGGAGAACGGCGAGACACCGCGCTGAAACACTTCGGAGCCGATGTTGATGATGCGGCCCCATCGCTGCTTGCGCATGTGCGGCAGCAGCGCCCGCGTCAGCAGGTATGGAGACTTGACGAAGAAATCGAGCATCGACTGGTAGAAATCCCAGTCGTACTCCTCGATGGGCTTCTGCGGCTGATCCGGGGTCGCGTTGACGACGACGATGTCGATCGGCCCGAGCTCTCGCGTGATGTCCGCGACGAGCGATTGGACACTCGCTTCGTTCGTCACGTCGGAGCGGAACAGGGCGACATCGAGCCCTTCGTCCCGAAACGCACGCAAAACCGACTCCGCGCGCTCCGAGTTGTGCGCGTAGTTGAGCGCGACCTTGGCGCCACAGGCTGCAAGCTGCCGTGCCATGGCCTTACCGAGACCGGTCGTGCTGCCGGTGACGAGGGCGACGCGCCCGGTGAGCGAGAACGGATCCGACGGAGATTTCGATTGGGACATGGGCGCCGACGATACTCCGCAAACGCTCGCTCGGCGATACACTGCTCACCGTACGAAGGCGCGCAGGCGCGCGTGGGAACCGCCGAACACCAAGTGGAGGTATGCATGCCGAACGCGGCACGCGGGCACGATTCGTCATGCAGTCAGCACCGGAACCAGGGACGCGTCGTGGGTGTTGCCATTGCGCTCAGCGTTCTCGGCGCGACCCTGCCGGTGGCTCACGCCCAATCGACCGAGGCTCTGCTCGAGACGTTCGAGCGCGACGTGCGCCCGGTCCTCGTGCGCCGCTGTCAGTCTTGCCATGGCGCGGAAAAGCAGAAGTCGGGGCTCCGGTTGGACCACCGCGATTTCGTCCTCGAGGGCGGCTCTCGTGGGCCTGCGGTGCTCCCGGGAGACGTCGAGGGCAGCTTGCTCGTGCACGCGATCGGCTACGGCGACGTGGATCTCTCGATGCCTCCCAAGGGCAAGCTGCCTGCGGACGAAATTGCGATCTTGAGATCGTGGGTCGCGGGCGGAGCCGTCTGGCCCGAGGAACCGCGACCCGAGTCGAACGCCGGCGCGAAAGGCGCAGCACGGGTCTTCGATCTCGAGGCGAGGCGCGCGGCGCACTGGTGCTGGCAGCCACTGCCGAAGTCCCTTCCCGACGTGCCCGAGACTCATGGCCGCGCAGGCAACGGCGAGATCGATGCCTTCATTCGCGCAAAGCTCGAAGAGAACGGTCTCGCCCCCGCCGAACCCGCCGATCGCCGCACGTGGATTCGACGCGTCACGTTCGACTTGACCGGCCTACCGCCGACCGAGTCCGAGATCGACGCCTACCTGGCCGACGAATCCACTCGCGCGGACGCGAACGTCGTCGACCGCCTGCTCGCTTCCCCGCGCCATGCCGAGCACTTCGCGCGGCACTTCTTGGATCTCGCCCGCTTCGCCGAGACGCTCGGGCACGAATACGATTTCCGGATCGCGAACGCGTGGAGGTATCGCGACTACGTCGTACGCGCGATCGAGAACGACCTGCCCTACGATCGCTTCGTCACCGAACACATCGCTGGAGATCTCGTTGCTCCGCGGCGCGACGCCGAGACGGGAATCAACGAGGCCATCGTCGCGACCGGTTTCTGGTGGCTCGGCGATCAGACGCACTCTCCCGTCGACGTGCGCAAGCATCAGGCGGATCGCATCGACAACCAGATCGACGTCGTCTCCAAGGCCTTTCTCGGTGTCACGGTCGCGTGTGCGCGGTGCCACGATCACAAGTTCGACGCGATCTCGAAGGAGGACTATTACGCGTTCTTCGGTTTTCTCGAGAGTTCGCGCTACGCGCAAGTGCCGTTGACGGAGCGGGGCGCGCACGATCTGGATGATGTCGTGAAGGAGCGCGACGCATTGGTCGCTTCGGCACTCGATGCATGGGCGTCACGTCGCGACGAGTTGGCTCGCTACTTGTCGGCATCGGACGACGCCGTCCAGCGAATCGCGGCGTCAGACAGCGAACTGGCAGCAAGCGACGCGGCGGCGAACGCGAAGGCAAAAGCGGACGGAAAGCCCGTCGACGAGAAAGCCGCCGAGAAAGCCGCTGCAAAACGAAAGTTCCTGCGTCGCAAGGAGATTCTCGCGGACATCGCCGCGGAGTCGTCCCTCGACGTCGCAGAACTCGAACGATTCGTCGACGCGGCGCACTCGAGGCCCAAGACCACGACTTCGAACGACCCACGCTCCCACCGGAAGGGCGACTTCGAGTTCGCCGACTTCACGACCGGGGAGTCGGCGAGCTTCGACGGTTGGCGCAGCGCTGGCGTCGCATTCGGCGCCGAGCCGATGAAGAGCGGCGTCGCATCGGTCGACAGCTCGGGTGATCGCCTGCGTCTGCGCTTCGCCGCGCATCCCGCTGCGCGCACCGATAGCGTCTCTCCACGCCTCACGGGTGCCCTCTATTCGCGGTCGTTCGTGCTCGACAAGCGTTTCGTCCACGTGCGCGCAGCCGGTCGCGACAGCAGGATCAACCTCACGCCCGAAGGGTTCCCGCTGCTCCGCAATCCGATCTGGGGACACTTCAAGCTGCATGTCAACAACGAGTCGATGCGGTGGTACCGAATCGATGCAGCAAAGCAGCAGGGCCTGCGCGTCGCCTTCGAGCTACTCGACCAGCCCGTACACGACCCGGCCGATCCATTTCGAGGGAACGGCTACGACAAGCGTGGTTGGCTCGGCGTCGAGCGCATCGTGCTCTCGGACGATCCGAATCCGCCGAGCAATGCACTCGCGACGACACCGCTCGATGTCGAAGCGAGCGTGCGTCTCCTGGATGACCTTCCTGGCAGCTCGCTCGGCGCGTTGACCGCTGCTTCTGCGGAATGGCTCGACTGGCTCGGCCGTCACGGATTGCTCCTCGGTGGACTCGACGATCAACTCGAACGGCATCGCGAACTCGATGCAGCAATCAGCATTCCCCCGTTCGCTCCGGTACTGCTCGACGAGAGTCCGGTGGCGCACGCGGTCCACCTTCGCGGCGACCATCGCTATCACGGCGATGTCGTGGAGCCGCGCTTCCTCGAGGCGCTGTGCTCGCCACGTGACTCGAACGCCATCGCCACCGAACGTGCTCACGGCGGAAGCGGAAGGCTCGCACTCGCCGGCGCGATCACATCGCGAGACAATCCGCTGACGGCGCGCGTCTTCGTCAACCGAGCTTGGCATTGGTTCTTCGGGCGAGGCCTCGTGCCGACGACTGACAACTTCGGCGTACTCGGCGAACAACCGACACATCCACGGCTCCTCGATTGGCTCGCGGTGCGTTTCCTCGAAGACGACTGGTCGATGCGCGAGACGTTCCGGCGCATCGTCCTGTCCGAGACCTACCGCATGAGTTCCTCGCCCCGCGCCGAGCTCGAAGCACGCATTGCCCAGGTCGATCCGGATGATCGACTCCTGCATTCGATGCCCGTGCGACGGCTCACCGGTGAGGCGATCCGCGATGCGATTCTCGCGGTGTCGGGTCGACTCGACACCAAGCGCTTCGGACCGGGGGTCGCGACGCACTTGACGCCCTTCATGGATGGTCGCGGACGCCCGGGTCGCTCCGGGCCACTCGATGGTGACGGCCGACGCAGCATCTGGCTCGAGGTGCGTCGGAACTTCCTCGACCCGTTCTTCCTCGCGTTCGATCGACCGAGTCCGTTCAGTGCGTTCGGACGAAGGAGTCGCTCCAACGTGCCGGCGCAGGCACTCGCACTCCTCAACGACCCGTTCGTACAGGAGCAATCCCGCCTCTTCGGTGAACGCACACGCAGCGAGATCGGTGGCGATGGAACGCAAGTGACGCGACGACGAGTCGAGCGAATGTTCCGCCAAGCTCTCGCGCGCGAACCAGAACCAGCCGAGCTCGACGACTGCGTGCGCTTCGTCGACGAGCACTCGCTCGAAGCGTTCGCGCACGTGCTCTTCAATTTGAAGGAGTTCGTATGGATCCGCTGAACACCCTCTCGCGACGTGCATTGCTCGCGCGCGCGGCTTGTGGGTTCGGAAGCGTCGCGCTCACGAGTCTCGTCACGGACCGCGACTCCCGCGCGTCGGCGTTGCCCGATCGACGACGACTCGCCGGCTTGGATCACGTACCTCGCGCACGCAACGTCATCTTCCTCTACATGGATGGCGGTCCGTCTCAGGTCGACACGTGGGACCCGAAGCCGCTCCTGCAACGGGACTCGGGCAAGCCGTTCCCGCTCGCGATGGAGCCGACGCAGTTCGACAACAACGGCAACACCCTCGGTTCGCCGTGGAAGTTCGCGCGACACGGGGAGAGCGGCATCGAGGTCAGTGAGCTCTTCCCGCACATCGCGTCGTGCGTCGACCGCCTGGCGCTTATTCGGTCGATGACCGCGGACTTCCCCGAGCACACGAACGCCAACTACTTCCTGCACACGGGCCATGGCCTCCAAGGCAGACCGAGCATGGGTGCTTGGTTCGGCTACGGACTCGGGACGGAGAATCAGGACCTCCCCGGCTACGTCGTGCTGCACGGCGGGCTCATTCCACCGGGCGGGATCGACAACTTCTTGAGTGGCTTCCTGCCGGCGAGTTATCAGGCTTCGATCCTGCGGCCCGCAAAGATGCCGATCGCGAACGTCGACCCGAAAGCGATCGACTTCGATGCGCAGGCGTCTCAACTCGCACTCATGCAGCGACTCGACGCAAAACTCGTCGAACGGACGGGTCGCATCGATGCCCTCGAAGCCGCGATTCACAACTACGAACTCGCGGCACGAATGCAACTGGCCGTCCCCGAGCTCGCGGACGTCGAGTCCGAGCCCGAATCCGTCCGTAAGCTCTACGGCTTCGAGGCCGAGTACGACAAGACGCGTGTCTATGCACGCCAGTGCCTACTCGCCCGAAGGCTCATCGAGCGCGGAGTGCGCTTCGTCGAGCTGACGTGCCCCGACTGCGGGTACGACCGATGGGACCAGCACTCACGTCTCAAAGCAGGACACGGCGCCAATGCGCGCGCAATCGATCAGCCGATCGCAGCCTTGCTCACCGACCTCGAACGACGAGGCATGCTCGACGAGACTCTCGTCGTCTGGTCGGGTGAGTTCGGTCGAACACCGTTCGCTCAAGGCACGAACGGTCGCGACCACAATCCGTACGGGTTCTCGCTATGGATGGCTGGCGGCGGCATTCGCGGTGGAACGGTGTACGGCGCGACGGACGACTACGGCTACAAGGCGGTCGAGAACCGTGTCACGATCCACGATCTGCACGCCACGATGCTTCACCTGCTCGGCATCGATCACGAGAAGTTGACCTACCGTCATTCGGGTCGAGACATTCGCTTGACGGATGTCGCCGGCGAAATCATCCACGACGTCATCGCGTGACAGCGATCGAAGCTCGGATCTTGCGCACACCACCGAACGGCTCCAGCTCGATCTCGATGGTCGAGACTCGATCCAACGTTCGGTGACGCAAGAGGGCACATCCATTGCCGTCGAAGGTCCCGCGCAACACGTGACGAATCGGTGCGGGCTCATCCGACGCGATCGCGCGTCCGAGCATTTCTGCACGAAACTTCGCGTGCGGTAGCCCTACGAGTCGATACCCATCGGATCTTCGCTGCAGATACGGCGCGACACGACCGACGTCGATGGCTTCTGTCCTGTTGAGCGGTTGGGCCCCGTCCTGTGCGATGACTCGAATGCGGTCGCCCGGAGCCGCGGGCACCTGTTGCTCGAACGAGCCGTCTTCACGCACGAGAACGAGCACGTCCTGAGCAGAGTCGCCGACTCGCAAACGGACGCGAAGTGGCGGCGTATCGTCGACGCACGCACCCGGCATGCCCCGAACCATGGACTGACCCTCGGTCAACACACCGAGTTCGATCCGTGACGCATCGACGACCGGCGGCTTCTCGTCCCGCAATTCACCGAAATCGAGGACTTCGCTCTTGTTGCCCACCGCGTCCTTCACCTGAACCCGCACGCGACCATCGGCGGCGAGCGGAAACTCGAGGACGAACGAACCGTCAGGTCTCACCTGCGTCGACTCTCCGGCGAGAGAGGCGATCGTACAAGGCAGTGCTTCATCCTTGATCGCTCGGCTCTGGCCCACGAGACGAACGCGGCGATCCTTGAGCAACACGGTCTCGATGCGCGCGCGGTCGACGGACGGCGGTCGACTGTCCTTCGGCGGCGCACGACGAGCCTCGACGACGAGTTCGGTCAGCGGCTCGGAATCGTCGAACAGCCCGACGATCTCGAGGGTCCCGACGAACACCGGCAGCCCCGAGTCCAACGAGACACGCGCCGTGAATCGTTGGTCCTGCTCTGCTTCGACGACCGCGGTTCCCGGCTCGACGTCGAGGCTCGCGCCTTCGGGGTTGCGAGCACGAAACCGCAGATGCAGCGGTAAGCGCCCCGGATTGGAACACGAGAATTCCAGAGTCCCGTGCGCGACCTCGCCTGGCTGGACGGCTTCGAGCGTGCCGAAGTCGAGGCGAATCCGATCCGGACGCGGCAGCGCGAAGAGTGGATGCACGAAGGTCGGTGCGACTCCTCGAGCTTCTGCAGGATCCACCGAACCCGGGGCGAACGCTGTCGCGTTGCCGAGCCGAACGCGAACGCGCGGATCTCCCGGGAGCGCTTCGGCGATCAGGCTGTCCGGGACGCGATCGAGCCGCCTCGCCAAGAGGATCGCGGGCTGCGGATCGCGCGGCTCGAGCGCACGCAGCTGCAGCGTGTCCCGATCACGGTAGACGACGATCAACACGCGACCCGACGCATCCAGGATCGGTGCTTCGAAGCCCGCGAGCAATCGTGCATGTGGCCAGACGATGCTCGAGCGACCGAACGCGCCCAGGACGATGATCGTGAGTTTCGTGTGCACGCCACCCGCGACGACGAGCGTCGTTCGAGCGGCATCGACGACGAGGATGCGCACACGCCGCGGAGCGTCGGCAAACGGGATGCGGAGCGCCTCGGAGACGCCGGGTAGCTGCGGCGAGAGGTCGACGGCGAGGATCGTCTCGTCACGCTCGACGAGCGCGTACGACCCGCGCGGTGCTTCGGATGCCGTCGAGAATTCCGTGGACAACCGCTCCACGCCCGCCTGCTGGTCCGCTTGCGCGCCACCACTCACGCAACACAAGAGCAGAGCAGCGACACTGCCTGTGGCATTCATCACATCGATCGACTGGAGGATCTCGCGCATCAGAGCGCGCCCATGGTAACGAGACGGCGAAGTACCAGGCACGCCCCGAGTGCGAAGAGACTCGGCACACGGACAGGGTATGCTCCGATCATGCTCTGAACACTCAGCTCCCCCATCAGGATCGCGGTCGTGATCCTCACAACAGGAATCGGATTCGCCCTCCGTGCCTTCATGGGCTTGTCCGACGGACCGCTCTATGGCCTGCTCGCCGGATTCTTGATCGCGCCATTCGTGCCGACGAAGCGGTCGTGCAAGGTCAATCTCGAGAAGAAGCCCTGAGACGATCGATCACTGCCCTTCATTCCGCGCGTTGGAGGCTAACCCGGAGTTCTCGGATCAAGCGCTCGGTGAAGGCTCGAGTCGTCCGGAGGCGACCGACGCGCACCGTCTCTCCTTCGCGCCACACGATGTCGACCGGCGAGTGCGGGGCGAGATCGAGAGCGTTGACCAACAGGTAGACGAGAGGAGTCATCCCGCCGGAGCCTGCCGTCCCATGGCCGAGGTCGGCGACGAGCAGATCGCGAACCCACAAGACGCCGTCCTTCGGTGCGATCTTCAACATCGCCGACCCCACGCTCGTGAGCACGGCAACGCGATCGACGTCGGCAGCGCACGAGAAGCCGACAGCTTCGTCACCCTTCAACAGTCGATCGTAGTCGGGCGCGTCGAGGGTGCCCTCGAACCCTCGCGCTTTTGCAGCTCGTCGCTCGATCGGGAGCGCGTTGCGGGTCTGCACACGCCCATCGGGCTCGACGGCGACGTACGATCCGAGACCGGCAGCGGCCAAGTCCGGCTCGACGGCAGTCGCGAACGGAACGAGCTTGCGCAACGTCACGACGTCGACGCGCCGGTCCCGAAATGGCGGCGCGTGCATGGCACCGAGTCCCCACAGCAGGCGCTGAGGGTGATTCGCCTTCTCGGCATCTCCACCGAGAACCACGATGTCGGTCGCGTTGCCGGGGAGGTGCGCGGCAACGTCGTCGACCGCCTTCGACACTTCGCGCACGAAACGGTCGTGGGACTCGAGCTTGTGCATTTCGGCCACGCGAGCCGGCACGAGCAGGAGCGCGGGTAACGCAGCCAAGAGCGGCGCGACGCGCTTGCTCGCTCGACCGAGACCCCGCGACGCATAGAGCCACGCTCCTGCCCAGGCCACGAGCGACCACGTACACGCGAAGAACGCGTAGCGCTGCTGACCGATGTCGCGCATCGACGGAAGGAGTTGTGCGAGAGGCGCGAACATCCCCGCGCTGATTGCCAGCACCCCAAAGCTGCGCATCGCTCGTCGTTCGCGACTCGAGAACAACGCCCACCACATCGCGAACAGCACGAGCGCGATCACGACGAGATCCCGCGGTAGCTTCGGCGCACCGGGCAAGAGCGACAATCCGAGCGTCTGACGCAGCCCATCGACGACCGCCAAGGCATCGAACGACTGCATCGCATGGAAGCCGTAGCCGCCGAGAACGACTCCTAGGACGAGGTAGCGGAACACGAAGTAGAGCGGTAGCAGCGCGACGTAGATCAGCGCAGGCATCGCTCGCCCCAGCACGACGGGTCCGCGCACGAGAGTCGGATGAGGGTCGAGGAAATCGAGCCCCAGTAGCAAGAACGGCAGCCCGATCGCTGACTCCTTGGCCGCCAGCGCCAGCCCGATCATCAGCATGACGGGATAGCGCTTCCCGCCACGTCGATGGCGCACGTGCAACACGCACGCAGCGAGCATCAGAAGCACCGAATGGGTGTCGACGCGCCCGACGACCCAATCGAGCGACACGACGGGTGCAGGATGAACGAGCCACGAGCCAGCAACGATCCACGCGAACCAGCGCGGATCGGGCACGAGCATGCGCAGCAACATCCAGAGCAAGAACACACTGCTCGCGAAGGCGAGGCAGTTCATGACGAGGAAGCCCGCGGGCTCGACGCCGAACAACGCCTCGTCGATCGCGAGACTCGCCGTGATCACCGGGCGCCAGAACGCGAAGAACTGCAGGTCGTACTGCGGCCCGACGAAGTCGTGGAGAACGTTCTGGAGCGACGCAGCGTAGGCAATCGTCGGATAGTCATCCGCCTTGAAGACGGCCCCACCATCGAAGAGTGCCGCAGTGACGACCGCGACCGTGCCGAGGACGACGAAGCACCCGAACGCCGCGAGTGACTCCGCGCCTCGCGGTGATCCGGTCAATCGCGCACGGCTCCCGCGTCGATCCAGCGCTTGATCAGTTGCTTCGCATGCGGCGACAACGGCGGCCGCGCCTCGGGCATCTCACCACCGAACGCCGGCGGACGATCGACCGCCTTGCGATAGAAGAAGCTCGCCTCCGCGTCGAACGGCACGATGCTCGTCGTCTCGTTGCGCCACTCACCGCCGCGCCAGAGATCGTCGAATTCGTCCAAGCGAAACTCTCCTAGCTTCGCTGCGCCCGAATGACACTCGCTGCAGTGCACGAGCAGGATCGGGAGCACGTCGCGACTGTAGTGCAAACGCCGCTCGGGAATACCGATCCCGCGTCGCACAGCATCGTTTTGCAGCAGCGGGGCGAAGAGTGGCGGCAGGCCCGACGTTCCGACTTCGGGGATCCCGTCGCCGTCACTGTCCGAGTTTCCATCGCCGAACGTCTCGCCCGATTCCGGCCATTCGGCGAGCACGAGCTGCTTCGAAACGCGCCTCCACACGAGCGACCAGACCTCACCGCCCGTCGCGACGCCCGCATCGCGCCACAGTCGCAACGCGGCGAGAACGCGCGCAGCGGTCAGCGGCGTCATGCTGGCCGCCAGGCTGCCGGGATAGTCCCGCGGTTGCGATGTTTGGATCAAGAAGCCGGTCAGCAAACGCTCGGCGATCTGGCTCGCGGCTTCGACCAACACCTTGGACCCGAGCACGCGGCCCGCGTCGAACAGACCCGCCGCGAGCGATGCCGTCGACGAGAGATCCGCGTGGATGTTCGACGGCTTGCCGGCAACGAGGTCGTGACTCTCGTAGACGGAACCATTGCCGAACAGCAGGTATTGGACCGCGAGTTCCGCCTGCGACGCCAAGAACGGACGGAACTCCGTCAGATCCGGACGAGCCTCGACTGCAGCAGCCAGTGCGGAGAGCAACTCTCCGGTCGAGTCCGCGAACGCGACGTGACCGCGCCCCTCGCCCGTGATCGCATCGAGACCCGAACGGTCGACGCAGAGACCGGTCTTGGGGTCGACGTGCATGGCCTTCAGGTTGGCGAGCACGACGCGGAGACCATCCACGCCCGGTGCCGGCGGGATATCGGGAATGCTGTCATCCTTCTCGACCGCACCACCGTCGATCCAATCCGCGATGAGCTGGATCTCCTGCGGAGACATGTAAGGACCTCCGTCCGGCATGCGCTTGCTGACCGGCGGTCGGTCCAGCGCAACGATCTGCCAGAGGAGACTCGACGCCGAATCGCCCTTCACGACCGAAGGGTTGGTCGCCTGGTTCTGGCCGCCTTTGAGCACGTCTTCGTACGTGCCGACGCGGAACTGGTTCTTCTGTCCCGGATCGTGGCATTGCCCGCCGGAGCAACTGAACGCGAGCAGGCCCGCGATGTGCTTGTCCCACGAGATCGTGTCCTGTGGCAGGCTACCGCCGCCGGAGTCCTTCGAGCGCGAGCTCGGTTGCGGCGGATCGCCGAACGGATCGCCTCGGAAGAGTCGCGCGAGGCGCGGGTGATTCTGCTGCGGGTCCGCGAGCCACGCGAGCTCTGCACTCGCGCGCAAGAAGCGCGCTTGATCGACCAGATTGGACCCGCGGTCGAGCACGTAGTAACGCGGAGCGCCACCGTCCTCCAAATCGTGCGCGAGACGCGCCGGAAAGACGCGAGGCTCGCTTGCCGGATCGTACTTCGCAGGGTCGGGGATGCTCGTGAGTCGTGCGCCGTCCCAGGCGAGCGATTCGATCACACAACGCTCGGCAGCGACGGCTTGCTCGAGCAGCAGGAGTCCACGCATGCCGTTCTCGGACGTCGCGCCGTAGAGGTCGCCGCGCCCCGCCGCGAGCAACGTCGTCGCACTGCGGAGACTCGAGAGCATCGTCATCGCGATCTGACCGATCGTGAACTCCCGACCGGTCGCTGGTGCATCCACGAGGCGAAGACTCGCGGCGTCGTCACGACCTGTCACCGTGCCTTGCAGACGTCCGGTGAGTGCACCGGGAAACAAAAAGCCAGGCGCGATTCCCTCGGGCACCGTCGCGTTCGCCCGGAACGAATAGCGCGCGCGCTGCATCGCCATGACTTCGTCACGCGTCGTGCCGTTCTGATTCGTGTCCTCGATCGCGTTGGTCGTCGCGACGCGTGCAGTCCATGGTGAAAATGCCGGATCGACACCGACTCCACTCTCGAGCAGCAAGTGCCGAACGACACCGTCGCCGATAGCCGTCGCCTCGGCACGCGTCTCCAGCGAGACCTCGTCCGGCCAGCCCGTTCCCGGGCCACCGAGAACCTTGCGGCTCGGCAACAGCAACTCTGCAGCGAGGTAGAGCTGCCCCTCGGCATCGAGCGGAGCATCCGTGCGGCTGGGCGGCGAAGCGATGGTCAAGGTTGCTGCACCTTGATTCGTGTCGGGGTTGCACGCGGTGATCGCGAGGAGCAAACCGGCGTGCGCGACATGGGAAGCCAAAGCGCGGCGGCGTAGGGAGTTGCGAGAGCGCATGGGGTCGAGTGTAACAGACCCACGAACAACCGAAAGGAACCCGCGATCGCGAGAATCGACCCCTCGTTGCGATGGACCCGGCGGGCCCTGGAACACGCGGCGGACCGTCGCGAAAAACGACGCATATAGGCGAAATCCCGGACGGTCGGGTTATGGTTCGAACGAATGGGAATCGTCTGGGACAGCGATCAGGGAGCGACCTGCCCGCTCTGTGCTCGCCCGAAGAAGAGCTGCAACTGTACGCGTACTCCCGTACAGACCGGGGATGGCATCGTTCGCCTTCGCATCGAGAAGAGCGGACGCAAGGGGAAGACCGTGACGGTGATCACCGGGCTTCCGGTCGAACGAGCTCAAGAGATCTTCAAAGCGCTGAAGAAGCGCTGCGGCGCCGGCGGCTCGCTCGACGGCTGCGATGCCGAAATCCAGGGGGATCACCGCGACGTGATCCGAAGCGAGCTGACGAAGCTCGAACTCTCCGTGAAAGGCTGAGACGGTGCACGAAGCCATCCTCTTCGACCTCGACGGCACGCTGATCGATTCGATCGAACTCATCATTCGCAGCTACGAACACACGTTGCGCGAACACGACAAGCCACCGGCGTCGCGCGATCAGATCCTCGGCTATATCGGCATCCCGTTGCGCAAGCACCTCGTCGCGTACGCATCGAGCGAATCCGAAGTCCAAGCGATGATGCTCACGTATCGCGCTTGGAACCACCTGCACCACGACGAGTACGTTCGGCCGTTCCCCGGCGTGAGCAGCATGCTCGAAGCCTTGAAGACGCAGAACACCAAGATCGCGGTCGTCACGAGCAAGTTGTCCGACGCGGCATGGCGCGGGTTGTCCCACTGCAAGCTCGAACACTTCTTCGAAGTCCTGATCGGTGCTGACGACGTCGACAAGCACAAGCCGGACCCGACGCCGCTCCTCGTCGCGTGCGAACGCCTCGGCGTGGAGCCCACACGATGCGTCTACGTCGGCGACTCGGTGCACGACATGGCAGCCGCCTGCTCCGCCGAGATGGGCGCCATCGGGGCCGGCTGGGGACCGTTCGATGCCGACGCGCTCACGAACGCTGGCGCTCAGTGCGTCCTCGACGCACCCGAAGACGTTGTCGGCATGCTTCGCTGAGCGTGAGCGCCTCGGTCAACGTTCGCGGTCCAGCGTGCCGGCTCGCATCCGGATCGGCCACGTGACGCGGAGCCCGATGTCGCCCCATGCGGTGCGCAAGTCCTCCTCGAACTCCGCAAGCGCATCAGCGCCCTCGACGCGTCGCGCTGCCCGTGTCGCGGACCAGGTTTCGATGTAGCCGAGCATGTCCTCCACGCTCCAAAGTCGCTCGATCTCGAGCGCCGGTGGCTCCACTTCGGTGAACGGGAACGCCAGCGTTCGATAACCGGCTTCGACGAGCTGCCTCTCGGGTGGCCAGTACGCCGCGAGACGCGTACGGTGCAGCCACTCGATGAGGTTCGCGCTCGCTGTGGCGTCGTGCACACGCGGCCGCTCGTAGCAGAGCAACACGAATGCGGCACCCGGTTTGCCGACACGGCGGACTTCACGATAGAGCAGATCGAGGTCGAACCAGTGCGCGGCCTGCGCCGCGACGACGAGGTCGAGACTCGCGTCTGCGATCCAATCCGGAGCTTCGCGAGCCAAGCGATACTCGACCTTCGGATGGCATTCGGCAGCGTCGAGCTGAGCCTGACTCGCATCGGTCGCGAGAACATGGTCGAAACGCCTCGCGAGCAACGTCGAGAGTTGCCCGGATCCGCAGCCAAGGTCCCAGGCTCGCCCGTGATCTGGCGCCAAATCGGCGAGGAAGTCGACGACGGTGTCGGGATACGTCGGTCGATGACGCGCGTACGCGTCGGGAGCATCACTGAAATGGTCGTGGAACGTCACTCGAGTCACGCTCTTTCTGAAGCAGATGGCAACATGGGCCCGCACGACATCGGAGCATCGCGTAGCCTCTCCGAACATCGTCTCCGATCGAAACTCCTCGCGCGACCCGTACTCATGAAGCAACGACTCGTCTCGTCCCTCACCCCCATCGCCGCTATCGCCCCGTTCGTCCTTGCGCTAACGGCTTTCGTCGCGTCGAGCTCATCCGCTACCGCTCAGCGTCGCGGGGAAGGCCAACAGGTGCTCGACGACCGGGAGCTCATGCTCGATTCCGACACCTGGATCTACGGGGACCTCGAACGCGGGCTCCGCGAGTCGAGGAAAACCGGCAAACCGATCCTGCTCGTCTTCCGCTGAGTGCCGTGAACGGATTGCCAATCCTTCGACGCGCAGTTGGCGCGTCCCTCAAACGAAACGGAAACGGGTAAGGCGGTTCTCGAGCTGCTCGACAAGTTCGTCTGCGTTCGCATGGTCTACGCGAACGGCACGGACCTGACGATGTTCCAGTTCGACAACGACCTCACGTTCGCGGCGTTCTTCCTCAACGCGGACCGCAAGATCTACGGCCGCTACGGCACGCTTCCTTCCCCGAGATCAGGGATCGCTGGCGTCTCGCAGCGCGGCTTCATCGCCGCCATGCAAGGCGCGCTCGAGCTCCATCGTGCATACCCGGCGAACGAGGCGTCCCTCGCGGACAAGCGCGGGCCCAAGAGCCCGGTCGCGGTGCCCGAAGACTTCGACGATCTCGTCGAATACCAAAACCGCATCGAATGGTCGACGCGGGCCGTCGCACGATCCTGCATGCACTGCCACCAGATCGGGAGTGCACGCTTCCAGCACTATCGCTACCGGAAGCAACCGGTGCCCGAGAACGTGCTGTTCCCGTGGCCGATGCCCTCCGCGCTCGGTCTCGTGCTCGACATCGACCGCGCGGCCCACGTGCAACGCGTCGATGAGAACTCGATCGGCAAGCGCGCAGGCCTCGAACCGGGAGACGACATCTTGGAACTCGCAGGACAGCCGATCCTTTCGATCGCGGACGTCCAATGGGTGCTTCACACAGCGAGCGACCCATGCCGCATCGCGGCTGTCGTCCGGCGCGGTGATCGACGTGTCGAAGTCGAACTCGATCTGCCGCAAGGCTTCCGCAGGCCTCGCGACGGCATTCCCTTTCGCTGGACGGATCGGCACCTGTCGCTCGGCCGCGTGTCGGGCCTCGGCATCGGAATCCGTCTGCGCGATCTGAATGACGAAGAACGGCGAGCGGCGGGAATCGCGAAGGACCGACTCGCACTGGTCGAGACACGCGGCGGCGGTCGGCGCTTCGGCCGCGGTAGCTTGACCCTCGAACCCGACGACACCGTCGTCGAGATCGACGGCCTCGACGATCGCATGAGCGAGAGCGATGTCTACGCGCACTGCCTCCAGAAGCACGTACCGGGCGATGTCGTGAAGCTCACGGTGATGCGCGAAGGCAAGCGCGTCGAGCTGCGCGCGACCTTGCGTTGACTTGCGATCAGCGGAACAACCGTGCGGCGTCGATCTCGAGCAGGTCGATCGATGCGTATCCGCCGGCCTCGTAGAGGAGGCCGAGCTGCCCCGACGGTAGCTTCAAGAGATTCGAGTAGGCGGCCGCACCCTCGATGACCGTGACGTGATGCGGCCACGTCTGGCCCTCGTCCTCGCTCCACCAGATCGTGAGCCGAGAGCGCTGCTTGCCGTATGGACTCGAGAAGAGGATCCGTCCCGGTTTCGACGCTGGCGCGTCTTCACTCTCGCTCGAGGTTGCAGCACTCGGCAACGTCCAACGCAACAGGCTCGCTTGGCAGACGGGAGTATGCAGTTCGTCCTCGAGTCTCACTTTGGACCACGTCGCGCCTCCGTCACGGCTCGTCGCGAGTGCACGATTGCCTTTGCCGTGATACGACCGCATGGCTTGGAGCACGCTGCCATCCGCGAGTTCGACGAGCGTCGACTCGTTGGTCCGATCTTCGTGGGCACCACCGAGCTGCCACGTCTTTCCGTGATCGTCGGACCAGAACACGTGGCTGCGATACGGATGCTTGGCCGCATCGCGGTGATCGGAGTGATTGGCAGGGAAGAGCAAGCGCCCAGCGTGTTCGCCACGCTCGAGCTGGATCGCGTTGCAGGGTCCGAGCGCGTACCAGCGCCAGTATGGCTTCTTGACGGACTTCGTGATGTCTCGCGGCTCGCTCCACGTCACGCCGTCGTCTTCGCTGTGCGTGACCAGTACGCGTCGCTCGCGCTCGGCTTCGCCCTTCATGACCTTGGACTCGTGGTCGCTCCCGAGCGCCCAAGTCATTGCGAGCCACACGAAACCGGTCTGGGCGTCGACGACGGGGCACGGATTGCCACAGGTGTTGCCCGCATCGGTCCGGATGAGAGTGCTCGGCGACCAGGTCTTGCCACCATCCTCCGATCGCCGCACGAGCATGTCGATGTCGCCGGCGTCACCGCGCCCCTTCCGCCTGCCTTCGCAGAAGACGAGGATCGTGCCTCGCTTCGTGACGACACACGCCGGGATGCGATACGTGTGATAGCCGTCCTTGCCGCTCTCGAAGACCTTTGCGCGACGTGTGACAAGGGGTTCGACCTGCGCTTGCCCCTTCGACTCGGGGGTCGTCTCCTCGTCCCCCTGTGCGAAGAGCGGGCTCGGCAGTGAGAACGGCAGCGAGAACAGCAGCGCGAACGGCAGCACCGTCAAGATCAGGAATCGTCCAAAGCTCTTCATCGTCGTTCTCCGTCAACAGGCATCACCGCACGCGACGGACGCACACCGATCAGAGCCATGCGCACCGTGTTCGAGTTGCGATCGCGTGCGGCTGCGCGTGACAAGAACGAGGGGCCTTGGTGATGCCCGTCGCGAATGGCGTAGGTCCCGTCGAGTTCGTGATCGGAGCCATCGGACAC
>JAGQQW010000110.1 GCA_020426005.1 Planctomycetota bacterium | reverse complement strand
AGTGGTCGCCGGTGAAGGCGCGGTAGAGGGGATCGGAGAGCTGGACGTGGAAGTGACAGATGACGGCGCGGGTCTCGCGGTCCATCCCCGACCAGGCGTGCAGGTCCTCGAGCGTTTTCCGCTGCGTCGCGCCCCCTTCGTCCACTACCACCTCCTGCTGCGACATGATGAACGCACGCGGCGCACCATCAAGACTCTCGCACGCCGGCGTTTTCACCGCCTGCCGCGACTGCTAAACCAAGGGCCGATGTATTCGATCTTGATTGCAGCCGCGGCGGCGCTTCTCGTCATTCTCGTCTGGGGCCTCGTCCCGATCTGGGGAGGCTGGGGCCTCGGGATCTTCCTCGGGTTCCTGGTGTTCGCGGTGACGTGGATTTGGTTCGCCCGGAGGTTGCGGCGCGTGATCGAGCCGAGTTTCTTGCAAGCGCAGAAGCTCGCCGAGAGCGGGCGCGTCGAGCAAGCCGTCGACGTGCTCGAGTCCATGCTCCCGCTGGGGAAGTGGATGCCGATGCTGACCGGCCAGCTCCACGCGCAGATCGGGATCTTCGCGCACCATCTCGGAGACAAGGAGAAGGCTCTCGAGCATCTTGCAAAGGCGAGCAAACGCGCCTCGGAAGGCCAGCTCCTGCTCGCGACGATCCACTACAAGGACGGGCGGTTCGACGCGACCAAACGAGTGCTCGACAAAGCGATCCCCTACAACAAGCGCAACGTCCTGCTCTACCACGCCTACGCGTGGATTCTCCACAAGGAGGGCGACACGCCGGGCGCGATGGCCGTGCTCCAACGCCACCTCGCCAAGGAGAAGGACGACGAAACGTCCAAGAGCAACTTGCTACGACTGCAGAACGGCAACAAGCCCAACATGGGCGTGTTCGGTATGCAGTGGTACGCGCTCGGCTTCGAACGTCCGCCGCAGAGCATGGGTCAGTTGCAACAAGCGCGGAAGGGATTCCGCCAGCCGCCGAAGACGCCGGGCAAGCGCCAGGACAAGAAGCGCAAGGGGAAGGGCAAGCGCTGACTCAGCGCTCGGACTTCGCGTCGCGTCTCAGCCTCAGCGTGAAGTCGCCGAGCACGCTCCAGAAGTAGCTCCGCTTGCGACCGATGTCGCCGCCGACCCGACTCCAGCTCTCGGCCTGGCTCTCGAGTTCGAAGTAGCGAGCCCACGCGGCGCCGACCGTCTTCCCTTCTCCGAGCGCTTCGCAGAACCCGCGCGGTGCGTCGTAGAACACCTTCGCGCGCCCGATCAGCGCGAGCGCGTTTCCGAAGAAGAGGATCGACTCCGCCCCTTGCCTACGCCCGTAGCCGGGGTCATCGAACGCGACCTTGGCAGCACCGGGCGGTGAAATACCGTGACACCCCGTGTGCACGTAGATCGAAGGCGACTTCGCAACGAGGTCGTTCTCGTAGAGCGTGCGGAGCAAGAACCAATCGAGCTTGCCGTTCCGGCACGCGACCTCGAGCGACGGAACGAGCGTGTCGCCACGTTGCGTGAACGACCATGGCGTCTTCACCGCGTCGTCGAGCTTACGGACCGCGGGCTTTCCGAATACGGAGCCCCACGGGTCACTGTGCGCGCGCAACGTGCGCAGAACCGCCGGATAGGCGAACCACTCGGCGACTCGCACGAGTTCGGGTTTGCCATACACATCCGCGTCGCGCTTCTCGAAGTCGTCCCACTGCTTCGACGCACGCGCGACGTCGCCAAAGCCGGATCCGAGCCCGCACGCGAGCGACGCCGGGCGCCATGACACTTCTGCTTCGCCGGTGCGATACTCGTGGTTGCGGTCGAGATACTCAGCGAGCAGGCGCCGCTCGAACAACGGGTCGTGTGCCCACAGCGAACGCCAATCGGGAACCGCGGCCTTGTTCGCGAACTTCAAGATCTGCGGTCGCCCGGAAGAGCTCAACAGCTTCTTGCCATGCGCGTCCTCGATGTCCTTGCGAGCACCTTCGGCGACGCCGCGCGCATCGATGCGGGACACGTGGATATCGGGATGCGCGATGATGTTGGGCAGGGCTCGATCCGTACCGCTGCACTCGTGATCCGCGCTGCGATCGAACAGCCGGACATCATGCCCACCGTCGGCGAGTTCGAGCACTTCGAGCTTGCCGTCCGAGACGTGGAACGCATCGCGGAACTCGATGGCTCCCTCCTCGAGGGCGACGCAGATACCGCCGTGTTCGGGGATCGCCTCGTCGAACGCGGCGACGGTGCGCGGAAAGCGCGAAGGCTTTTCGACGTAGACGTGCTCCCAAGCGCCATCGAGGTCCGCGAGCACGATGTCGGCTCGATGCGCGATGTCTTCGGGCACGCGACGCACGTAGGGCGTATCGCGAAACTCGTGCTTCTCGCCGTCACGCGTCTTGATCGTGACGTTCTCCTTCTTGCGCCAGTTGCAGGTGCGCACGAGAAACGCATCCGGGAAATGACCGAGGAGCACGCACCCTTCGAGCTCGGCATCATTGCGGGCACACATCGCACGGACCGATCGTAGGAACTCGCGTAGAGCCAACACGAAGCGTCCATCTCGGTGTCGGCCATCCACGCCGAGGGCGACACGGACCGCAGCGGCCCGGCGACCTTCGGCGGCGAGATCGTCGACCATGCGCCGAATCCGCGGACGCAGTGCGTTCGCGAACGGCGGCTTGTCGAGCCGGTCCTCGACGAGGATCAGCACGAGAGAGCCGCTCGCACCCTTCTTGGCGAGAACCTTCAGGCTCAGGAGTTCGGGGACTCCGTCGAGATCCTGGTCGTGCCGTCGGAACTTCGCGCACACAGCTTCGAGCGAGGCCGGCTCCTGCGCCGTCGCGCGTTGCGAGGTCACGGCTTGCGACGGCAAGCTCGAGACGAGCGCCAGAATGGGAACAATGCCGTAGTGAATCACAACACTCCTTGGCAACGCCGTGCATTTCGCGGATCGCAGCTCCGACTCAAGCCGACCCCATCTCGTACTCGATGAGACGTTCGTGCCGAGATCGCACGCAGTTTACCTCGGTCCAGGCGGGTAAATCATGGCTCTGAGTAGTTCGATGTCCAAACTCGCGCAGCGCGAACGGACACGTCGTGAAATCCTCCAGAAAAGCGAACTCATTCCTTCGCTTCCTGATGTCGTCGTCGAAGTCCTACGACTCGTCGCGGACAAAGGTGCGGAGATTCAACAGTTCGAGGACCTTCTGAAGAACGATGGTCCGCTCGTCGCGAAGATGCTTCGCGTCGTCAACTCACCGTTCTACGCAGTCGCGAGTCCGGTCCGCACGATCGGCCAAGCCGTGATGGTGCTCGGGTTCCGCAGTCTGCGCAGCCTCGTACTCGCCGCGAGCACCGGCAACTACATGGAACGCGACTATCGTTGCTACGGCTACGCGTCCAAGGGCCTGTGGCTGCACTCGGTCGCGGTCGCCGCAGCCTCGCGCACGATCGCGAAGGAACTGCGCAAGCATCCAGACGTGCGAGAAGAGGTGTTCGTCGCCGGCCTCCTGCACGACATCGGAAAGCTGCTCCTCGCGCCCTACTTGCACGAAGAAGGCATCACGATCGACGCCTCGCACGACAGTGCGGAACAAGAACGCACGGCGCTCGGGATCGACCATCAAGAAGCAGGATCACTCGTTGCCGAGAAGTGGGGATTGAGCCCGCTGGTTCATCACGCGATCTCCAAGCATCACGAGCACACAGTCGAAGGCGATGCTGCGGAGAGTTGGGCCATCGTGCGACTCGCACACGATTACGCACGCGCACGCGGCATCGGCTACGCCGAGGGCACGTGCAGCGAACTGTCGTTGACCGCAACCGCACTCTCGATCCTCGGCATCGACGAAGACGGATGGAAGGACCTCGAAATCGAACTCGAGCCTGCCGTCGACAGTGCCGTCGCGAGCCTCTCGCGTATCGGTAGCTGAGGCCACACGTGCTCGCGACCCGAACAGATCTCGTCGAGTCGCTCTGCGGCCTCCACGCCACGAGGTCGCTCGATGCGTTGCGCCTGACGCTCAAGCGAGAACTCGAGACGCTGCTGCCATCGGCACAATCCGTGCTCTTGTTCGAAGACGACGCGAACGCGACGTGCGAGTGGACACCGCGCGGGACCTGCCCATTCTCCGTCGATGCCGAGATGCGCGCCGAGATGCTCGCGAATGCGGCGGTGACGCTTCCGCTGTCGTACGGCGGCGAACGCGTCGGCATCGTGATCGCTACCGAGGAATGCGCGCCCGAACACCGCGAACGACTGGATGCGATCCTCGCTCATTGGACGACCGCGGTCGTCAATCGCAAGCTTTCCGAACGCGCTGGCAAGCTGCTCGACGAATACGCGTCGAGCCTGCAAGCGCTGCAAGAGGGCGTCTCGCTCTTCCGCGAAACGGATCGTGCGGCTGTCGGAGCGCGCTTCCTCGACCTGTGGTGCAAATCACTGAGCACCGAGGCAGCGGCGATCTACGTGTTCGAAGAAGTCGGCAACGCCCAGTCCGACCTCCTCCTCGAGCACACGATCGGCGTACCGGAGATCATGCTCGAGTCCTTGGTGGACGAGGAAGGCACGTGGTGGCCACCGAGCTTGCTCGAGACCGGCTGCGTGCGTCTCGAACGCAACGTTCACATGGACCTCGGGCCACTCGACAAAGAACGCATCGCACCCGCGCTCAAGAACATCATCGGCGCCCCGCTCGAGTACCACGGCGTGCCGTGTGGCATCGCACTCGCTTTCAACGTCTCCCAGCGCACGGTCCGCTCGCGCACGAGAGTCGAAGGCGCACGACGCCTCGCCGAACTCGGCGCTGCGCTCTTCCATCGCCTCCACATCCAGGAAGAGCTCGTCCACGCGCGCCTGATCGACAACCAGCTCGAAATCGCGAGCACGCTCCAGAAGCGCTTGATCCCGGCCCAAGCGCCGACCTCGAGCACGCACCGTTTCTCTTGGAGCTCGTCGCCGGCGCTGCACGTCGGCGGTGACTACGTCGATCTCTTCGCGGATGGTGAAGACATCGTCTTGGCGATCGCGGACGTCTCGGGTCATGGCATCAACAGCGCGATGCTGATGAGTTCGTATCGGGCCGGTTGCCGCGCCCAGAGTCGCGGGGGAACGCCGTCGAGCGTCCTCGGGGGGATGAACGACGTCGTGCACGGCGAGGTCGGAGACACGGGGATGTTCTTGACCGCCGTTCATGGCCGGATCACGAGCGGCGGAACGAAATTGCGCATCGCGAGCGCCGGGCACAATCCGATCCTCTTGTGGCGTGCGGCGAGCGGGAGTTTCGTCGAGATCGTGAGTTCGGGTCCGCCTCTCGGGTTCATCCCGGGGATTTGCTACGACGACGACGAGTACGAGCTCGATGCAGGTGACCTGCTCTTCCTCTATACCGACGGTGTCGTCGAAGCCGCACCGCCGGGGTCGGACGACATGTTCGAGATGAAGCGCCTGCAAGCGATCATTTCGAAGCACGCGCCGGATGGTGCAAATGCGGTCCGAACCGCCGTTCTGGCTGCGGTCGAAGCGCACGCGGGCGTCGGCATGCGCGAGGACGATGTCTCGATTCTCGTCGTCGAGCAAACGCAGGCTTGACGCATCGCCCCGCGTCGACTGTCGTACCTCGTCTGCAATCGATACCTGTCGAGACAGCCCTGTCGTAGCATGACCAAAGGCGCCTTCGGCGGACGGACCCAGAAGCGGACTGCACGTGACCGAAATCGAACGACTTCCCGACGACATTCTCGCAACTCTCGCGACCTACGGATTCGACCGTGAACGGTTCGAATCCCTGCGCGATCGCATCGCGAGCGGAACCCTGAACGCCGAATCGAACATCGTCGACGGCGAACTCGTCGCCCCCGAATCCGATGCGTGGGACGAGCAGCCCAAGAAGGGTAGCGACGAACTCGAAGAAGCCCGCGAAGCCGGAGCGAAGGCGATCGCGGCGGGCCACGTCGGAGCCCTGATCCTCAACGGCGGGATGGCGACGCGCTTCGGCGGCGTCGTCAAAGGCATCGTCCAAGCGTTGCCCGGCAAGAGCTTCCTCGCGCTCAAAGTGCAGAACGTCGTGCGGGAATCCCGCACACATGGCGGACGCATCCCCGTCTACATGATGAACAGCTTCTCGACGGACGAGGCGACGCGTGCTCACTTCGAAGAGCACAAGAACCTCGGCCTGCCCGAGGACGATCTCGAGTTCTACACCCAGGGTGTGAGCCTGCGCCTCGAGAAGGACGGCGAGCTCTTCTTGGACGACGAAGAACGCCCGTCGCTCTACGGCCCGGGCCACGGCGACTGTCCGATCTGGTTCCGTCGCAGCGGATGCCTCGAGCGCTTCCTCGATGCAGGCGGTCGCTACCTGATGATCTCCAACGTCGACAACCTCGCAGCGCGCATCGACCCCGTCGTGCTCGGTCGACACATCCTGTCCAAGAAGAAGCTCACCGCCGAAGTCGCCCCGAAGTGGCCCGGCGACAAGGGCGGCTCCCCCGCCTGGGTCGACGGCAAGCTCTGGGTCGTCGAAGGCTTCCGCTTCCCCGAGAACTTCAACCAGGACTCGATCCCGGTCTTCAACACCAACACGTTCACGGTCAACGCGGATCAACTCGATCGCCACTTCGACCTGACGGATTGCTATGTCTCGAAGACCGTGCAGGACCGCGAAGTCATCCAGATCGAAACGCTGGTCGGTGAACTCACGAAGTTCTTGCCCACGCGCTACCTCAAGGTGAAGCGCACCGGGAAGTCCTCGCGGTTCTTCCCGATCAAGACACCGGCGGACCTCGACGACGGGCGCGAGGACCTCGAGCTGATCTGCGGGTAGCGGGGCACCCCGCCCTGGTCGAGAAATCGGTCGGCGAAGGATCCATGTCGATCCATGGCTTCTGACATGACTCGTGGGTTCTACCGCTTCGTGCGTGAGGTCATGGTCACGATTGAATCCGATTGACAGCGTACTGAGCTTGCTCGCGAACCTCCGGCGATGGGTCACTCTGCATTGCCCGCAGAGCGGCTATTGCCGGCCTCGCACCGCCCCCCATGTCCGCAAGATAATTACACGTATGCACGCGTATTTGCTGATCACCGCTGTCAAGCAGATCGATCAACGTTGCCAACGGCGCATCGACTTCCAATCGTATTTCAAATAACGCGCGAGCTGCAGCCAATCGAACTTGCGGCGAAGCGTCAAGGAGAAGCGTCGTCAACCGGTCGCACGCTAGAACGGCCTCTGGACCGATCCAACCCAACGTAGCCACAACCGCCTCGCGCACCTCCGGGCTGTCGTCATCGAGCGCGCAGATCAGAGCTGGAATAACAACCCGCCCGCGCGCCGTAGAAGCTCCTTGCTTGACTGCAGCAATTGCCGCTCGCACCTGATTCCTTTTGACCCCGAAACCGGTATGCATGGCCGCTTCGCGACAACCATGATACACATGCCACAACATATAAGCGGCATCAACTCTCTCCTCCTGTGAGCCATTCGCGAGCGTGCCAAGCAAATCGGTTACTGGTGCTCCTGCAAACAAATCTCGGTCCGGCGCGAATCGTTCGCAGTCTACGCGAATCAAGACGTACGGCGCGAGCGCTTCCGGCACAGTCGGTTCATAGCTGCACGACATCACCGATAAGCACACACCGCACGCGACGGCACCAATGCGCAATGCGTAGCACGTCTGATTTCGCTGCCGATTCATTTCTGGCCCTTCACGTAATTTTACCGGGAGAAGCTCGACAAAGCATCGTGAGCGCATGCGCGCCGCTACGGCCCCATGCCTGGGAGCTACTTAGCTACCGTCGACGCGAAGCAGCCACGCTGCGATCGCGGGTAGAGTGTGGACCACATCTAGGCCCCACAACACTCACCATCGGTGGCTCCATGTCGAAGTCGTTCCTCTTCACGCTCGGACTCGCCGTTCTCGCCGCCGTGGTTCCTCTGCGCGAGACGTGGGCAGCCGACCCCGCTCGTTCCGAGTTCCGTGGACGTTGTCAGCTGGGCGATGGCACGCCGTGGGCTGGGGCCACGGTGGTCCTGATCTCCAACGTTTGGGGACGCGTCGAAACGGACGCTCAGCTCCCGAGCGATGTCGACGAGGTTCGGGTCACGAGTGACGAGCGCGGTGTCTATCGCGCCGAGTTGCTTCCCGGTCGTCTCTACAGCGCATGGGCCGTCGACGAGACGCGTCGACTCAGCAGTGCGGTCCTCGAAGACGTGTGCGCTGGACTCCGGTCGCGTGACGCGCTCGTCGGTCAGCCGGATGCGCGCGAGACGGTGTGCCGCGTCGTCGTACCCGCTCGGCTCGCCAGCGATGTCCTGGCGTTTCGCTGCGTGCCGCTCATTCGGAACTTCCGCTCGATCGATCTCGCCTACGAAGACGGTCGGTTGCACCTACCGATCCTCCCGCGTTGTCGCTGCCGTGTGGAGTGCAAGTCCCGCGAGGGCTTCCTGATCGGCATGATCGAGTGGAAACCCGATGCACTCGCGAAGGGGCAACACGAAGAGGCGATGACGTGGACCATCGATGCCGGCACCGAGGTGCGCGTGCGCATCGTCGACGTAGCGGGGAAACCGATTTCGGGAGCCACCGTGCATGCGCAGTTCGTGCAGCGCGGCATCGGTGAGCGGCGCGAGTGTGCAATCGACTTGCGCCAGCAGGAGCGGAAGGTTTGGCCGGTCGCCAAATCCGACAAGGATGGAACCGCCCTGTTCCACGTCCCTACGACGTCGATGACCTGCGTCACGGCACGCGGATTCGCACCGACGTTCATCGCGTTCTCGCATGACCCCTCGGATGGCCCCCTGCCCGATGTCGTCATGCCGCGCGTCGAGGCCAAGAAACTCCGCGTATGTCTCGGCCAGCGTGACATCGAAGAGGCTCGCTTCGTCCGGCTCGAGTATCCCAACCTTCGAATTCAACAACGCGATCTGACGGCGTTCATGAACAGTCCGCTCCAAACCTCCGTGGTTCGAGCGACGGCGGAGGGAGAGTACGTGTTCGACGAGCTCGAAACCGGGGCGCACGCTCTGATCCTCGATCCGAAGACGCGCGCGATGGTCGACGCGCACTACGACATCGACACCTTGGCGCTCGGCATCCATCACATCGAACTCGACGTGAGCGCAACCGTCGCCGATTCCGCGAAGCTGGACCTCGCAGGCCTGCACCCACGCGAACTGCGCGTGTTGACTGCGAGTGCGTCGCCCGTTGCCGGCGCCTTCGTCGCCACGCTCGAAGCTGGCGCCACGGGACATCGTCCCTACCTCGCGCACTACAGCGATCGGCGTGGGCAGGTGCACATGCTGACGACGGCGACGCCCGACACGACGTTCCACGCGATCGCGACGCTCGAAGAGCAGGGTTGGTCGTACCTCGCCGAAGCGAGTAGCGGCAGCGATCTGAAACTGCGCGCGTTCCAAGATCTCGAGATCGTCGTCCAAGCCGCGAGTGGGGACGCCGTAAGCGACATACCGTGCTTCGTCACCACCGAGACCTGGACGGGTATGAACTCGTTCTTCCGCCTCGCGTCGATGTGGAACGCTCGCGCCATGACGGGCACGACCGACGCCCGTGGGATCTTGCGTGCGCGACTGATTCCTTGGCAGGGACAGACGTTCATCGTCGCGGCCGGACACGACTCGGTGCGTGGTCAGGCGACGTTGACGATGGACGACGTCCTCGCCCGGAACGAGCCAATGCACCGACTCGTCGTGGAACTCGGCGAGAAGAAGCAGAAGCGCTGAAAGCGGCGGCCGCACCCGCAACAGGCAGTGCACGCCTTGTGGCATGCCGATAGCGTCTCGTCGGTTGTCGGTTTTTCCGAGATTGGTGCAACGCAGTGCTCGTTCCCGGGGATTCACAGTGATGGCTGCAACGAGCGATGACCACTTCCGGCGCTACCGCAAGACGCGCGCGCCGGAGCCGCTGGCGGCGCTGTTCGACAGCACCGCGCCGACGCTCTTCCGCGTCGCTGCGCACCTGTCGGCGGATCTCGCGAGCGCCGAGGACCTCGTGCAAGAGACCTTCGTCTTGGCCATCGAGAAGGCGGACGCCTACGAAGATCGCGGCCGCGTCGACGCGTGGCTCCTCGGCATCCTCTACAACCTCGCGCGTCGTCGCCGGAGCTTCGATCCGTCGCGACTGACGCATGAGCAAGCAGACGCGCTCCGCCGTCCGATCACGGCACCCGATGCCTCGATCGAAGCAATGGACGCGGAAACGCGTGCGGTCGTCGAGCGTGCGATCGAAACCCTGCCCGAACCGTATCGCGCAACGATGCGGCTGCATGTGCTGGCCGAGAACGAACCACGGCAGATCGCGCACGCGCTCGGCCGAGCACCGGGCACCGTGCGTTCGCAACTCGCGCGCGGCCGCGAGCTCCTTCGTGCGGCGCTGCCGACCGGGCTTGCATTGCCTGCACTCTTGGCGCTCGCCACACCGGGCCTGAGCCAGGTGCGCGCCGGCGTCCTCGCACATTCCGCGAGCCTCGTCGCCAAAGGTGTGGCGACGCCCGCGAGCGCTTCCCTTGTGACGAGTGTCCTCATGAAGAAAACCATCGTCATCGCTGCAGCCCTTCTCGTCGTGTCGTGGCTCGCCTACTGGGTAGTCTCCGATCAACGAGCACCGGCAACGGGACTGCCGGATGCGAACGACACGAAGACGAGCGTCGCGGAGACGAACGTCGTCCCGGTCGATGCGCCCCCGAGTTCTGCCGAGCCCGAGACGACTCGTCAGGAAGTGGCCACGACGACGACGCTCGTCGTCTCGGTGCAGTGGCCGGACGGCACGCCGGCGCCGGGCGTGCGCATGCGCTTGCGAACTGGGCTTGGCGTATTCCACGAACGAGTGTCGATCAGCGATGCGTCGGGAGTCGCACGCTTCGTCGAACCGCGCCCGGGCAATGCGCTACTCCAGTCGTACCGCGGCGGTGTCGTTCGTACGAAGATCGTCGAAGGGCGCGAGCAGACCGCCGAGTTCCGACTGCCGGAAGGGACCTCGGTTCGAGGAATCGTCGTCGACGAAACGGGGAATCCCGTGGGCGGCGCTGAAATCCTCCTGTCACTCAACTGGAACATCGGCCGCGTCGTGACCGTTTGTGATTCCGAAGGACGGTTCTCGATCGATCACGCCGAGGCGAACCGCACGATCGCGGCGCGAAAGGACGGCTACCACCAAAGTCCTTCTTCGCGGATCTCCGCGCCACTGGGTGCTGCCTCACGAGGCGGCGAGTCACGATCGTCGTCGACCACGAACGAGCCTACCGAGTTACGACTCGTCGTACGCACAGGCGGAACTTCGATACGCGGCATCGTGGTCGACGAAGACGACCGCCCGGTGCCCGGTGCACGGGTCTTCACGGGGCACGTCTCGCACATGCCATCGATCGGCCCGATGTTGAGCCCGATTTGGGCTGAAGAGATTTGCGACGACGAAGGGCGTTTCACCTTGCCATTGTTCACGGAAAGCAAGGAACACACCGTATGGGCGCGAGCCAAGGGCTTCGCCGTCACACGTGCGCGATTGCAAACCACCATGCCTCACCCCGTGCGCATTCGCTTGAATCGTGGATTCACGATTCGCGGCCGCGTCCTCGATTCGACGGGTGCGCCGCTCGCCAGACAACGACTCGTACTGCGCGACGCCTTCACGCCGAACGAAGGAATGGCTGACCAACGCATCGATTGGGCACAACTCAGCGCCTACAGCAGCATGGGAGGCTCGTTCTCGATCGAAGGGATCCCGCCAGGTGCGGCGATCCTGACCTGCGACTTCGAGAAGACTCGCGCGCGTGTCGAGTTGCACGGCCAAAACGGGCAAGTCCTGGAGCGCGATCTCCACCTCGGCGTAGGCCGTGCGATCGATGGCATTCTCGTCAATGAAGAGGGAACACCTGTCGAGGGATACACCGTGATTGCTCGTGGCCGTGGCGCGAGCGTTCGCGAAGGTCGCGTCGCAACGGCGGTCAGTGGCGCATTCCACCTCGAACCTCTCGATGACACGACGTACGACATCCTCGTGCTTCCACCACAAGGCAACGCGTGGCATCACATGATCGCACATCGATTCGGCGTGCTACCCGGCTCGACGCTCCGCATCGAACTGACCGCAGAACAGTCCCTCGATGCTTCGGTTTTCGGACATGTCGACGCGGACCTGATCCGAGCTTCGAAATCCGTCTCTGTGATGGCCGTCGCCGAACGCGGTTCTTCTTCGCGGCGCAAGCCGGCCAGTGACGGGTCATTCGTGATCGACGGTCTACCGGCCGGGACCTATCGCGTCTTGTGCGTCGTTCAGCCCAAAAACAGCTCGGAGCAGACGTGGGGAAACGGCACCATGCTCTGGAGCAAGACCCTGTCCATTGCGCCGAGGCAATCCATCGACGTAGGCATGTTCGCCATGCCGATCTTCGAACGCGTCGAGTTGAACGCGCACTTGCCGAATGGCCTCGACGGAGAGGACTTCGAGTTCGGAGTTCTGACTCGCCCGTTCCCCGGGGGCATGATGTGGTCCACGAGCGGCTTGCGTCGAACGAAGCCGGGCGTCCTCGAGGGAGACCTACCGCCGGGGAAATACTCGGCGCAGATCAGTCTCGGCAATCACGTACCACGTCAAACCTTCGACTTCGAAGTCGAGGCAGGACGCCCCCTCCGCCGAGAGTTCCAGGCCAGGTCCGGCGCACTCGTCGAGGTCATCTACAAGAAACCGAGTCCACGCAAGCTTCCGGACTTCGAGTTCACGTGGCTGCGCGAAGGCAAGCTCCACGAGCATTATTGGAATCGCTGGATCCCGACCGAAGACATGAAGCACGACCAGTGCATGCTGCCTGGCAAGTACGAAGTCCGCGTCCGCGACGACGAAGGCCGCGAGTGTGTGAGTCACTTCGAGGTCGTGCTCGGCCGCACCGGGCAGCGCGCGGAGATTCGGCTGCCCTGACGCGGACAGCGGCGACCCACGAAAGTTCACAGCGTGTTGCATGACGCGACCACGCGCTCGGTGCATGTTCGAGTGGATCCACAGACTGGTAGGATCCTGGTGAACCGAGACGGGGCATTCCTACGTTGTGGCCCCGTGACTTCGATCTCCAAATCGCCTCGCCGCCCCAAACATCTACACGCCGCATGCTACCCATCGCCCATCGACTGAGTCTGGTCTCGATCGCCGCCGCCTCGATGTTCGCGAGTGCGCTTGCGCACGCACAGGTCAAGACTCCGAAGGACATGTCGATCGAGGCGGATCAGCTGATCAAGCGAATCCTGAAGGCCAAGACCGACCAAAAGGACGAACTCGCGGATCGATTGCGCACCTTCCTCGCGCCGCTCCTGAAACAAGACACCGGCTGCACTACGGATCACTACGTCTTCGTTTCCGAGCGCTTCCTCCGTGCCGAGATCCCCGAGATCGCGGTCATGGTGTGCGACAAGGGCATCGAGAAGTTCCCTGACTCACGCTTCCTGTACGACAACCGTGGGCTGGCCCATCTCGTGGAGTTCAACCAAGCCGACACGCTCGAAGAAGAGAATCGCGCTGCACGAGCCGCTCGCGACGACTTTCGGAAAGCGCTGACTTTCGAGCCCGACACGTACCATGCCCATGCGGGGCTCGCTCAGGCGCTGGCATGTCTCGGTGACTACGGCCCGGCGCTCGAAGCCTGGGAGAAGGCGCTCGCGTTCAAAGATCTGCCGCATGCCGAGCTGCACCGAAAGCGCGGGACACTTCTCATGCGCAATGGACGCATGAGCGAAGCCGCAGCGGCCTTCGCCAAGAGCCGCGAACGAGGCGAGCCAGACGCCCACGCCGCGCGAATTCTCGAGATGCGCAGCCTTCTGTTGGCGGGCGAACGCGAACGAGCAGTCGCCGCAGCTCGTGCGAGTCTGACCGCAAGGGAACCGCGCCACGAGTCGCTGCTCCTGGCCGCAGTCGACGTCTGCGCAGAGGCATCCGATGGCAAGACGATCGATCTCCTCGACGGACTCATGGCTACCGACCGGACATTGCCACCAGCGAACGAAGACGAGTCCCCTGCGGACGTCATCCGACATCGAAGCGAAGCGCGCGCGGCTCTACGAGTCCTGTTCACCGAAGCTGGCAAAGCACTCCCGGCCGCGCTCCGCGAGAGCATCCGCAAAGCCGTCGGTCACCAGGTCCTCATGCAGGGTCTCGGGGCGCAGAAGGAACTCGAGAATCACCCGCTCCTTGTCTTCGTCCTTTGCGAGCATCGTGATTGGTCCGAGAAGGCGTGGGCAGAGGAGCTCCTGGTCGCGCTCTGTGCTCACGCGATACTGGAGGCGGCGCCAAGCGACATGTGCCGGAACATCGCAACCGCCATGGCCGGTGAAGAGATCGATCTCGGCGAGTTACTCGAACCCGAGGAACTGCGATCCCGGATCACCGGGCTCGAGAAGACGATCTTCGATCCGACGTTCCCTGCTGCCTTCGCTGCACGCAAGCTGATGCGTCAGCTCACGAACGCACGACCGGGCGACGAGAAGAAGTCACCGAAATCACCATCGAAGTGACGACGGCCACTCACGGAAACCGAATGTCGATCGCGTCCGTCGGACAGTTGCGCACGCAGGCCCCATCCAGCGTGCAACGATCGTGCTCAGCTCGGTGCAGCACGTCGCCGTTGTTCGCCGCGTAGCCTTCTGTTCCACACGTCACGGTGCAGATGCCGCAGCGATTGCACTTGTCGGGATCGATGTGGATCGTCGCGTAACCGCGGCGCAATCGGTGATTCTCCTCGACGTGTCGACGGATCTCGGGATCGCAGAGATCCCGCGTCGACGGGTGACTGACGAGGGCATCGGTCGCGTCCTGCTCGCCGAGTTCGATGAGTTCGACGAGCTCTTCGAAGTCGAAGATGCCTCGGTGCCCGACCGGCGGCTTGATGTGGACGATGTCGGGTCCCGCGTATTGATGCAGGTTGTGTTCGACGAGCGCCTCTTGCCCGAGCTCGAACGCGCGGAACAGGATCCACGGTAGGGACCGGCGGTATTCCTGCCGCTCGCGGTAGTCACGGACCGACAAGTCGACGGCGATGATGCGCTCGGGCTTTTGCGCACGCGCCCAACGAAGCGGCAGCGCGTCGACGATGCCACCATCGATCCACATCTCACCGTTCCACTCGAGCGGCTCGAAGATGCCTGGCAACGTCGCGCTCGCATACACGGCGTCGATGAGCGAGATCTCGCGACTTCCGCGCCCACCGAAGTAGCGTTGTGCACCGGTCTCGAGCGAGACCGCGTTGCAGTAGAACGGCACGACGAGTTCGTCGAACTCGCGCTTCGGCAAGTTGTCCGCCAAGAACTTGCGGAACATCTCGCCCTTGTAGAGCGAAGCGTGTCGGTAGCCCTTGACGAGGAACTTGAGGATCTTGATGCGGAAGAAGTCTTTCCGATCGAGATCGCAGACGATCGACTCCATCTCGGACATCGACAAGCCGCACGCGCGCATCGCGCCGACGACCGCACCGATCGACGTACCGACAATCTCGTCGACGTGGATCCCGAGCTTGTCGAGTGCACGCAACACCCCAACGTGGACGATGCCCTTCATCCCCCCACCACCCAGCACGAGGATCGTGCGCGGCGCTGCGTGCGGTGTTGTCGAGGCTTGGCGAGCGGCTTCGTCGGTCACGTTTCGTCGAACAGTCTTTTCTTTTGCTGGCCGGGCTTGTTGCCGATCAATCCCCCAGGGAAGTGCCCAGGGAACCAGCGGAGGGGAGATCCCTCCGATCCAGTTTTTATCGACCGACCGAGGCCTCGACTGTTACTCGCGCGCCCCACGTCGGTAGGTACGAACGACAACAGATATGTGCACCGAGGAGTGAAGTCACCGCCGGTGAGTTCATGGTTTCGCGTGCAAGGGGGGAAACGTCTTGGATTGGCGAGAGATACAGCATCAACGCCGCGGTGATCGGCAAGCGATGCAGAATCGCCTCCTCGCGCGTTTCGTCGAAGAGCGCTTGCTGCCGTTCAGCCCGTTCTATCGCGCTCTGTTTGCCGAGCACGGCATCCGCAAGGGGAGCATTCAACGCGTCGAAGATCTCGCGCGTGTTCCGTTCACGACGAAGGGCGACCTCGCGCCGACCGCCGACGATCCGGATCGGCCGCGTCGCTTCATCCTGCAACCTACGCGGGAACTCATCGGCCAACACTGGTCCCGACGCAAGCGCCTCGGCTTGGTCGCAAAAGCACTGCTGCGCGGAAAGAAGCGTGTCGGCGCGGATCTGCGGCGCGAGTACTACCCGATCTTCATGACGTTCACGACGGGTCGCAGCGCGCAACCCGTGCCATTCGTCTACTCGCGACACGATCTCGACATCGTGTCCGAAGCCGGACTCAGACTGTGCGAAACCCTCGGGTTCTTGCCCGACGAACGCGGCCTCAACGTCTTTCCGTTCGCGCCCCACCTCGCCTTCTGGCAAGTGGCGCTCGGTGCGATGGAAGTCGGCAACCTCATGCTGCACACCGGTGGCGGCAAGGTCGCAGGAACGGAGGGTAACCTGCGCGGTATCAGCCGCATGCGCCCCCACAACCTCCTCGGCGTGCCGGGCTACATCTATCACATGCTGCGCGAGGCGCGCGCGCGCGGACAACGCATCGAAGGGCTCAAGACCATCGTACTCGGCGCCGACGCGGTGCCGGCGGGCCTCAAACTCAAGCTGCGCACGCTCTGTGCAGAACTCGGCTCGCCCGACGTGCGCGTGCTCGGCACGTACGGCTTCACCGAGGCGCGCATGGCGTTCGCCGAATGCCCGACTCCGGACGGAACGTCGAGCGGCTACCACGTCTTCCCGGACTTCGGGATCTTCGAGATCATCGACCCCGTCACCGGCGAAGTCCTCCCCGACGAAGCCGACGGCGAACTCGTCTACACACCGCTACAAGGGCGCGGGACGACGGTGTTCCGCTATCGGACCGGCGACCTCGTCCAAGGCGGCATGCGCGATGGCCCGTGCCCTTACTGCGGACGCACGCTGCCACGCATC
>JAGQQW010000109.1 GCA_020426005.1 Planctomycetota bacterium | reverse complement strand
TGCGGAACGACGCCGCGTCTGCCGCGGCAGTTTGGTACGCGGTCGCCATCACCGACGTGCTGGAGCTGCCGGCGGTGTTGTTCGCAATCGAGTAGCCGACGATGTTGGCATCGTAGGCGTGACCGTTGTCGGCCTGGGTCGTGTTCCACTTCCAACCCGCGGAGATGCTCGCGACGCCGGTGCCGTGCCCGTGGACGTCGTCGGCCGACATCAAGCCGAGCTGGAGGTTCTTGACGAGGCGCGTCACGGTCGTGCTTCCACGGCGCGAGTACGTGATGTGCGGCTTGCCCGTGCCGTTCATGTTCGAATCTTGTCCGGTGTCGATGATCGCGCACGCGACCCCGTTGCCGGTCACGCCGATCGTGTTCAGCGCGTCACTGTTGTGATTGGCCGAGTTGGTCGCCGTCTTGATCGCGGGGAAGACCTCGAGGTCGGGGTCGACGCTCGCGACGTTCTCCATCGCGCGGATCGTGTCCAGCTTGTCGGGCGCGATTTCGATGCAGAGCGCGTTGACGATCCACCACTGCTGTGTGACCGTGCCGCCGAGCGCGACGATCTCGTCGCAGAAGTCCTTTTGATGGGCCTTCACCTTCGCTTCGAGGTCTTTGACGATCTCGGCGACGACTCGAGGATCGCGATTGCCGTACATTTCCGCGCGCAAGGCGAGCAAGTCGAAGGGGCGCGTCTTGAAGTTGACGACCCAGCTTTCGGTGCCGGCTTTGGCCCCAGCGCGAGCCTTGGCGCCGGTGACCGAAGACGGAACGGTGATCACGGGATCGGTGGCCGCTCGGTCGCTTGCTCCGGGCGCCTCGCCAGGAAGCTGCGCGTTCGCGGGCGCGAGGACGAATGTGGCTGCAACCACAGATAGGATTCTGCTGTTCATGGAGATGCTTCTTCGAGAGAAGAGTGGAGAGAGAAGTGATCGTTGAGATCGAGATGGCGGCTCGAGATGACCGCGCTTGGCTTGTTCGAGTCTAGCAAAATGCAGAGCGTGCGTGGTGCGCCGTACAAGCGAGTCATAATGTGTGTCGGCGTAAACTCGGGCATGATTGCTGCATTGTGGGTAGTCGTGCTCGCAGCGAACGCCGTCGAGTGTGGGCCGTGGACAGGTCTCGAGTGCGGCCTTCGTCACATGGAAGACCGCGAGCCTCGCCAACAATTGCGTCGTGGTCCGCCGGCGCAATCGTTGCGCTGTCGTTCGATATTCGATCTCACATCTCAGCGTCACATCTCAATGCGCTGTCATGGGGTCTCGAACGCCGAGCCGTCCGTGCTCGGGCTGAGCGGGAGCGAGAACCTGCTATCCCTGCGCGCGCACCCACGCTTCGAGCGCGTGCCACTGCTGGTGCAGATCCTGCGTCGCGACGCCGATCGGGCTCTTGAAGAAGCAGCCGAGCCACGTCAGTGCACCCGTCTCACCACGCGCCGTCGCGAGATCGACGAGGCGTACAATGTCGAGGACGAGTGGCGCGGCGAGGATCGCATCGCAGCCGTGCCACGTGAACTCCATGTGCATCCGGTGGCCGAGGAAGCCCTCGAAGTGGATGTAGTCCCAAGCGGTCTTGCGATCCCCTAGCGACGCGACGTAGTCGATGGCGACGTGCGTCTGCGGTGCATAGCCGAGGATGTTCGGTAGGAGCGAGTCCTTGGTGTCGATCTTGGACGCCTTGTTGTCGCCTTCCTGCAACACGAAGCCGTCACGATCGCCCAAGAGGTTGTAGCCGAGCCAGGACAGCACGCGCAGGTTGCGGTACTTGAACATCGGCGCAAGCGCGCTCTTGACGAGCGTCTCGCCGGTCTTGCCGTCCGCGCCCATGTAGGGCACGCCGTGCTCGTCGAAGAGTTCGCGCATTGCGGGGCAGAGCGTGACGTTGCTCGGCGTGAAGTGGATGAACGGACAACCGGCAGTGGCGGCGGCGTACGCATACAGCAGCGACGGGCGGATCTTCGTGCGCTGATCCGCATCGATGGCGTCGTCGAGTGCAGCCAGCGTCTTGTGCGCTGCAGCGAGGCGGATGCGGGCTTCGGTCGAGGCGAGGTTGACGACGACGACGCGGTCGCAACGTTCTCGTTCACGGAACGACTCGATGTCCTTGCGAAGACGCGTGATCGTCGAGCGTAGCGTGCGGCGATCGCGCTGAACCTTGGGCGTGGCCATCTGCGTGATGACTTTGCCGGCGTTCGGCGCCGAGCCCGTCACGACTCTCCGATCGATGGCGCGGAAGTCCGAAGCGAGGCGCTTCACGAGTTCTGGCGCGATCGAGCCCGAGTCGCGTCCGACTTCGAGCGCGGCGTCTCGCGTCGTCTGCTCCCGGATGTCGTGGCCGCCGAACACCAACTCGTCGAATGCTGCGAGCGGGAAGCCCGTGAACATTTCGTGTTCGGTCAGTAGCCCGATGCGCGGCGCGAGCCCTTTCGCCATCGCGCACGCTCCGGTCATCACGGTGGTCGCGAGCCCGCCGCGCGCGCCAACGAGCCAGACGCCGAGACGGCGTTTGGCCCGGCGCTGTCGGGGCGAGGGAGCGGATTTCTTGCTACGTGGTGACAAAGGCGTGGCGATTTCGGCGCAGGAGCATACCAGGTGGGTTCACGGTACCAGCATGCCGCGTGACGGAACGTCGGACTCGGCTCGCGGTTCGGTCGAGGCGGTTCGGTCTGGTCCTCAGGTCGCCCCCTTCGCGCGGCGCCGAGCGCCGCGTGCCGCGACGGCGAAGACCACGATTCCTGCCGCGACGAGCAGCATCGAGCCGAAGAAATCCTGCTCGAACCCGCGCTGTGCGAGATAGGCGATGACATCGAGCACGATCGCGATGATGGAGACGACGAGGAGCGGCGTGTTCTTCTGCCACAGACCGTAGAACACGACGAGGAGCGCGATCGCGAACAGGATTGCGGCATGCATCGGCACGGACACGCGCGCGATCTGGATGAGGACCGAGCCGTAGATCGTCGTCAGGCCGAGGACGCGGAGCATCGTCGCGTTCGTGCTGCCGATCGATCGTCTCACGAACTCCGCGCCGAACAGGATCGAGAGTCCGGCGGAGACTCCGTAGAACGAGGGGTCTTCGATGCCGTGCCGATTCCAGTAGTGGAAGAGCCCTGCGTTGACCAGCGAAAGGGAGGACGCAGTCCACGATGTCGAGCGAACGAGTGCGGCGGCGATCGCCATCGCACCGCCGCCGGTCAGCAAGGCGTACGTCGCATCGTCCTTCGCGATTCCGAGCAGGATGCCCGTCAGTACGCACAAGACCGCTGCCCCTCGCGCTTGGTTCGGCAGCTGCGTTTGGCGTTCGCGCGCGAGCGCGAACAACGTGGCGCCCAGGATCGTGAACGCGCGATGGTGCAGGCCATCGAAGCGCGCGAGGACATCGCTTCCTCGCATGACGATCACGTAAGCGACGACTGCCGCGAAGAGAGCGACATGCAACATGCCTTCACGTCCGCGCTGGCGCATCGCCGACAGCCCATGGAAGGCGACGAGGGCACAAGCTCCCGTGCTCGGTAGCAACTCCCAAGCCGGTACCGATCGCGTGGCGAATGCCGCGAACGCCATTGCAGAGCAGAGTGCTGCGACTCCGAAGGTCGCTCGAAGCGCGGCCAGCTGGTCGAGGACGCCGAATCTACGTTCGGTCGAGGGAAGTCCTCGAAACACGAAGGCGAAGAACGATGGCAGCACCGCAGCAACGAGTGCGAACCATGGCAGCACGCGTCGTGCGTCATTGATGCCGCGCGGTGCATCGATGAAGACGATCCACGACCACGTCGTCACGAGAACGAGGCAGCCGAACGCGAAGAGCCACGGGCCACGGACCGCTCGCATCCGCAAGGTCATCGGCACGCATGTGACCAACGTCCACGTGATCGGCGTCGTCACGTCTGTCAGTCGAAACCCCGTCCAAAGGGCGGCGAGCACCGCGAGAGTCCATGGAGCGCTGCGCACGAACGTGTGTGCCGCGATCGCGAGCGTTGTCGCGAGCAGTCCCGCCTCGATGTCGGGGCGTAGCAAGGTCACCCGTGTGCCATCGAAGATCCCACTCAGCGGCGCTGACATGAGCAACGCAAGCGAACCCGCGAGGAGCACGGTGATCCGAGCGAGGCGCGCACGCACGTGAAGCGCGAGTGCGATTCCGAGGAGCAAGACTCCGATCGCGATCCCGTCGATCGTCGCGATGTCGCTGGGGCCGCGCACGAGCTTGCCGAACGTGTGGATCACGATCCAAGTCGCTGAGAGTGCGATCGTGACGGCGAATACCGGCGCGGCGACCGCGAGCACTGCCAACTTGCGACGTTCGAATCGACGCAGCCTCGTTGCGAACGCGGTTGCAGCACAAAGCAGCAAGACCGCGGTCAGCCAGTGCTTCGCATCGAAGAACCGGAGCCGTATCGCCGAGTCGACCGCGATGCCATACGTCGCCGCGAGCGCGATCAGCGTCGTTGGGACTCGCAAGGCCCGCGGCCTGCATGCGGCGGCCATGAGCAGCGCGAACGCGAAGCCACAGGCTCGCAGCCACTCGTGTGTGGTCGTGGCCGGTATCCAGACGAGAAGCAACAGGACCGCGAACGCCGTCAGCCATGCCGCATAGCAGGATGCGACGAGCCGCATCGAATCGCGCAGGGTGATCGATCTCACGACGACGGCGAGTCCGAGGAGAACCAACGCGTAGATCGCGCTGCTTGCGAGGCCCGTGGAACTCGCGATACCGGGCGCGATCGGATCGAGGAGCGCGAACGGAGCGAGCGCGACGACGAGGGTCACGGTGACGACCCAGAGCGTGCGCGCGAACGCTACGCCTCCGAGCGTGCGCCGCGCGCGAGCGCCGGCAAGTGTGACCAAGACGAGGACTACCGGGCTCGCCCAAGTGCGATCCGTGGCAGGTAGGGTGGGGATCGGCACGATGCGTGCGATCACCGCCCACGAGACGATCGCGAGAGCGCTGACGGCGAGTGTTTCTCGGACGAAGCGTCTGGCTCCCCACAGGCGCGCCACGACGAAGGTCGCGATCGCAGGACCGAGCAACAAGCGAGGGCTCAGGATCGAGTCCGGCTCGACGCCGATCGAAGTCCACGTGCCACCGACGAGGCACGACGAGGCGACTGCGATACAAGTGGTCGCTGCGAGGAGCCCGTTCGACCGCACGCGAAGCGCGAGCCACACACTCGCGACAGCACTGAGGGACAGCCCTGCGACATGCGTCCAAGTGAGCGATGCGGGACCCGACCCGAGACTCCGAACGAGGTGCGGAAGTGCACCTGCAAGCAGGCTGACGAGGGCGACTGCCAAGTTGCGCCGAACGCGGTGCGCGTGAGGTTCGCTTCCTCCGATCAGGCGTGGAAGGAATGTGGCGACCGACAGGATGACGGCCGCGAACGCGAGTGGCAGCAAGTCCGCATGGGGACCGATCCCCACGCCCTCGAGGGCGCCCGCGACGCCCACGGTCGTGAGCAGCACAGCGGGGAGCGGCAGCGTGGGGGCTGCGACTTCGTGGTCGAGGGCCCTCTCGGGGTCGCTTCGTCGGAGCCAAGTGAAGATCGGTACGAGAAGCGAAGCGTGAAGCAGGGCTTCGACGCGATACGGCGTGTTGCCGAGTTCGTCCGGCAGCGTTCCCGAGATCCACACGAGCGACATCAGTCCCGTGATCGCGATTGCGACATGTTCGTAGAGCGTCGCGCTGTCTCTCGCGAAACGACGCGATTCGGTAGCGGGATCGAGCGACGCCAGCTTGGCTGCCACGAGCATGAGCGCCGTGCTCACAGCGGCGAAGACGACGGAGTACGCTTCGGCTGGCGCTTCGTACCACCGCAGACCGGCCCAGAAGCCAGCGGCGACGCCGAGCGAGCCGAGCACGATGGACTTCCGGCTTCGACTCACGTACCCGAGCAGGATCAAGATCGCGCCGTCCGCGGGCAGCACGGCCATCGGCGCGCGCATGTCTCGTCCGAGCACGAGCGCCATGGCCGCGAGTCCGCATGCGACCGAGATCGTCCACATCGTCGCCATCTGCACGTGACGCGGTTTGTCGCGACGATCGAGCCAGCGCACGAGCCACGTGAGTCCGAAGAGGTATGGCAAGAACGAGATGCCATAGAACGAAAGCGGCAGACGCTGCGGCTCGTAGTCGAGCATCTCGGCGGCTCGTGCCCTGAGGGTCATCGCGAGTTCGCGGACAGGGGCCGGCAAGAAGAGGTAGCCGACTGCTGCGAGTGCGAGTGCCGGGAGCAGCAAGCCCGCTCTGTCGAGCTTCAGGCTCGTTTGGATACCTGTGCATGCCGCGAACCACGCTGCGAGCATCAGGCATCGTAGATCGCCCGAAGCGACCGCGACGGCAGCCGTCGCGCCTGCGAAGACGATGGTGCGCCAAGTTGCGAAGGCGGTTCCCGTGCTGTCGAGGAGCAGACCGAGCGCAAAGCACGTTGCGGCGAGCGCGACGCCGAGCGGCGCCAAGGCCGGCACGAGTGGCGGTAGGTTCGTCAGTGCGATGCCGGCGACGAGTGCGAACACCGCGAGGGCGATCGAGAACACGGCGCAGAGTTCTGCCGTTCGGTCTCGAGAGTGATTCGCGGTCGCCGTGTTTCGTTCATCCGCTTCGTCAGTGACCGCGATGTCGTCACCCGAGACGTTGTCACCCGAGAGGTCGTCCGCGGCGACGGCAGCCGCGCCTTCCCGTCTCCGCGAGGAGATCCACCATGCGACGATCGGTGGAAAGAACGCGACTGAGCACGAGACGAGAACGCGCACCGCGCCGAGATTGGGCGCGAAGACACTCGAGAACACGAGCCCTGCGTAGAGCGACACCGCCGTGACGCCGGTCGAACGTTCGATACCCTCGCGCCGAACGAAAACGCCGAGTGCGAGGGTTCCGCAAATCGCCGTGATCGCAGCCGCAGCGAGCGCGAGCTGAGGCGCATCGCGGAGGAGGAGGCCCGCGACGATCGACGCGGCGGGAGCGACCGCGACACCGACGAGCGAGAGCGCGCGCGCGGCAGTCTTCAGTCCCTGCCCTTTGTTCACGACGTGCCCCGCACCGTGGAGCAACAAGCCGAAGAGCAGCACGCTCGAGCTCACGACGAGCTTCTGCATGGTGCCCGACATCGTCGTCCACGCGGTCGTCGTGAAGTAGATGGCACCTGCAACGAGCAGGAAGCCAGCGAGCGCGAAGAGGAGGTTCTCGGCGAAGACCGGTCCTAGACGTGACCACAAGCTCGGTCGCCGGGGCCCGTGCACGCGCGTTGCTGCCCGTTCCGTCCCGTGTGTCGAGGTCGTGTCGTTGCTCGTCGGTGATGCCGCGTGGGACATCGCGATCGCGTCCGTCAGCGTGCCTACTGCGAGCGTGCCTTCGGGCTGCGTGTTCGATGCTTTTGCCGACGATACTGTTGTGGACGGTGCACTGGTCCGAACCAGTTGACGCGCGGCTGCGGCCACTTCGGCGCGGTGCTCTTCGAGATTGGCGAGGACTTCGTCGCGCGCAGCGGAATCGAGGTCCGATTCTGCACGGATGCTCAGCTGTGCGCGTTCTGCCGCCGCGATCCGTCGCGCGGACAGGGTGTGCACGTCTGCCTTGCACGCGTCGCAAGTGAGCCAATCGGCGGTCGCGTCGAGATCGACATGCTGACCGCAGTGGTAGCAGCGCGCAGGCACTTCGAAGGGCCGCTCAGGGGAACAGAGTCAGGCGAACCGGCACCGCGTTGCTCGCGAAGTCGAGGATCGGAAGCGTGACGAACGCGTGATGCAGCGTCACGCCGGCAAGGCTCGCCGGGTGACCCGGCGGCAACAAGAATGCGGCCTGACCGCGTCCTTGCGCATCGAGCTGCAGAAGGTTGTTGAAGACGAACGTGTGCGGGCTCGACGCGATCGCGGAGAAGTAGACGTCCGGATTCAGCTGCAGGTGGATCGACCCGAAGGAGATTCCCGGGTTGGTCCCGCTCGCCGTCCCGAGCACGAAGGCGAGCGCGTTCGCGTGTTGGGGTCCTGCGTCGAGGTCGAGCTGTTGATAGCCCCCTTGGATCAATGAGACGTTGTGCGTTTTCGTTGCGAGCGACAAGGGCACCGTCGACTGAACGCGCAATCCGGGCAATGTTGTCCGTTGCATGACAATCTGGCTCGACGCATTGAAGAAGTCCAGCTGACCGTCTTGATTGAGATCGCCAGCGGCGCGGAGAAGTACTGCGTCATCACGTGTGATCGTGTCGACTCGGACTTCAAGTGTCGATCCATCCTTGCCGGAGACCATGACGACACCCCACGAATAATCAATGAGTACTCCACTGACAGCGAAATCGGTCACGCCATCGGAGTTGAGATCACCAACTGCGCAGAAACTCCTGCCAAATTGTGAATTGAAGTGTTGGAGCTGCGCCTTCCAGAGGAGTGTTGATGTTCTGGACGAGATGGCGAACATCGTGCCGGTCTGGCCACTCACGCTGCGGATCACGATCGACTCGTTGGTCGATGCCGTCACGACATCAGCCAGGCCGTCACCATCCAGATCGCTCGATGCATCGAGGTCGCCATTCATCGATCCGTTTCCGAGCTTTGTCACGGAGCGCAATATCTGACCGCTTCTGGAAGAGACGATGACGAAACCGCAATCAACCTCGAGATGAGCACAGATGTCCGCCTTGCCGTCGAGGTCGAGATCGGGGGCTGCAGCGACACGATTTCCTAGACTTGTCGACGGGTAGTCGAAGCGCTTGAGCAGAACACCTGTTGCGCCGGAGATCACATACAGCTCGGCCCCGTTCTTCGGGACCGCACACACAACGTAGTCTCGAACTCCATCGGCATCGAGGTCATCGAGGAGAGCCAGGTCGGAGCCAATGCGAGAGTACTGACTGGAAAGCTTGTCACCGTCGAGCACGTAATGCTGTTGACCTGTCTTGCCTGAGAAGACGAACACGGCGCCTCGACCACTCGTCCTCGCAATCGCGTCGTAGGGATAGGTCGCAGCGCCCACGGCGTAGTCGGGGACGCCATCTTTGTCGATGTCATCGAGAACGATGAGGTTTCTGCCCAATTGACTTCCAGTTGGTCCCGAGTGATGTCGGAGAACGCGGCCATCCAAGCCAGAACGCAGCTGAACGACACCGTCCGTCACAACTGTGAAGGAAGCAGAATAATCGCCGATCAGAAAATCCACGTATCCGTCACCATCCAAGTCGGCAAGCGGAGCAGCGCACTTGGCAACAACTTTCGGCTGCTCAGTGGGGATTGTCAGTAGATCGTATTGCTGTGCGGCGAGCGGAGCTCGGCTCGAGAGGCAAGCAAGCAGAAGAGTCGTGCCGAGACACGAACGTCGCGGGTGCAGCATCACAGTTGCTTGTAGGCGTGGCATGAAGGGTCTGAGGTTCGAATCGGTCATCGAGGTCGCGTCTGCGATCTTAGGAGCTTTGCGGGTCGCGGGGCGGTTCAGCGCACACTGCGAGCCGCTTCGAGCTGCCCGATCCCGAGCTGCCACTGCGCATCGAGGAACGCGAACGCTCGGCAGAGCAAGGGCGCGAGAGGCGGTCCGTAGGGGAGTTGGGCGGCATTGGCTTCGAGCACGAGGTAGGAGCCGATCGTCGATGGTCCGAGATCGACCGCGACCTGCGCGGCCTCGCCTTCGGCCGCGAAGCGCACTTCGTCGTCTTCGATGACGAGTCGCGCGCTGCGTGGATCGTGCGGCGCGGGGATTGCGCGCGCGCTTCGACCACTCGGATTGGCGCGCGACGAGGTCACGACGAGGTCCTCGAGTTCTTGCAGTCGATAGTCGAGGTCCAGACCTTCGACGATCGCGAGGTGCAACATGTAGAGGGGTAGGCCTGGCACACCCTTGGCGAGGTTGCCGATCGCGGCACCGAAGCGAGGATTGAGCTCGGTCGGCATGAAGCCGTCTGCGGTCAAGATCCCGTCGACGCAATACGCGCCTCGATAGTCGACCGTGTCTTGCAAGTGTCGCCCGACGTCGCGGGCCACGTCGCGCATGGCTCGGCTGTCCTGAGATGACGGTTCCCAATACGTCGCCGCTCCTGCGTAGGCGAACGCGGTGCTTCCCGTTCCGAAGACGAGCATCTCGCAGGGGCGGAAGACCGCGATGTCCTTCTCGTGCACGAAGCCGTGGATCGAGCACGGAATGCCATCGAGGAACGGCATGACGCGCACCTCGTTCGCGATCCCCTGCAAGTATTCAAGTGCGACCTTCGCGTCGTCCTTCGAACGCACGACGCGCACTCCCTGAGCGGCGCCATGCCAACCGTCCTTGTTGTCCGCGACCCAGACCGTGCCGCTACCGGAATCCAACTCCTCGTGAGCTCGCTGCAACGCCGCGCGTTCGACCTGCACCACGCGAGACGGCGCACGGAACACGCCGGCAGCATCCCAGAATGCGTCGATGCACGTCTTGTCTTCGAGCGCGATCCAGTCCTTTGGACGAGGTCCGAACGTCCGTCGCCCACCGACAGGTCGGCATTCGGAGTAGAGATCGCGCACGACGAGCGCCTCCCGTCCGGGATCGAACGCGTCGAGCTCGGCGACGATCTCGTCCGGCAACGCGTCGAGGGCGGCTTCGCTGGCACGCAGCCCGCCCATGAGGGTGGTTCCTCGTATCTCGAGCTGTACCGGTGTGATCCTCGGGTCCTCGACGACGAGTCCGGTTCCACGCGAAGTCCCGATCGCGAACACGCGGTCTGCACCGAGTTCGAGCAGCGTCTCGGCTTTCTGGGTCGCGTTGACGAGGACGCCCGCGGCAACGATCCACGGCTTACCGGAGATGACGCTCTCGAGTTGGTTTCGGTAGTGTTGAATCCGTTCCATGGGTGCGACTCCGGTGCGAACTCGGGATAGCGTAAGCGCCATGAGCAGCATCCTCTGCATTGGCAATGCCGGAATCGACTTGATCGCGCCAGTTGGGGCGACATGGCCGACGCGTGCAGGAGCTTGGCAGGTCGTCGAGGATGGACTCGAGGTCAAGGTCGGTGGTTGTGGATACGACACCGCGATCGGGATCGCCAAGCTCGGGGTCGCGTCGAAGCTGATTGCCGGCGTCGGTAGCGGTGGTCATGGACAGTTGGTGCGCGACGAACTCGAACGTCAAGGCGTCGTGCTGCCAGCGCGTTGTACGCATCCGACGCAGGCCACTCCGCTCGAGCTCCTCGTCGCGGACGAGGGTGGGCGCCCGAGCGCGATGCACTTCGTCGGCGCGAGCAAGCACGTCGATGCGAAGCTGTTGCGTGATCTCCATGGCGACGGTCTCTTCGATGACTGCAGTGCGATCCACCTGAGCGGTGTCGGCTTGTTGCCGGGCCTCGAGCGACAGGACTTCGCGCAGGCCTTGCTCGACATCCTCGCGCACGCGCCTTGTCTCGAGCTCAGCCTCGACGTGAGTTTGCACGAACACCGTTCTCGCGACGTTTGGCAACGCGTGTTGCAGCCGCTCCTCGGGACCGGCTGCGTCAGCGTCTTCTCGCCCAACTACGACGAGGCGTGTCAGATTCATGGATTGCCTCGCGATGCGACGATTGCCGAGCGGTGGGCGAAGGACTTCTTCGACTTCTTGCAATCGCGCTACGACGGGCTCGCCAAGGATTTCGTGTTGATCGTGCGCGACGGGGCACACGGCAGCGTGGCCGTCGATGCGGGTGGGCGCGAGGTTCGGATGCGCGCCGAACCGGTCGAGCCCGTCGATCTGACGTCTGCGGGAGAAGCATGGTGGGCGGGCTTTCTCGTCGGGCGTCACCGGCAGCGCGAACGTCGCGAGTTCGATCGCAGTGCGGGTGCACTCGTGCCTGCGTTACGCTTCGCGCACGCGGTCGCGGCGCGCGCGGTGCAGGTCCGGGGTTCGAGTGCGTGGGACTTCGACGACCTGGTCGAAGACTGATCGCGATCGTCGCTACTTTCCGATGCGCAGCTCGACCCCGTTCGTATGCGCGGTCACGCCGTTCGCTCCACCGGCATCGAGGGTGAAGAACTGGATGTACGCCGTCGAGAGCGCCGTGCTTGCCGGGAGCAGCACGGGGATGTCCGCGACTCCTGCACCCGGTGTGTCGAACGTCCCGCCGAGCACGAACGGCAGCAGGAGCAGCGGTTCGGTATAGAGCGTCAATCCCGGAATGGCGCCGCTCGAGCGATTCGCTTCGCGTGCACCGATCATGAGAACCGCTACTGCGCCACCGCGCCCGCGGCGCAGCGCTAGATCGGGTGTCTGGCCTGGACGCACGATGCCGATCGCGCTGGCGACCGGGGCATAGCCTCCGAGGCCCGCGGATGGTGTGCCGTACTGCCGGCGCAGCCCCGCGTCTCGTCCATCGAAGCTACGGTTGCGCACGAGAGCGCGACCTCCGACGAGATCCAGGTCGCCGTCCTGATCGATGTCGACGAGCGACTGGGCGTAGCCACCGCTGAAGACGAGCGGTGCCTCGTAGTTGAGCCCAATGGCTTTGCGGAGCAGTACCGACGTCAGTGCGCCGTCGCTGATCACGAGGTCGGTCCGGCGGTCGCCATTGATGTCGCCGGCCGCGATGATGCCTTGCTGCGAGAGTGTCGTGGCCGCGGTGAAGGTGCCGTTCGTGTTGACGAAGAGACGCGTTTGCGACTGCGAGAAGTTGAGGCGCTCTCGCCCGACGACGTCGAGATCTCCGTCATCGTCGAGGTCGGCGAAGATTCCGTTCGCGAGGTCGACGATGTTGTACGTCGAGCGATAGAGCAGCTGCTGCGCGTACCCGCCCTGACCGTCGTTGACGAAGACAGCCAGGGCAGGGATGCCGCTGTCGCTGCCGAGGAAGTCCTCGCCATTGCGACCATCGACGTCGCCGACCGCGATCGGTACGAACGTGCCGAACCCGGGACCGCTGAGCGTGAAGAAGCCCTTGCCGTCGTTTCGCCACAATCCGCTTCGGTCGAGCCAGTCGAGGTCACCGTCACGATCGGCGTCACTCAGGAGTCCATTTTGCATTTGGGCCTTCGCAGCCGCGGCAGCGCCGATGTCGACGAAACCGCCTCGAGGGAGCTCGGCCAACCGACGCATCTCGACGAATTCCGACCCACGCGGAAAGATCGGCCTGATCAGCGGCACCACGGCATCGCGCAGTCCATCGCCGTCGAGGTCCTCGAACGTCAGCGCGGACCCGTAGAGGAGCCCCGTCGGCGGATTCGGCAAGCCGAACGCCAGTGGCTCGAAGTGCCCCGTTCCGTCGTTCCGTTGCAACGTGTCTCCGATCAGGTCGACGTCGCCGTCGCCTTCCCAATCCGCGTTCCGGTAGTGCGCCCCGGCGTTCGAGTTCGGGTCGTCGAAGGTCCCATCGCCGAAGAAGAGCGAACGCGAATCGACGAAGTCGAGCGCGCCATCGCGATCGAGGTCGACGAGGCCCGCGCCGGAGAAGACCGAGCGATTGAGCAGGTCGCCGCGATGAATCAGGCTGAAGCGAAGGACGTAGCTTCCATCCTTCCACTGCTCGTAGTAGTGGTTGTCGTGGTAGACCACCTGCGACGATCCGGATTCGAACTCGCGCTCGACGAGATCGAGGCGGCCATCGCCGTTCCAGTCCCCGACGTAGAACTTGCCGGCCGAGCCACTCTGGAGCGCATCCGTACGGCCCGGACTCCACGTGCCGCCGTTGCCCTGCACGATGCGAAACGCGGTGACGCCAGTCGTTCCGCTGTACGTTCCGAGCAGGTCGCGGTCGCCGTCGCCATCGATGTCGAACGCGAGCAAGTTGTCGCTCCAGCCCGTTGGCGTCCCGAACGTCGGACCGGACAGGAAGCCCGTCGCCGACGTCCGGAAGAGACTGATCTTGCCGTTCCCTACGAATTGACCCTCCGAGGTCGCGAAGTCATCGACGCCATCCGCGTTCGTGTCGACGATCGCCAACGCCGCGACCGTCAGCAGCGACGGAACCGAACCGATGCGAAACGGAGTCGCGAAGTTGCGTTGCCGGTTGCCGCGATACCAACGTGCCTCGGATCCACTTCCGTTGAAGTTCATGACGAAGAGGTCCGGAATCCCGTCGTTGTCGACGTTGCCGGTGCGCAAGTGACCGACGTTGCCCGGCAGGGGAATGCTGATCGGCGTGCCGAACGTGCCGCTTGCCGCGCCCGGATAGATCAGGACCTGCGAAGTCTGCGCGTTCCGGTTGAGCGTCGAGACCAACACGTCGCCGAAGCCGTCGCCATCGACATCGGCGTAGAGCACGTGCGAGCCGGCCTCGGGCGCGAGGACGATGGGCGGCCCTTCGGTGAGGTTGCCCGAGCCGTCGTTGAACAGCACGTGGAACTGCGTCTTGATCGCGTTGCGCGAGGGGCTGAGGAAGGCGATCGCATCGACGTCGCCATCGCGATCGACGTCGCCGACGAGTTCGATCTCGCTGCGGAGCTGCTGCAGCATGAATGGTGCGTGGAAGACCGCGGGACGTTGGGCATCGAGTCCCGGAGTCAGGTTCGCGGCCGAAGCGAGAACGAGTGCGCCCCGCAAGGCGCTGAAGTGCTTCCTGGTCGTCATGGAGTTCGTGTGGTCTCAGGCGCTCGTTGCGTCGGTGTGGGTTTGTAGAGGTTACAAGAATCTCCCGAGCGCGGGCATCAGGTGACGAGACCGCGGCGCCGATGACAGGGGAGATGCGCTCCCTTCCGCTGCTCGTGCTCCTCGCTGCCTGGGCGATCGTCACCGGTCTCCTCGTGTCCCCGGTCCTCGGGGACGCCGGCGGCGACACCGCGCAATACATGGCGCTCGCCGAAGCACTCGTTCGCGGGGACGGCTACGTGGACACGCACTTGCCGGGCTCGCCGTGGCACGTGCACTATCCGCCGGGCCTCGCGCTGCTCTTTGGAGCGGTCGTCCTGGCCTTCGGTCCAGCCGCGTTCGTTCCCGCGAAGATCGCGGTCCTCACGATTGGCGTCTTCGGTCTCCTCTGCTTCGGGCGACTCTTCGCGCGCCTCGCGTCCGAGAGCCGCGCCGTGGTCGTGCTCGGTATCGGAGCCTTCTCGGTGTACTTCGTGCGCTTCGGTGCGTCGCTACTCTCCGAGATGCCAGCCATGGGGATGCTCGGCGGCACGTTGTACTATCTCGATCGGGCGTGCGATCGCGATGGTGACGGGGGCGAACGGCGATATGCGCGCGCCGCGACACTCGCCGCGGTCTTCGCTGCGCTCGGATTCACGTTCCGTGTCGCCAACATCGTCGCGCTCCCCGCGCTCGTCTGGATGCTGTTGCGTCACTTCCGTTGGCGTGGTGCGTGGCGCGTCGCGATCGCGGTGTTGCCTCCGATCGCGTTCTTCGCGTGGGGCTATGGCGTTTCGCACGGGATGTTCGGCACCGATGCGAGCAATGGGACATGGAGCTACGGCGACGAGATCGCCGCACGCATCGGTGGGCCGATGGACATCGTGCTCCACGCAGTCCAAGGGATCCCGCACTTCGTGCGCGGCATCGGACAGAGTCTCCTCGATTGGAGCTTCGTCGCTCGCTACGACGGACTCGCGTACGTGCTCGCGGCGCCCGTGATCCTCGGAATCGTCCACGCGCCGTTCGGAGGCTCGGCACCGACAGACGAGAACACATCGCGATGGCGCCGCGCGCCGCTCGCATGGACGACCGTGCTCGGAGTCGGGGTCGCCTGCGCAGCGCCGGAGCGGACGATCCGCTATCTCGTACCGTACGCTCCGTGCTTCGCCTTCTTCTTCGTCGAAGGCGTCGTCGTGCTCTTCCGCTGGTCGGTTGCTCGTTCGAGGCACGACGGCTGGCAGCGCGTCGTGCCCCGGCTCGGCCTCGTCGCCGGCGCGTTGCTCGCGACCGCACACGCTCCGGGGCTCGTACACGAACTCCGAGCGCGCATCACGTATCCGGTCGTCGCCGCTCCGCCGCTGCTACAGGAGCGGGTAGCCGCCGTCCGCACCGGCGATTGGAGCGAATGCCGTTCGCTACCGGAAGGCGGACCCATCGCGATGCGCTTCGCGAGTTGGTTCCAAGTCCTCGAGCTCGCGCGCCGGACGACGAGCGAGGACGCGGTGTTGATCTCTCGTAAGCCTCGCTTCGTGTCGTACCTGACGGGGCGTCGCTGTCTGCGCTTGCCCGCCGGTCTGCCGCCGGCGGATCTCGCTCGGCGTCTCGAAGCGATGACGTTCGACGTGTTCGTCGACGACGGGCTCTTCGCGGATACGCGGGCTGCCTGCGCCGTGGTCGAGCAGGGTCTCGGATACGTCGAAGCGGGCACGGTGCGCAGCGCACGGCTTCTCAAGGCGCCGTGGAGTGCGGCCGTCAAACCCGGGCGTTGATCGACGCGGAGTGGGATCTGCCGGTGTGATGGGGGGCTGACGAACGAAACCTGAGCCTTGCGCTCCCCCGAAAGCGTCCGTAAATCGTGTTCGAGTATGGAAATACTTCGGTAGTCGTCAGCACGACGCCCGACGTTTCCGCGAAGCAGGTTGTGCCCAGGAGGCCCCACTTTGTCACTCGAACTACCCACGATCTTCCTCACGGTCCTGTCGACGCTCGTGCCGACGGAGCCGACCCACAAGTCTTCCGGCGAAGTCACCGAGCCCAAAGCGCCCGTGGTCTTGCCGGCGGAAACCGTCATCGCTCCGCTCGAGAGCGGGATCGAACTGCGCGCGTCGCAGGATTCGGCCACCGACATGCAAGCCGCCGCGCAGGACGCGATGAAGGACAAGAAGCTCGAGACCCTCACCGGTGCGATCACTGCCGGCGGCTCGATCTCGTCCGGCAATACCGCGGTGCGCCGCGCCAACGTCAACGCCAATGCCGAGTATCTGCTCGACGAGAAGAACCGCGTGTCGGGTCTGTTCGACTGGCTCTACACGGACGAGAAGGACCCGTTCACCAAGAAGGTCAAGCTGACGCAGCGCCGCGTTCGTGGTGCCTTGCAATACGACCGCTTCTTTTCGGACAAGCTGTACGGCTTCGCACGTGCGGACGCGGTTCACGATGCGTTGCAGTCCTTGAGCCTGCGACTGATCGGTTCGGTCGGTGTCGGTTATCAGATCCTCCAAGAAGAGAAGTCTTCGTGGGTCGTCGAAGCCGGTCTTGCCTACGTGCACTCCGACTTCAAGAACGCGGCCGCCAACGCGATCCTGACCGGGCAGATGTTCGATGACCCCACGGGTGATCTCTCCGCACGCGTCGCGACGAAGTATTGGCGCCAAGTCACCGACGACCTCAAGTACTCGTTCGCCGCGGAATGGTTCCCCAGCCTCGAAGACCAGAGTCGCCACGTCGCCTACGTCTCGAACCAGCTCGACTACGTGATCGGAAAGGGCTTCACGACGTCCCTGCGCTGGGAGTTCGACTACAACAACACGCCGGGCTACCGCACCAACGGTGACCGTCTCGAGCGCCTCGACCATCGCATCATCTGGGGCCTCGGCTACACG
>JAGQQW010000010.1 GCA_020426005.1 Planctomycetota bacterium | reverse complement strand
GTTCACGGCAGATTCACCGAAGAGCATGATCTCCGTCCCGTGTCGCTTCGCATCCGCGACGAGCTGCGCCAACAACCGGAACAACGCCGGATGGAAGCCTTGGTAGTAATCCTCGACACCGAGATTGTCGCGATCCGCCGCGAGTAGATACTGCTGCAACGAATCCAATGCGACGACGAGGAAGTCGGCTTCGGACGCGACGCTCGCGATGTGGAACGCGACGGCCGGCACCTCGATGATCGCGCCGACCCGCACTTCGCTCGCGCACGCGAGCCCTTCCTTGACCAGCGCGGCGCGTTCACTGCGCACGGCCTCGTGGATCCGCCGCACGTCCTGGATCGTGCTCACGAACGGCACGGCGATCTCGATCGTGGCCTCGGGACTCGCGCGCAGCAGCGCACGGAGCTGCGCGCGAAGCATCTCCGGTTCCGAGAACAAACCGCGCACGCCACGCAGACCGAGTGCAGGGTTGGGCTCGTCGTCACCTGCATGACGCTGCACGCGCGTGAGGTCGAGCAAGCGGAACACGACTCGAACGTCGCGACCGATGCGCTCGTGCACCTGTTCGTAGTGATGAAGAAGCAGCTCTTCGCCGGGCATCTTGCGCTCGAGCAGATAGAGCAACTCCGTGCGATAGACTCCGACACCCTCGAACCCCGCGTCGCGCGCCTGCGCCACCTCACCGAGGTTGCCACACGCCCCGAGGACGATGATCCCTTCACCGTCGCCGAGCGCGGCCGGCCCCACGTCTTCGAGCGGCGCGCGCGTCTTCGGTGCGGTCAGGTGCACTTCGTATTCCCGCCGCAGACGTTCGTCCGGATCCACGTGCACGACGCCGGTCCCCGCATCGACGATCACGAAGTCCCCGTCGCGGAAGTGGTCCCGCAGGTTGGCGACCCCCGTGATCGCCGGGATTCCGAGCGATCGCGCGAGAATGCCGGCATGCGACGACGGCCCACCTTGCTCGGCGATGATGCCGAGAACGCGTCCATGTTCGAGGTCGAAGAGGTCGGTCAGCGACAACTTGTGAGCCGCGATCACGAACGGCGTGTCGGCATCGATGCCCGTGCTGCCTTCGAAGGCGCCGGGGCTACGGGCTTCTTCCTGGAGATTGCGGATCACGCGGAGCGCGACGTCGCGGAGGTCGAGCGCACGTTCTTTCATGTGCTCGCTCTCGACGAGTTCGAAGATGCGATCGAAGTCGCGCACCGCGCGTGCGAGGGCGTCTTCGAGAGCGAGTTGGTCACTGCGAATGCGATTCTCGACGTCCTGCAAGAACGTCGGGTCTTCGAGATAGGACGAATGCACGTCGAGGATGCGGTTCTCGTCCGCGCCCAGCCCCGAGGCGAGCTCGTCCTTGACCCGACCGACCTGGTCCACGGCTCGACCAATCGCGGCACGAAACCGCTCGATCTCGCTGTCGACCCGCGTCGCCGGCAGGCGGACGGGGAGAGGGCGGTCGAGCTCGAATCCGCGGAAGCGGACGGGACCGATTGCCACACCACTGCAAACTGGAAGACCTTCGAGCATTTGGGCGACCATCATGCCCGGCTTCGGACTCCTGTTGATAGGGTCTCGCAGGGATTCGAACTTCTGCAAGGTGCCGACTATTTGGCCACTGGAGCACTGCTGTCTTCGCCGATGAGAAGCGCATATCCTCGACTCCCCATGGCTACATCGTTCGTACGCGCCATTACCGCCTTGGTCGCCGGGACCAGCGCGATCGCAACCATTCCGGCACAGACCGCACAGCTGCCGGTCGAGCGGTTCGTGACCTCGGACGGATCGGTCTTCGTGCTGCTGCCCAGACCCGCGCGGGGCATCGTCTATTGGGCCGAGTGGATCCGCATGGGTCGCAAGCACGAGAGCGAGACCCAAGCCGGGCTCGCGGAAGCCTGTGCGATCGCGTCCCTTGCCGGCACGACGACGCACGGCACGAGTTCGCCCGAGGCCGAAGCCGAACTCCTGCAGCAGCTCGACACCGTGCGACGCTCCCTCCGCACCGCAGAACTGCAGGGTCGTGCCGACGGAGAACTCGCGGCGTTGCGCGCCGAATTCGCCGATACGAAGGCGCGTTGCGCCAACCTGTCGGACCGTTTCGCCTATCGGCGTCTGCTCGCCTCGATCCCGGCAACCGCGCTTCGACTCACGCCAGGAGTCGACGGGTATCTGCTGGAGAGCAGTTGTCCGACCGACCGCATCGACGAGTTTGCAGTCCTCATGGCGAGTCGACGCAAGGATGCCGTCCTGCGCGGTTACCACGAGATTCTCGACGAGGTGCGCGCCAGCCTCCGGCGTGAGTCCGAGGAGCCCGGAGCGAGTCACCGACGGGCGCTCGCCTTGACCGCCCTCGAGGTCGACCCACTGCGCCGCGTCTTGATCCCGCCACCACAGAAGGCACCGCCGATCGCCAGGACGGAGGCACTCGAGTTCTACCGGCGGCATCACGATCCGAGCGGGACGACGACGGTGATCGTCGGCGAGTTCGATGCGGACCGCGTGAAGGATCAACTCGGAAAGATCTTCGTCTCGTCCACGGCACCCGCCTCGATGCTCCAGAGCGACGTTCTCGAGCCACCGCAGGAGGGACCACGGACGAAGGTCTTGATTTCGAGCGAGCCTCGCCTCCTCTGGGGCTGGCGACCGCCCGACGATGCCCGCTACGACGCACTCGAAGTCCTTGCCGAATGGTTGCAGAGACGTTTGGAGCGGGAATTCGTGCGTGAGCGCAATGTCGCCAAGAGCGTTCGCGTCCTACCGCGCTTTCCCGGCGGCGGCGCCCCCGCGCCCTTCGTCGTCGAACTCCTCGCCAACTCGTATTTCGACTTCGGCAAGCTCGAGATCGCGGCTCGCAACATGTTCGAAACGCTCGAACGCGACGGCGCGCCGGCAAAAGAACTGCAACTCGAAGCGGCCACGGTGTTGACCGACGTGCTGCGCGTTTGGGAGAACCCACGACGGATGGCATCCGTCCTCGCACGGGCGGTCGGACGGAGCCCCACCCGCAGCATGCCCCCCACCGAACGCACGCTGGAGGCGGCGTTCGCGCTCTCCAAGCTCGTCTTCGCGGAATCCAAGCGGACGACGGTGACCACGAGGCCACCCGCCGAAGACGAGGAGGCGAACAAATGACGAGCAACAGTCCGACATGGCGTCGCGCGGCGCCGTTGCTCGCAGTCGCGTCCGCCCTACTCGCGGCCTGCGAAACGCCACCGAAGCTCCAGCCGGCGCCGATCGCCGAAGAAGCACCCGTACAACCCCAGCTGGCTCGCGAACACCCGCGGTGGCCAGCCGCGGTCTCGTCCGTCGGGGACAATGGCCTCAACTATCTGCTGATCCAGGGCGATCTCTTCGAGGTCGCGCGCGTGACCCTCTGGGTCCGGGCAGGGGTCGGTCGTGATCGGGACAGCAAACCGGGACTCGCAGAACTCTCGGCGCGCTCCCTGCTGATCGCAGCGCGCGGACTCGAACCGGGATCGACGCTCGCCGAAGAGCTCCACCGACTCGGCGCGCGCATCGATCTGCGCTTCGAAGGCGAGTGGGTCTGTTTCGAGGCGAGTTGTCAGCCTCGAGACACCGAGAAGGTGGCACGCCTGCTCTTCGGACTCGTCAATCAGGACGCTCCGAGCCAGGACGAGATCGATCTGGCTCGAGCCCAGGTCCTGAGTCGGTACACCAAGAACTTTGCCGAACTCCGTCGCGAACGAGCGATCGAACGTCTGCTCGGAGAGCCCGGACCCAACGTCGCCCTCGAGCAAGAAGCGATCAAGAGCTACGGCAGCACGGAGGTCCGGCTCTTCGTCGGCATCCATTACCGACCGAACGAATCGTACGTGGTCCTACAGACGCCACCGGCTGTCCCCGGGGCCGAGGTCCTCGCGAAGATACCGACGATCTTCGCACCGTGGCTCAAGGGACAGAAGCTCGGCGACCTCGCGATTCCCGAAGAAGTGCGCCCGCTCGGCTTCGTCGAGCGGGACGGCAAGACGACCGAAGTCACCGCGGTGCTCCTGTCGCCGGCTCCCGCGCCCTTGGGCAGCATCGCCGCGCAGTTCGTGTGGCAGCTCTTCGATCGCGACGGAGTTGCAGGCTTGCTTCGCAAGCGACTCGACGAACGCGGCTTTCGCGAGGTGATGCCGATCACCGAAGATCTCGATACCGGGAGGCATCGGATCCGCACGGTGCGCCTCGAAGTCGACAGCGAGCGCACGACCCAACTCCTCGACACCCTTCGAGCAGCGTTCGCCGATCTCGGAGTCAGCGATCACGGCATCGCGGAGTTCAACCGCGCCAAGCAGCGTGCGTGGTTCCTGTGGGACGAAGTCGTCGTGGACAGTGAAGAGCGCGCTCGCGCGTTCGCACGCGCGAAGATCTACGCGAACGTGACCGATGTCGACAAACGCATCCAGGACGAACTCGAGTCGATGCGAGATCGCACGATCTCGCGGATCGCGACCGAGCGGTTCGTCCCTGTCTTCCTCGTGCGTGGCCCCCTTTCCGCACGACCGCGCGACGCGGCCGACCTGCCGGTGCCGAAAGTCACGATCGCGACCGTACTCGAAGAAAGCCGTATCCGTCCGATCCTAGGCGAACGAGCCGAGCTCCGCGCCCTCGCCAAATCCGGCCTCGATCGCGCAGCGGCCGCCCTCGGAGGTCGTCGCAGCCTCCAAGAACTCTCCACGATGCAATGGAACGCAACGTGCGAGTACCAAGCCTCGGTCCCGATCGAAGAGCTGTGGTCCGTCGCGCTACCCGCCGGCCCGAGAACGCGCACTCGCAAGATCCTCGGCTCGACGGTCGTCACCGAGCGCAAGCCGGGAGCAGAAACGGTCGAGATCTTCAACCGCAATCGCAGGGTCCTCTCGAACGCCGAGCGCGCGTACTTCGAGCTCGAGTCGCTCACCAACCCCGGCGCGCTGTTCGCTCTCTGGGCGCAGAAGGCGCACACTCTCGAACTCGAAGGTCGCCTCGAAGAAAGCGGCCGTTCGCTCCTCGTCTACGTGCTCCAACTCCCGACGACCAAGGAACTCCGCATCGGCGTCGACGAAGAGAACGGCTTGCCGAGGCGCATGGACACGTGGGCATGGCGCCCCAATGCCGTGCCGCAACGCGTGACTTGGATCTTCAGCGACTATCGCGGAGTCGGCGGACTACGACTTCCGCACTATGCGGAAAAGTACGTCGAGGGCCAGATTCGTGGCCATCAGACGATTACGTATCCGCCCGCCGAAGGGGTCGAGCGCTCGAAGTAGCGCTCGCCCGGACGTGCTCGATGGACGCCGTCGTCAGGGACGAAACTCGACGCCGAGGAAGAGCCGGTGGACGCCGAGCGAATCGTCATGGAAGAGGACGGGCTCCCGGCTCTCGTTGCTGAGGTACGAATACTCGAGTGCCACCGCGAGGTTCTCGGAGAAGTCGGCGCGCAATGCGACCTGAGCACCAAAGAACAGCTGCTTGTCGCGCGTCGTGTTGAACTCGTCTGCGATCTGCACCCACTGGACTCGACCGCCGGGGATCACGGACAACGTGTCGCCGAGCAAGATGCGATACGACACGCGCCCGTCGACCCAGATCTGCCCGATCGGTTTCGATGCGTCGTAGATCCAGACGCGGTCGTCCTTGGGGCCGATGCCGACATCCGCTTCGAGAAGCCAAGTTCCGGTGTTGGTGTACGGGAAGTACCACTCGAGATGCCCACCACCACGAACGACGGCGGAAGGTAGTTCGCTTTCGCGGCCGGTGATGCCGAAGACCGAATCGCTGTCGTTCCACTCGCGCTCGATCCATGCCGACAGCAAGTAACCCTGACTCGGCAACGAAGAACTCGGATCGATCTGGAGCTTGTTGTCTTCGAGGATCGCCGACACACCGTAGACCGAGTAGTTGTCGGGAATCGTGTACGCACTGGCGGTGCGCCTGTAGCGGCTGAACGTGTTCTTGCCGTAGAAGCCGCTCAACTCACCGCGCAAAGACTCGGCGAATTGCGTCGCGAACGACAACCGCGCTCGCCAGTCGCGCATGCGGTATTGGCCGACCGGGATGAAGTCGTCGGAGTCGTAGAAACCCTCGCGAACGAATTGCCCCCATTGACGGCCGAAGAGCTCGAGCCGCGAATAGCCGGCTTGCCGAGCAGGATCGCCTTCGGTCAAACCGACGTACGCCCCATCGCGACCCGCGTACAAGTCGAGGTGACCCTGACGCCCGAACGCCTGCGGTTTGCGCCAATACACGTGACCGTCGACGCCGAGTGCGTCTTCGGCCGAACGCGCTTCGTCCTTGCTTCCTGGCACTCCAGCGAGGGCTCCGGCACGAAACTCGACGAATTCCGGCTTCGCCCATGGACGGTTCCGCACGATCGTGAGGTCGCGGTAGCTCGGCGCGTGGTACTGCGCCGACAGGTTGGCTGTCAAGGTGACGAACGTCAGGCAGAGCACGCGTACGTCCAAACGGATTCGATGCACGAAGGGCGACCTCGGGGAATCAAGACGACGGGGCGCAAACAGAACGCGCAAGCATGCGCAGGACGGACGGCTCGGGCGACGCCAAAGTCGTCGTTTTCGGCACGCACGAAGGGCGCACGAGTCCCGAAACGCGACCGCAGGCACACGCTGCTATCCTCCGCTGGATGAGCGAACTCCTCGATGTCGCTGCCGCCATGACCCCTGAGATCGTGCGACTGCGCCGGAACTTCCATCGCTTCCCGGAACTCTCGTACGTCGAGCACGCGACCTCGCGAACGATACGCGAGTATCTCGAGGGGCTCGGCCTGACCGTGCATCAGGGAGACAGCACCGGCATGTGGGCGGATCTCGACACACCCGGCACCACGAAGCGCGTCGCGTTCCGCGCGGACATGGATGCGCTCGCGATGGACGAAGTCGAGACTCCGAACAAGTCGGGCTTCACGAGCGAGAACGAGGGTGCCGCACATTGCTGCGGTCACGACGCACACATGGCCATGCTGCTCGCTGCAGCGCGCCTGCTCGCCACCGATCAGGCACCTCGCTCGCACAACGTGCGCTTCGTGTTCCAACATGCTGAGGAGCGAGCACCTGGCGGTGCGATCGACTTGATCGAACAGGGCTGTCTCGAAGGCGTCGACGAGATCTACGGCATGCACGTGATCCCGCCGCTTCCCGCCGGACGTTTTTCGCTGCGCGCAGGCGCCTTCATGGCAGCGGCCGACGAACTGAAGATCCTGGTTCGCGGCAAGGGTGGGCATGCCGCGTATCCGCACCTCCTGCAGGACCCGGTCGTCGCCGCGAGCCAGATCGTGATGGCGCTGCAGACCCTCGTGTCGCGTCGAACGAGTCCGCTCGAATCTCTCGTCGTGTCGATCGCGACGATTCGCGGCGGCACCGGCACGACCAATGTGATTCCCGACGAGGTCGAACTGAAAGGCACGGTCCGCACCCTCGACGCAGAGCTGCACGCACGCGCTCCCGACTGGATCCGGGAAGTCGTCACGCACACCGCGAGCGCGGCTGGTTGTCGCGCCGAGATCGGATACGTGCGCGGCTACCCGGTGCTCGTCAACGATGCGGACGCGACCGAGCGCGGGAAGCGCGCCGTGAGGGAGCTTTTTGGAGAGACCGGTTTCGTGCCCCGGAGCGAACCATGGATGGGCGGCGAGGACTTTGCTCGCTACGCCGAACGGCGTCCTGCGTGCTTCGCGTTTCTCGGGGTCGGAAACGAGGCGAAGGGCATCGTCGCACCCAACCATGCGACGAACTTCGACGTCGATGAAGAAGCGCTCTGGCGCGGGACGGCGTGGTTTCTGAAGCTCGCCGACTTGGCCTGAAGACGACCACTCCACGTGCGCTCCTGGCGGACTACAATCTCGGGACCGTCGTGACGACGCTCCCGAGTACTGCCAGCCACGGAGTCGCACCCTTGAATCGTTCTCTTGTCCCCGCGTTCGGGCGCACGGTCGCTCGTGCGCTCGTCTCCTCTCTCGCCATTGCCTCGACCACCTGGGCACAAGATGCGTACTTCGCGCATCCGGATGGCACGACGCATTGGTATCGCGCGGTCTCGACGCCAGCGGGTGTGACGTGGGACGAAGCTCACACCCAGGCTGCGGCTCTGGGCGGCTACTTGGCATCGATCCACAGTGCGGACGAAGCCAACGCGATCTTCGCTGTCGTCGATACGGCGCAGTATTGGACGACCACATCGACGGCGTCGCTCGGCCCTTGGCTCGGCGGCGTACAGCGCGACATCACGAGCGAGCCCGCCGGCGGATGGGTGTGGTCCGAGAACGAGCTGTGGACCTACAGCGCGTGGAGTGCCGGACAACCGGACAACGACAACGGCGCCAACAGGATTTGCTTCGGAGCTGCATCCGGTCGCGCAGCGACATGGCACGACGTTCCATCCACGACGAAGCTCGCCGGCTTCGTCGTGGAGTTCGCGGGCACGCACGCGCGCACGACCGTCGGGTTGCTCCAAGACGGTCCCTCCGCGACGGATCTCTTCACGCTCGTGTCCCCACTCGCACACACGAAGACGTTCTTGCTCGATCCGAGAGGGCGCGTCGTGCACGAGTGGTCCAGCAACTATCCACCCGGGGTCGTCTCGTATCTCGAGAACAACGGGCACCTGCTGCGGGCCGGACGTTTGTTCAACGTCGATTTCATCGAGACGGGCGGGGATGGCGGGATCGTCGAGGAATTCGACTTCGAAGGAAACAAGGTGTGGGAATACACCCACTCGACTTCGGACTACGTACTGCATCACGACTTCGAGCGTCTACCCAACGGCAACATCTTGATGCTCGCGTGGGAGAAGATCAGCAAGAACGACGCGATTGCTGCAGGCCGTGATCCGAACAGCTTCGTCAAGGACGAAGTGTGGCCTGACAAGATCATCGAAGTGCGCCCGACGGGTCCGACTTCGGGTGTGATCGTCTGGGAGTGGCATGCCTGGGATCACATCGTCCAAGACTTCGATCCGACGAAGCCCCACTACGCGGTGACGACGGCTTCTCGCCCCGACCGTATCGACGTCAACTACGTGATCGACACGTTTGCGGATTGGATGCACGCCAATGCGATCGACTACAACGCGTCGCTCGATCAGATCATGGTCTCGATCCGAAGCTTCGACGAGATTTGGATCATCGATCACTCGACGACGACCGTCGAGGCAGCTGGCGAAACGGGCGGCAACAGCGGGAGGGGCGGCAACCTGCTGTATCGCTGGGGCAACCCGAGGGCCTACAAACGCGGCTCGCTCGCCGACCAAAAGCTCTTCAAACAACACGACGCGCATTGGATTCCGAACGGACTCCCGGGCGCAGGCAACGTGCTCGTGTTCAACAACGGGATCGCACGTCCCGGTGGCAATGCGTCTTCTGTCGATGAGATCGTGCTGCCACGTCGTGATGGCACGAACAACTACGTGATGGCGGGGCCGACCTGGGGACCGAACGAGGCGACGTGGTCCTGGAAGGCGCCTGTGCCGACGGACTTCTACTCGGCATTCGTCTCCGGCGCACAACGGCTACCGAATGGGAATACCCGCATTTGCGGCGGATGGATCGGCGAGGCCTTCGAGGTCACCCCGAGCGGCACCGTCGTGTGGGCCTACACCAATCCGGTTCGCGAGCGGCCGGTGGCGATGTCTCAAGGGGACGTGCCGACCAACAACTGGCTGTTCCGCGCCCCCGCCTTTGCGCCGGACCATCCGGCCATCGTGGGCAAGAATCTCGTTCCGGGCGAACCGCTAGAACGCGATGCCACGGCTCTCCTCGTGGACGGATCGCGCGTTCCTGCGTACATCGAGCTCGGCGAAACCGCGACGTTCTCCCTCAATGCCCAAGCCGAAGTAGGCAAGTTCTATCTCATGCTGACGTCGGCAACTGCCGGACTTCAACCGATCGACTCGCGCTTCATGCGCATGGCGTGGGACGACGTCGCGCTGATGTCCGCGACCGCGGTGGCACCGACGATCTTCGTCAACTACTTCGGCACGATCGATGCCCAGGGTCACGCGACCGCGCAACTCGCGCTGCCCCCACTCCCCGCTCTCAAGGGAGCGACGCTCTACAACTCGTTCTTGGTTCTCGACTTCTCCGCGCCGACCAACCTGTCGTTGATCTCGAACTCGGTGACCGTGCACATCAAGAACTGATCGTGTCGTCCATGCCAAGACGCATTCGAGCGCCATCACCGTTGCGGTCGATACAGCTCGCATGAGCTGCCTCTAGGGAAACGTACGCGGCCGCCGGTTTTTCTTCACCGGCGAACGCGCGATGAGACCGCGAGTCCCGGACCACGGTCGCTAGGTGCATGCAAAAACTCCGCCCCACTCGAATGCGTGGAGTAGGTTTTTGCACGGAGGGGAAGCCAACGCGACCAGCGGGAGGGAAACACGCGGTCGCCCGAGCACGGAGCTCGAGGATCCCCTTCACCCATGACCCCGAAGGAGGAAACCCCCTTGGCATCACGCACCCAACGTTCGCTCCAAGCCGTCGCAGTCGCCTGCGCTCTCGTCGCTCAAAACGCTTTCGCTTTCGATGGCAGTGAAACACTCGGCCCGCCGTCCGGACTGACGATCGCGGCCGGATCCGAAGTCCTCGTCGCCGGCACCGGCATGAAGGACAAGTTCGAAGGCACGATCAACCTCACCGTCCCGACCGGCGTCACGGTCAAGCAGGTCATCGCCTACTGGGAAGGCCAAGCACTCGCCGCCGACGAGCAGGGCATCACCGACGACGTGTTGCTCAACGGCCTGCCCGTCACCGGTTCGCGCATCGGTGGTCCGACCAACTTCTTCTTCTCGCGCTGGAGCTCGACCTACCGCGCGGACGTCACGGCGATGGGCCTCGTCACGAACGGCGACAACGTCGTCAAGGTGCGTGGCCTCAACTTCCGAGGGATCAGCAACGGACTCGGCCTGGCCGTCATCATCGACGATGGCCAGAACACGGGCACGATCTCGATCCGCGACGGCAACGACAACGCGTTCCGCGACTTCGCCAATCCGCTCGACGTGACCGAGACGCAGACGTACACGTTCCCGGCAGCTTCGACGGAGCGCACGGCTTCGCTCGCGTACTTCTTCGGTAGCGTCGCACCGGCTCGCCCGACGACGATCGAAGTCTCGATCAACGGTTCGCTCACCCCGTCCGAGAGCGAATACGACGCACTCGGCGACACCGACGGCCCGGAATGGGACAGCTACATGCACACCGTCACGATCCCGGCCGGCGCCACGTCGCTCAGCGTCCGCGTCGTGTCGGCAGACAGCGGCCTCGGCCCCTACACCGGCAACCTGCCGGCATCGCTGACCTGGGTCTTCCACAGCCTCTCGCTGCCGAACCCGAAGTCCATGGAATGCGGTCCCGACCTTTGGAAGAAGCACATCACGCTCTGGGACGGCTGTGGCCGCGATGACGTGACCTGCAACATCAAGACCTACACCAACTGGATGCGCGTCTTCGGCGTCTCGTCCTGCCGCTCGAAGCTCCCCCGCAACGCGACCGTTCTCGACGCGATCTGCCTGACCGGCGACAGCGACATCGAACGCCTCAACCGCCACGCCGCCGCCGCGTTGCTCGCCGCAGACAGCAACCTCGAATACGCCTACACGCTCCGCCAGGTCATCCGCATCTACCGCGACGCGGTCGGCGCGATCTGCGGTCCCGAAACCGTCAAGACCGCTCTCGCCAAGTTCGAAGCGGCGAACGAGCTCTACTGCAAGCTCCCGACGCCCCGCACCTGCAAGCCGCGCTGCGGCGACTGCGACCGCGACAACGACCGTCACTGCGATTCGCGCCGTGACTGCGACGATCGCGACCGCGACGATCGCAACTGCGACTCGCGGAAGGACCGCGACGACGATTGCCGCCGCAGCTCGAGCCGTCACAGCTCGCGCCGCTGCGACTGAGCACCGGCAGCAGTCCTACCGAACGCCCGACGGGGACGTCGCGTGCACGATGTGTGCATGCCGCGTCCCCGCTGCAATTCCGGGTCAACGCTGCGGGGCCTCGAGCTCGTGAGCGAAGACGCCGTTTCGCAAGAACGCGTACCAATGCTCGTCGAGCTCGAGAAAGACCTCGCTTCCTCGCGGCGGAGGTTGGTCGGGATCGATAGAACCGGTCGGCAAATCGTCCATGCTGTAGCAAAAACCCTCTGCGCGTGTATCGGTACCGATCCCGTTGCGGAGTGTGACGAAGTAGAGACGCGTTCCCGAGTCGTCGAGCTGGCATCCACGAAAAGGTCCAACCTCTCCAATCGCTCGTCCGGACACGAACAATGCTTCCCAGTCCTGGACGTAGACATCCAAGTAGCTACGTGGCGTCTTGTTGTCGTCGAGCATCCGTTGCCTGAGCTCCATGATTCTCGAAGCGTGGGTGTCGAGCGCTGCGCGTTGGACGTCGAACGCTCGCTCGAGTTCGCCTGCGGTCATGAGTCGGTCGTTGTCGTACTGGTTCGCTGCGTACTTCCAGAGCACTGATCCATACACGAAAGCCCCGACAACAAAGAGACTTGCTGCCGTCTGGACCCAACGTTGCCAAACATGAACACGGGAAGTGGCAGCCACGAGAACGTTCCATACGCACGTGCTGACTCCGATGCACAGCAACAGGTCGATGAGTCCGATGGTGCCGAGAACGGGAGCGAGAGCCCACTCACGCAGGCTCGAGATGTCCGTGGAGAAGTAGTAGGGATCGTCGACCATGAACCACAGAAACGTGATCCAGAGCACAGTGACGATCGTCACGCTGATCACGGCAACGTGGATCATCAAGAGGGTCGAATGCCGAACACGTTTCAGCGTGCGCTGCGATGCGTGTCTCATGAAGGGCCTCGTGGGTGTTCGAGGATGTGCGCGCCGTGCGCTCGACTATTGCGCCACGCTGCGCGGCCGAACGCGCGGCACGACCGTGATCGCAGACGTCGGACACATCTGGACGCACGACCCGCAGCCGGTGCAACCCCCTTCGATGATCTCGGGCCCGTCCCCCGTCATCCGAATCGCGGCCGACTCGAGCGGGCAGTAGAGCACGCAATAATCGCAGTGCTCCCCGAGAGGCACGATGCACGTCTTGAAGTCGACGACCGCGAGTCCGAAGTCGATCTCCGTCCGCGGAGTCGCGACGAGCGCTCCGGTGCCACAGGCAGCGATGCAAGGCACCGGGTCCGAACACAGGGAGCAGGGCGAGATGTTGGGCTCGACGATCGGAAAGCCCGGATTCGCGTCATGAGCATCGGCGCTCCGAATCGCCCATGCGGGGCACGCTTCGACGCAATCCCCGCACTTCGTACAGAGTTCGAAGAAGCGATCGCCCTCCACGGCGCCCGGCGGCCGCGTCGAATACTCGAGTCGATCCGAGCCATGCATCCGCGGTGGCGGGCCAGATCGGCTCGGCGCTACCGGCCGAACGGGCGCATCTCGGTGATGCTCCTGAAACTCGTGACGGACCCGATCCATCGACTCTTCGAGCGCATCGGCCGCCGCCTTGGCGATCTTCTGCAACCCGGCACGGAAGAATCCGCGTCGGGGCACGCGCGGCGAATCGTCTTGACCCATGGTGACTCTACGACTTCACGAAGCGACTTCACGAACCTCGGGACCGGTATCCGCTCGAGCAGCCTGGCGCGATCCGACCGGTATGGATTGTAGACTACCAAGATGACTGCCCTCGCGGACTCCCTCCTCAGATCGTCGCGCACACAACGCCTGCTGATCGAGCTGACGAGCAAGTGCAACCTCCGGTGCACCTACTGCGCCGTCGCACAACCGGGTTACGAGGGGATCCAGTTCCCGATCGAGCACTTCGAAGCATTGACCAAACTCATCGTCGATCGCGCACCGGAGATCGTGATGATCAATGGCCACGGGGAAACGACGATCGTCAAGGACTGGGACGTCTATGTCCGCCACTGGCTCGACCTCGGGCTGAATCTCGAGATCATCACCAACCTCAGCAAGAAGCTGAAGGACACCGAGATCGAGACGCTCGCGCGCTTGCGACGCGTGACGATCAGCACCGATAGCTCGGTGCCCGAGTTGTTCGAAGCGCTCCGTCGCAATGCCAAGTGGGAGATCTTCGATTCGAACCTCACGCGACTGATGGAAGCGATCGCACGCAACGAGAAGGAGACGGTCCTCACGTTTTCGTGCGTCGTTTCGGATATCTGCGCGCCGAAGCTCGAAGAGTTCGCCGACTATGGTCTCGCGCGCGGTGTTCGCTACTTCGAGTTCTGCAATCTCGCGAAGTACCCCGACGTCGAAGGCGCCCAACCCGTGCGCCACTTGAGCGAGCTGCCGAAGGGCGAACGCGACCTGCTCGCGGTCTCGACACGGCGCATGCTCGAAAAGCTGCGTGCGCACGGGGTGCAGTTCGCTTGGCCCGAGGCGCTGGCGCAGACCCTCGGGATGGCCGTTCCGACCGAGGTCGAAGTACCGCAGTCACATCCGAAGAAGTCGATTCGCCAAATCGTCGCCGAACGCGGGCTGTCGACAGGTTCGAAAGCCTGTGCCGAGGGCTCGACAGAGGCGGATGCCACGCGAGTCGACCGCGGAGACGACGATGGCGCGGCGAATGCGAGTTCTGCAGAGACCAAGCCGCCGATCGATCCCGAACCCGAGGCGTCTCTCGGAGTCCAGGGCGAGGTCCGCACGGTCTACCCGTCACGCAAGTCGAGTACGGATGTTCAAGCGATGACCCGCAGGTGCCTCGATCCGTGGAGCTTCGCGTACCTCCAAGCCGATACCGCGGTTCGCATCTGTTGCTTCATGACGGAGACGGTCGGTCACCTCGGCACGGGTGAGAGCCTCGACCAGATCCTCAACGCGAAAAAGGTCGTCGAGATTCGCGAAGGGCTCTTGTCCGGCAACCCGATCGAGGCTTGCCGCAACTGCTGGGCACGCCCGTGGGTGCCCGTCAGCGAGCTCGAAGCGGACGTGCGCGCTTGGACACGCGTTTGACGTCGACACTCACTGCGCGCGGCGGCGCTCGTTGGGCATCGTGAACGGCTGTCCGTTCGGGTCCTTCGGTGCGCGCGGGTCAAAGACCAGCTCGTCGCTGTGATGTACCGGGCGCGCCTCGGACTCGATGCGCGCGTCGAGTTCTTTGGCGAGACTCGTCAAATCACGCACGAGATCCTCGTGCTGGGCAGCGCGATTCCACGCTTCGCCGACGTCGACCTCGACGTCGTGCAGCTCGTTCGGGAGTAGTAGCTTCCATCGTCCTTTGCGGATGCCGGCGAGGTCGCCCTTCGACGTGTAGTAGAGAAACACGAACTCGTCGAGGTCTTCACGGGTCTTGGCCGAAGTCGCCATGAACGCCTTCGAGCCGGAGGGAAGTCGAACGAGATCGACCAGCCTGTCCCCCATGTCGCGTCCATCGATCGTGACCTCGGGAAGCGACGCATTGCAGATCCCTGCCAACGTCGGCAACAGGTCCATCGCCGTCATCGGATCGGTGCAGAGCGACGACTCCGCGACGCGCCCGGGCCAACGCACGACACAAGGCACCCGCTGGCCGCCTTCGAAGTTGGTGCCTTTCCCACCGCGCAGCGGCCCAGCCGAACCGCCGCGCTCCTTGAACGGCAGCCATGGCCCGTTGTCGGACGTGAAGATCACGATCGTGTCTTCTGCCAGCGCGTGTGCATCGAGCCACGACAGCACCCGGCCGACGTTCGCATCGATCTCTTCGATCACGTCGCCGTAGAGCCCGCGGGCACTCTGACCGCGAAACTCATCCGAGGCATAGATCGGGATGTGCGGCATCGAATACGGCACGTACGCGAAGAACGGCTGATCATGTGCGCGATCCATGAAGTCGATCACGGCATCCGTGTACCGCCGCGTCAACGCACGCTGGTCGGGCTCCCACTCGATCACGCGATCGTCGCGCATGAGTGGTAGATGGAACGCATACTTCGTGCCCTTCCGGCGGTGGAACTGCGCCATGTCGTTGGAATACGGCACGCCGAAGAACTCGTCGAATCCCTGATCACACGGGAGCAACCCCTTCCGATGCCCCAGGTGCCACTTACCGAAACAACCCGTGCGATACCCGGCGTCGCGCAGGACCTCGGCAATCGTCACCTCTTGCGGATGCAACCCGTGGTCATCCGGCGGAAAGACGACGTGTCGTTGCATCCCGACACGCTTCGGATAACAACCGGTGAGCAACGCCGCACGCGACGGAGAGCAAACCGGAGCCGCAACGTAGAACTGCGTGAGCTTCGCACCTTCGCGCGCGAGTCGGTCGACGTGCGGCGTCCGAATCGTCGGATGTCCGTAACACGACAGATCGCCGAAGCCCTGGTCGTCCGTGAAGAAGACGACGACGTTCGGGTGCGCTGCCGTGGGCCTTGCATCCTGTGTCGAACTCCGACAACCGCCGACGAGCAAGAAGACCGTGAAGAGCGCGAGTGTGCGAAAGGGCATGACGCAGATCATGCCCTTACATCGCCTCGCTGCGCTACGACCCGATGACCATCAGGACGCCATTCGTCAGGTCGAAGCCGAGCGGATGCGTCGTCGAGGGACCAATGCCCGCTTGCAACATGAAACGCACGCCACGAAGCGCCGGGTTGTTGGGCACGTTCATCGCTGGCAGGTTCCAGCGTCCACTCGCGTCCGTACCGAATGGGTGCACGAGCAGGATCGCCGTCGTGTCGACGTAGAGCGAGCACCCCGACCCCAGGTACGTCGACTGGAAGCCGAGGAGTGGCGCCGCGATCACGAGCGCGCCCGCGGTGTTCGCCGTCGCGTCTTCGATGTCGATCGCGAACGAACCGCCGAGGACAGGGTCCTCCGCAGACAAAGCCGGCACGAAGCCGCTGGATCGACATCCCTCACCGACCTTCTGCGACACGGCACCGAGATCGAGGGCAAACGGCTCTTCACCGAACTGGCCATCATCTCCAGCGAACAACAGGCGTCCATTCGAGACGATTCCGCGCGTCGTCGAACCCGTGGGGCAGAGCCCGTCACAGGCCCCCCGACATAGGTCTGCGACCATGGCCGTACGTGCTCCGCTACCGTCACTCAGCCACAGCTCGTAACCATGAAAGCCGTCGCTCGCCTTGAAGGCGACTCTCCTGGAACCGATGCGAAGCGGCTGGAACGATGTCCGACCCGTCAAGTCCGTGATCTTTCGCGTACCCGGGACGGTGCCATCCGTGGTCCACACCGCCGAATCGGTCTGCGCGAGAAGCTGGCCGTTCCCCCACACGGTCAAGTAGGACGCCTGCGTCGACGTGACGGGAAGCCCCACGGTTCCATTGGTCGTTCCATCCGTCACGTAGAGCTGCGCGACGCCTTGGAACTCATCCCAGAAGTACACCTTGTCTCCGGTGGAGCAGGCCCAGCCGCCCGAAGCGTATTTGTCGAACCCAGGGTGCAGATCCTTCAGCACCGTCGGTGTGCCCCCACGGACGGGCATGGTCAACCACTCACGACCGAGCCCGGGAACCGTCGCTTCGAAGATCACGTAGTTGCCGGCACGCAGGAACCAATCCGGACGACTGTCCCCGCTCGGGTTCACGTCTCCGAGCATCGTGAACGTAGTCCCGTCGAATCGCCACGGCTCCAAACCGCCAGGCCCATAGCACTCGAGATAGAGGTATCCACCGATCGCGTCGCTCCGCAGCAACGATTGTGCGCGTACGAGCGTCGTGTTCGCTGCCGTGCCATCCGTGCGCCACAGATCGAGCCCCGACGTGAAGTAGAGATATCCACCGAGCTGTGAGAAGTGCCAGGGCGATTTGACATCTTTCAAGAACCGAGTTCCGGCTCCTGTTCCATCGGAACTCCACAACCGATTGTCGCCATCGAAGTAGAGCGTATTGCCGAGCCGCCCAATTGGTGCCGGCGTGACCGAAGCCGGCCCTGGCACGACATCTTTGATCAGAGTCGTACCCGCTGGCGTACCATCGGTCCGATAGAACTCAGAGCCAGTCGTCGGTTCCGAAGCAAGGAACAGAGCGATCCCCGTCGCGTCGTAGAAGAGGATTGGGGAAGAATCGAGCGTCATACCAGCTGGCTGCGTGCGTAGATCCGCGAGAATGCCCGTATTTGCGGGACTACCGTCCGTCACGTATGGCTCGGTGTCACTGAGCGTCGATGCCGCGAAGACCACAAGCGAGCCGGACGCACGAAACTCCGTCGGGGCGGTGACGGTGATCAGCGACTGCGAGGCTTGTGAAGCCAGGTTCGTAGCGAGGACCGTCGACGACGTGAACCAGCCGAAGGACGTGGAATACAGGATTCCGCGGTGGACGAGCTCGAGAACGAGCGGCTGATTCGAAATGACTGGAACATCCGCGACGAACGACTTCGTCGTCCCGCGGGATCTCCATATCGTGTGCTTACTCGAACTCGTCGTTGCACGTTCGTAGTAATAATCAGTCCCATCCGTGGCGAAGTGGTTGCTGAGAGGTGGCGCGATATCGTCGAGGTACGTCTCCGTCGTACCGATCAACACGTACAGCTTGGAGACGCCAGATGTCGAGTCTTCCGTTTGGTAGTAGAGCGCGTCGTTGATCGTGGTCCTGACTCGAATTCTCTCCGTCGTTCCCGCAGCGCGAATAAGAGTTGGCGCCGTAGGATCGCATCGCCACAAGGATTTCGAGGTCGCCAAGTACGACGCACTGGACGTCGCGGTGAGAATCGGTGGCGAACCCAGCGTCGTATAGCTACGCGTGCCGGAAGCCGATCCGTCACTCAGCCATACATTCGTACCGCTATGGAAGCACAACTGCTTGCCGTTCCCGGTTGCGACCATCCCCGCTTCCGCAGCACGCAATGCGACGAGCTGCACGATCCGTACCGTGCCTTGCGCGGTGCCATCAGAGCGCCACAGTTCCACGTTCTTGTCCCCAGACAAGAAGTAGAGAGCACCGCCGAATTCCGTCAACGCAACCGGATTCGAACTAGCCGCCCCCGGAATGATGTCACGCACGAGTACGGTCCCGTTCGTCGTGCCATCGGTCTTGAACAGTTCGAAGCCAGTCTGAGGAGTCGTCGCGGTGAAGAAACACTGCGCACCGACGAGGGTCAACTCGCGGGGGTCCGAGTCGATGGTGCCGACTGCGATATCCCTGAGCATCGCCGTCGTCGCAGTCGTGCCCTTGGTCGCAAAGAGCTCACGGCCCAACAGCGTGCTCGTCGCGGCAAACACCGTGACTCCACCCACCTCCGTGAATCCGGTTGGCTGTGACGACCAATCGTAGGTCCGACGCCAACCGGGAGCCTTGTTGATGTCTCCGAGTGGATACGGGACTTGAGCAGTAATCGCGCTAGCGAACGGTACGAGCGCCACGAACGCCAATCGTGGGATCATTTGCATGGGAGACACCTCTCGCACCAGTTTGCGCGAAGTTCGATCGAGCGACAGCCCCCCCACACCAGAAGCTGTGAAGAGTACGCATCTAGCCTCCGTAGACTTGCGGCTTCGCGTCGTGTCACATTCGCACTCAAACCCGAACGTTTCCCCATGCGATTGAGCTTCCTACTGTCTCTCACGTCGATCGCCGGCCTCTTGGCTGCATGCGCCGCCGATCTGAAGCCTGCAGAGGTGTCGCGTGCGACGGACGACCTCCTCGTGCGTCGCTTCGATTCCACGTCGAGGAACAGCGTCGTCGCCCATTGGCGCTTCCAGCGAGGCGTTCCTGGACATGCGGTGAAACCGGAGTCCTTGATTCTCGACTCCTCGGGGAACGACTTACACGGCATTGCGCACGGAAGCCCGGTTCACCGTGCGATGGACTTTCCGGGCAACAACCTCGCGTTGCGCTTCGATGGAGAAGACGACCGCATCGCGGTGCCGGATCACGAAGCGCTGCATCTTCCGGCGAGCATGACCCTCGAGGCGACCGTTCAGGTGGAGCGGTACGCGAACGACGGTCTCGAGCAGATCGTGTTTCGCGGAGACTCTCGTGCCGGCTTCGACCCGTGGTATCTCGCAGTCGACGCACAAGGGAGGCTCGTGTTCGAAGTCACGGACGACCAAAACGAAACCTCCATTCTCCGTTCACCGCGAGCACTGCCGATCGGGGCGATCCTTCACGTCGCCGGCACACTCGACGACGCGACCGGCACACAGAGCCTTTGGATCAACGCCGAGCGAGTCGCGACGGGGCACACAAAGATCCGAGCAATTGCCGACCTGAGTGGCCCGGACCCAGGAATCGGGATCGGCAACTGGCAAATCGCGGGTCCTCAGTCGTTCTGCGGCACGATCGACGAGGTACGCATCTCGAACATTGCTCTGGCGCCGCACGAACTGCTGACGCCGTTCCTTCGACCGCAGTGAAGAGGCTACGTAGGAACCCAGTCGATCGGTAACTCGCAAGATCGGATCCACGACCTGCGTCCTCTCGTATCACGATCTCGACTTCCGCGACAAGCCGTGTCGCGAGCACACGTGTTGCCGCATACATGCGCTCGGACCAAATAGCTTCATCCGACCAAGATTCGCAGGATTGGTGCTCGACATCGCAGGGCTGCAAATCCGCGTCGTGTCGCAGAGATTGCGAAGCAGCCAGAGCCCGCAGCAAGAGTGAGAATGCACCATGTAGCAGGCATTACGGCATGCGTCCTGTGGCAAGAAGCGTCCGTACATGCAAACCGCCGATCGGCACGCTAGTTGTTCCATGATTCGCCGTAGCGCCCATTGAGTCGGCGCCATCCACTGTCCTTTCGAGACAGAACCTGAGAGACCTCAGGGGCTGCCTTCAGAAAATGGAGTTCCAATGAACATCCACGGTTTGGACACGGCGGCGATCCTGCTCTTCGCCGTCGGTGGTCTCCCCCGCGTCGCTTCCGCACAACCGCTTGCAATGCAAACGGACCAAGGTCGTGCGACTGCGGCCCTACGCAACGATGGGCCATTCTTCGAAGGGCAGGCGCTTCCCGGTCGGGTACCGGGAACGGAGCGCTGGATCGTCCACTTCAAGGATCGGCCGTTCGACTTGGCTGCTCTTCGGAACGAGAGCCTGGGCGCACGGCGCGCGCCGGTCGTCGATGGCATCGTTCGTGACCTCGAACGCCAGATGAAAGCTCACCAGAGCACGTTCGTACAGGCGGTCGAAGCGCTGGGCGGTGAAGTCTATGCACAGTGGTGGCTCGTCAATGCTTGTGCGGTCGCGATTCACCCAAGTCGACTCGACACGATTCGTAAGCTGGAAAACGTCGCCTATCTCCAACCTGATGTCGCCGTCAAACCCGCCATCAAGACCGCAACGAATGCAGCGAACCACAACGCCGATGCCCTGCAGGCCATCAACGTTCGTGGCGCAGGTGTCACGATTGCGGTGATCGACACCGGTCACGACTCGAACATGGCAGGAACGGGGAAGCCACACATCACCTACTCGCGCCGAGGAACGACAACGACTCGACTCGTCTTGAATCGGAAGATCGGCCTCATGTCCGCGGACGACGTTCATGGACACGGGACCGCAGTCGACAGCGTCGCCGCCGGTTGGCGCTGGCGGACGACGACCGCCGATGATGGTCATGCCTACGACTCGAACATTGCCGGCTACGCGATCGCGAATGCGTTGGACGGCACGTCATCGACCTCGACCATGGCGAATGCCTACACCCAGATGGTCATCGATTCGATTCCGTACGGGATTCGCGTTTCCAACATGTCCTACCACGGAAGCCCGGATCCGCTGTCGGTCGAACAGAAAGCCATGGATGCGGCGACCAACGGCACGGACATCCTCAATGTCACGTGCGCGGGAAACACCGGGACGAGTACGGCCAACAGTTTGATCAATGTCAACGGCATCTCGGTCGGTGCCGTCTACGAGAACACACATGACCTATGGACCGGAACGAGTCATGGAATCGCCGACGGCCAGGTCTTTCCAGACATCGCAGCGAACGGTGTTGCGACGAACATGGCGCAGCGTGACAACGAGTACACGGATGCAATCATGACGGGCACGTCGATGGCGTCGCCCCAGGTTGCCGGCGCAGCGGCACTCTTGCGAGCTGCACAGTCGACACTTCGCGCCGATGAAACCAAGGCGATCCTGCTCGCGTCCACACAAACGTGTCAGTATTCGACGGTGCGACAAACGTCGTCGGGCACCGGCTGCGGCTACTTGCGCGACGACCTTGCCTACGTGGTCGGAAGCGATCCTGATCGCCATGGACGTGCCACTCTGTCGGACTCGAATCGCGTTTGGCAGCGAGTGCTGCCGGTCGTCAAAGGACAGACGTATCAATTCGCGATTGCTTGGAACCGCCTGGATACGAACAGCAGCACCTGGACGGACCTCAACCTCTATCTGCGCCGCGGCGGAGCCACGGTCCTGAGTTCGACGACGCTTCGCAACTCGGAAGAGTTCATCCGATACACGGCGACGGTGACCGAATACTTGACCATCGAAGTCAGCTTGAACGGATCCGTCGTCGGGGGATCGAGCCAGTCCTTCGGATGGGCATCCCTGACCGATACATGGAGCAAGATCGCTGGCAGGTACGAGACCTACGGCATCGGCTGCCCAGGTACGCCTGGCGGTGGCGGCGTGATCTTGCCCGCAGCGTATGCAACCAAGATGGGCGAATCGGCGAACACGTTCCCGCACGCTCGAGCCAACATGCGCTACCAGCAAGTCTTCCTGCGCAAAGAAGTCGGTGCATCACGATGGTTCAATGAACTCTGCCTGCGGCTCGACGAATACTCCGGTGGCGACGCGGAACTGCAAGTCCTGACAGTCAAGCTCGGATACACGACCCGTGATGACACGAACCTCACATCGTCGTTCGCCACCAACGTCAGTGGAGCCATGGCGACCGTCTTCAGCGGCAAGGTCTATATCCACCAATGGGCCGGAGGCAACTACTCACCGACGCGCTGCACGATCTGCATCCCGTTCGATACGAATTGGTACTGGAGTTCCACGGCAGGCGCCAACCTCCTCGTCGAAATCGTGAACACGAGCTCGTCGAGCACGAGCCACTTCGAAGACGCGGCCTCGAGCGCGACCGCGAAGACCGCGAGACTCTATGCAACGAGCGCGACCGCGACGACCGGAACGGTATCTCTCCATGAAGGTCTCGTCATGTGCTTCCGCAGCACGACACTTCCGGCGATTCCAATCCTCGCGAACAGCTTGGTGCCGGAAACCAACACGAGCTTTGATGTGAATCTCGCTCGGGCCAAAGGCAACTCGGCAGCAGCGCTGATCCTCGGAGCCTCGAAGACGACCTGGGGCACGGTTCCCCTACCACTGTCCCTGACTGGCGCCGGCGCACCCGGCTGCTACCTCGTCGCTTCCTACGACATGCTCCTCGGCGCCAGCGCGACGACGTCCAACGGCACGGCTGCGTTCTCGATCCAGGTGCCATCGGACGCGTCGCTCGTCGGCAAGGCGTTTCACAACCAGTGGTTCGTCCTCGACGCCGGTGCGAACACCTTGGGCCTCTCGTTCTCCAATGGCGGAACGGCAATCGTCGGTCGTTGAATCCCATGTCCGCGGGCCCGACGGCCCGCGGCGCGCTACCGGAGTCCTCGCTTCCAACTCTCGAGCCTCGAGTGCCAATCGTGGACGAGATCCGGTAGTTCGTTCGCGAGATCGACGGACTCCGCCGCGTCCGCACGAAGATCGTAGAGTTCGTACGTTCCGTCCCGCCCGATCAACTTGTAGCGATCCCCGATCAGTGCGGCCTCGGCGTCGTACGCGAACGCGATCTCGGCACCGCGTAGCGATCGCTCGCCGCTCAGTAGCGGCATCACATCCATGCCGTCAAAAGGCCTCTGCGTCGCAGTCGTGTCGAGCCCGAGCGAAGCGAGCACGGTTGGCGCGATGTCCGACGTAGAACACGGTGCATCGACCACACGGGGTCCGCGAGTACGACGTGGCCACTCGAGGAACGCGGGCACGCGGACGCCGCCTTCGTAGAGCGAACGCTTGCGACCGCGCAAACCACCCGTTTGTCCCGGTGACTCATCGGAGTTGCCTTCGGGTCCATTGTCGCTGCAATACCAGAGCATCGTGTCGTCACGCTGCCCGGTCTCGCGCAACGTCGTGCGCAACTTGCCGAGTGCGCGATCGAGCGCGGTCAAGCAACCGTAGTAGTGCTTCGTCTGAAGGTCGACGGCGAGCGCGTCGTAGCGCGCACGATCCTCACGCGACGCGACGACCGGCAGATGCGGTGCATGGAACCAAACGACGACGAAGAACGGCTTGCTCGACGCAACACAATCCTCGATGAACCGACATGCACGATCGACGATCAGCGCAGAATCGTCGCCGCCGAGCTCCTGCTCATCGACGCGGGACACGCGCCCGTTTGCATCGCACTGCCAGTAGTACGTGCCGTACTCCGAGCCCTCGCGCTTCTGCCCGACACCACCTGCAAATCTGCCGGGCGTCCGCATCGGATCGAACGTCGGCACCTTGGCTTCGGTCGAAAAGCACACGTCGAAGCCGCGTTCCCACGGCGGTGCATAGTGCGCGACTCCACGCGCCCCACCGCGGTTGCTGTCGCGCACGGTCTTGCTGAGGGTCCCGAGATGCCACTTTCCGAAGTGCCCACAGCGGTAACCGGCATCGTGCAGACTCGTCGCGAGTTGCGCTTCGCCTTCGGGTAGATGACCGACGTTGGCACCCGTGATCCCGATGCGCGTCGGATGCCGCCCAGTCAAGACGCTTGCACGCGTCGGCGAACAAACGGGCGCCTGTGCATAGAAACGTTCGAAGCGCACAGCATCGCGATACAACTCGTCGAGCGTCGGAGTCGCGAGATGTGGATGACCGCGCGCCGCGACATCGCCGTAGCCTTGGTCGTCGGCCATGACGAGCACGACGTTGGTCACGCGGCTGCGCGGTTCCTCGACCGACGAGCGACAAGCGACGACGAGGAGAGTCGTGAGCGGCAATGCGAGGCGAGGGCGCATGACAGCTTGTACGTGCTGTCGTTGCTTGGATCCACGGCGTTGATCGGCAGCTGCTCGCATGCGGGACCAAATATCGGACTCACTGCCCAGCAACTGGACCGTCGATCCTCGCAAACGGTCGCAATGCACGTATCGATGCCCGATCTCGGCTGGCACGCCAGTTGTTCGAGCCTCTCCGATGACACCACTTCGCATCCCGCTCCCGACTCACTTTCTGGCCGCCGCTACCTGGATCACCGCGATGGCGTCTCCCGCAATCTCGCAGGACATGGTCGGCTTCAACTACCGAGGCGAATCGTTCTCGATCGATTCGACGACCGGGCTGACGCAGCTTCTGATGCGGGACCCGAACGTGTTCTTCACGGACACGACGCGCATGCCCGATGGCCGCCTTCTGGCTACGGTCCGGCGCTACAAGAAGTGGACGAACCGCACGTATCTCGGCAGTGACCTCGTCGAGGTCAACGAGACCACGGGCGCGATCACGAACTACCTCGTCAATGATGGCGTCGTGACGCAAGGGCTCGCCCCCAAGGGAACCAACGGGCAGTGGTTCATCCAAGAGCGCTCGGCCTCGTACTGGCAGCTCTGCTACGTCGGCGAAGGCATCCTGCGCTACCCCCCGTTGCCGGGCGAAATCACCGCACTCACGCTTCACGGCGGCAAGCTCTACGGCTGGAGTCCAACCGCCGGCTTGATCACGATCGATGAGACGAACCGCACATGGTCCGACGTGAATCCGTTCGTGGGCGCGACGGCCGCGATCCAGTTCCTCGCCGTGCGAAGCGACGGAGCGCTGTTCGGCGGCGGAAACGACCTCTACCGCATCGACCCGGCAACGGGCACGACCCAGTTCGTCGCGTCGCTGGGCAATCACGATCTTCGCGGCGCGGAGTTCTTGTCGGCGTTCGTGCAGCCGTTCGGCCAAGGTTGCGCAACAACGGCCAACGCCCCATCGACACTCACCGTGTCGGGTTCGCCGCGACTCGGACAAACGCTGACGTCGACTTCGTCGGGCCATGGCCCGAGTCGCGTCGGCCTCGTCATCCTCGGTGGCTCGAAGACGCAGTCCGCATTCGGCAGCCTTCCGCTCATCCTCGATCCACTCCTCGGCACGTCGGGCTGCAAACTCCATGTGAGTATGGATGCGATGATCGCCGGCGTGACATCGGCGGCCGGCGCGCTCCAGACTCCGCTCGCAATTCCGCAAACCTTGCCGCTCTTGCAATTCCACCTCCAACACGCCGTCTTCGAGCCGGTGCAAGGCGGCATGTCCTGGAGCAACGGCGTCAGCATTCAGATCGGTCGCTGACGCAGGCCGGGTCAGTTCGGAACTACCTTCTCGAGGTAGTCCCCGACTTTGACCGCGAACTTTGCGGCAGCATTCGTACCCTGCTTGCGAAGTGTGAACACGCCCGGCGGCAGAGGCTCGACGACGACGCGCCCGGGTGTCGTGATGCGCAGCACCTCGGCTCCCTTGAAGAGCTGCACGGGTTTCGTCCTGGAAACGTCACTCGGTGCGATGACGACGAGCGTCGCACCGGCGAGATCGATCGTCTCGAACGACTCGGCACGCCCCCGCGGCACTTCGAGATCATGTGTGAACGTAAACGGCGATCCCTCGGGCTCGACGACGACTCTGCCCTTGCCGAAACCGCCCTTGACGAGCAGGGCTCGGCCTTGCTCGTTCGTCAACGCGGAGACTGCTGATCCACGTGCATCGAAGAAGGTAACGCGGGCATTCGCGAGATCGCGACTCTTCCAGCGCACGCGCACGGTGCATTTCTGCACACTGCCGAATCTCAACGTCACGACAGTTTCCGAGCCCGCTCGTAGGACTGCCGACTTGATGCTGAGCGCGTCGGGAGCCAGCGAATCGGACGAGAACCGACCGAGAACGAACTGGCCACTCGAGGTGCTGCGGACCTGAAACGTCCACGGTCCTGGCTCGAAATCCGAAAAGCGCGCGACCCCACGCCCGTCCGCATGGCGATAGGCACTGACACTGTCGTCGTTCGTGAGATATGCGAACACGGCAGCGTTCGGCACGGGCTTGCCCTCCGCGTCGACGACTTCGACGCGAACGCTTGCTGCAGGGTGGAGAACGACTCGAAGCGGCTCCGAACGACCGAGTTCTCTATCGACGACCGACTTCACCCATCCGTGTTTCGTCACGCGAAGCGAACACGTTCGACCTCCCACGAGCCGCAGAGTCGTACGCCCTTCGCGATCGGTCATCGCGGGCATGAGCTCACTGGATACCGACCTCCGCGTCGTCTCGATGCGCGCCCCCGAAATCGGTCGATCCAAAGGATCGACGACGACCACGTGCAGCTCTTGGGGCGTGTCGATCTCGAGTCGCAAGTCGCGCAGCGTTTTTCCCGGCAACGTCTGCACTCGCATCAACTCAGGCGCGCCTGTACGACGTACGTAGCCGTTGCCGGGGGGCACCTCCTCGAACACGAACGATCCACGATCCGCGCTGACCGCATGGAGCATCACGCTCTTCGTCTTGCAAGCTACGCCGCTTCGGTCGAGCGAACGACCTTCGACGGCCAGATCGACCGGAATCCCTGGAATGCCGGCGCCTGACGAATCGACCACACGCCCCTCGACACGCGCGCAGTCTCGAAGGGTGACCGAAGCTTCGGTGACGCCCGGTCGCACCGTCACGACGACAGTCTCGCGGCCGTTCGCGGAACACGACAGGATGCTGTCGACGTCTCCATGATCGAACTCGAAGCGATCATCCGCCCTGGTAAGCACGGACCTGTCCATGCCTGCCGGCAAGTCTGCGCGGAGCACCTTCACCGAGCGCAGCAATCGTCCGTCGTCATCCGTCACAGACAGCACGGACGTATGGGTACGATCGAGTCTGACTTGGAGTTCCGTGTCGAGGTCTTTCGGACGCTCGCGTGAAATTCCGTAACCAGCCCCAGTCACGACGACTGCACCCGGGAGCAACGCGATTCCGTCGAACACGAAACGCCCATCGCGGTCGGAGCGCGTCGTGACCGGGCTCATCGTCGTGTCGAACATCGCGAGACACTCGGCATTCTCGACCGGTGCGCCGTCTTGGTCGACGACGCGACCCTTCAACGTGGCTGCTGGGCGACATGGTACGTCGCCGACGTCGACGTCCGACTCGCTCACGGCGAAGTGACAATACCGATCGGTCAGGACGAACGGCTGTCCGCGCAGGTCGAGCGCGACGAACCCCTCGCGCGGCATCGGAACCGCGATGCGCCCATCGCGCGAACTCGTCGCGCGCGCGAGCACGACCGCTGCGCCGGGCTGCCGATCGAACCGATGTTCCTCGTCGACGGCGATCGCGTCGACGACCAAGCCTTCGAGTGCGTTCCCTTGGGGATCGACGAGGCGCGCGGACAGCGTCGGACTCCGTCGCGCGCGAGCGGTGTTCTCCCTGTCGTTCACCGCGACTCCGTCCGACTCTGCCCGAGGAGTCTCGACCCCGACGTCTCCTGCCCCTGCGGACTCGATGTCCGTCTCGAGCGTCACCGCGTTCGTCGTGCCCGAAAGCGCCGAGGCAACGATTCCGAACGAGAACTCGAGCACGAGCACAAGAGCGAGGAGCACGACGAACACCGCGAGCCATCGACCCTTCGAACCGGCACGGTGCGTCGACGACGATGGGCTCTCAGGAGTCGACATGCGTGTGAGCATAGCGCACGACATCGAGTGGAACGAACCGGCCAGCGACACCAAGATGGCGCGATGCGCACGACCTCGACGCTTTTCCTGTGGTCTCTCGGAGCCGTCTCCCTCGTCGCCTGTGCGACGCGTGCGGTCTTCGATGCTCCGGAGCTCACCTCGGTACGCGACGACCTCTCGGCGTTCGTGCAGCGACAGCTCACCGAACACAAGCTCCCCGGCGTTTGGATCGCGGTGCTCGACCAGCGCTCCGGCGCGAAGCCAGCGATCTGGGCGCGCGGCTTCGACGCGGACGGTAGCCCACGCGATGCCGAGACTCCCCACCGCGTCGCATCGATCAGCAAGCTCTTCACCGCAACGTGCGCGATGGTCCTCGTCCGACGCGGCATGCTCGACCTCGACACTCCGATCGAGCGGTACCTACCGACCTTCGCGCCCGAGAACCCGTTCGGCACGAAGATCACGCTGCGTCATCTGCTCGGGCATCGATCAGGCATCGTTCGTGAGTCGCCAGTCGGTCACTACTTCGACGACAGCGAACCGTCACTCGAACGAACCGTCGCGAGCCTCAACGACACGAAGCTCGTCTTCGAACCGAGCACGCAATACAAGTACAGCAACCCCGCGATCGGCGTCGTCGGCGAAGTCATCGCGAAGGTGACCGGCAAGTCGTTCGAAGACGCGGTGCGCGAGCTCGTGCTCGAACCACTCGCACTCGGCGGCAGCGACTTCGCCGCGCGCCCCGACCTCGTCGCGCGCTGCGCAGTCGGTGAGATGTGGACCTACGACGGACGCGACATCGAGACGCCGACGTGGCGCCTCGGCTACACGCCGGCGGCAGAGCTACGCAGCAGCACCGTGGATCTCGTGCGCTTCGCGGCGAGCACGTTCGATGCGGCGGATCCACAGGTGCTCGACCGAGCGACGCTCGAGTCGATGTGGAAGCCCCAAGGTGGCGCGCAGCGCGGCTGCGGTCTCGGCTGGTTCGTTCGCGACTTCGAAGGTCATCGACTCGTCACGCACAACGGCGCGATCTACGGCACGGCGTCGACGCTCTTGGTCTTGCCGGACGATCGCATCGCGGTCGCGGTCATCATCACGAAGGACCTCGCGAACGACCTCGGTCAGCAGATCGCGGCTCGTGCACTGCGCGCTGCCCTCGCTACTCGCAAGGGCAGGCAGCTCGATCCTCCGGTGTTTCCGAAACCCGTCGGCGTCGAAGCCGCGCGTGCCCTCGCCGGGTTCTGGCGCACTGGACGCGACTGGGTCCACCTCTACGAGCGCGATGGCGAACTCGTTTTTTCCCCCAACGTCGGCGTCGAGTCGAGGATGCGCGAGCGCGCGGACCACGTCCTCGTCGGCGATGACGTGCTCTCGACCGGCGGGGCCCGGCGACTCGAACGACTGCAGAGCGGCGAGCTCGATGACGGCAACGCGAAGTACGTGCGCGAGGATGGAGTTCCTGGTGAAGCACCGGACAAGCTACTCCCGTACCTCGGCGAGTATGGCTGGCCACACAACTCGTGGATCGTCTACGAGGATCAAGGAGAACTCGCGGTCCTCATCGAGTGGCTGGTTCGGGACATCCCGGAGTCGACGGGGCCCGATGCGTTCCGCTTTCCGTCCGGGATGTACGGAGGGGATGCGATGACGTTCGAACGGGACGCACAGGGCAAGGTCGTCGCGATGACCGTCGGCGGCACGCGATTCCCGCGGCGCAACGAGCCCGACGAGGGAGGGTTCCGCATCGTGCCAAGGCGCGACATGGCCGAGATCCTCCGCGAGGCGTCGGCAGCGACTCCACCACCACAGCCGAAGAACCTCCGTCGTTTCGACCTCGTCGATCTCGCGTCCCTCGATTCGACGCTGCGCTTCGACATCCGCTACGCGACGACGAACAACTTCCTCGGCACGCAGGTCTACCCCGAACCGGTCGCCAAGCTCCAGCGACCCGCTGCCGAAGCGCTCGTTCGCGTGCACCGCGCACTCGCTGCGCAGAACCTCGGGCTGCTGATCTTCGACGCGCATCGTCCGTGGAGCGTGACGAAGGCGTTCTGGGACGCGACGCCGGACGAGCTTCGCCACTTCGTCGCGAATCCTGTGCAGGGGTCGCGTCACAATCGCGGCTGCGCCGTCGATCTCACGCTCTTCGACCGCAGGACGGGAGAAGCCGTCCCTATGCCGAGCGAGTACGACGAGTTCACCGAGCGCGCGTATCCCGCCTATCCTGGTGGCACCAGCCGTGCGCGCCACTACCGCGAAGTGCTACGTCGCGCGATGGAAGCCGAGGGGTTCACCGTCTACGAGCACGAATGGTGGCACTTCGACTATCGCGATTGGAAGCAGTACCCGATCGCTGATGCGTGAAGGAGTCCGCGATCACGCGGAGCGCGCAGAAGGCAGGTCGTGGCCGTCGTACAGTCCGAGCTGCCGGATCAGCGACTCGTGCAGTTCGAGGTCCTGCATGATCAGCGCGAGGAGCGCTTGCAAGGTCTCGAGACGCCCGAGGAAGCGCTCGCGGCCACTGTCGAAACGCGCCGCGAGCTCGAGCGCGACCGAACTCGGGCGCTTGGCGGAGGCATCGGCGAATGCCTGGCACACGACGTCGAGATCGCCGAGGCGGTGCTTCTTCGCACGCTCCAAGAAGCGTCGCTCCTTCGGTGACATCTGGCCGAGCCAACCACGCATCGCGTGGAAACCGCGGTCGACGGTCGACTTCGACGGACGCCCGGTCGGTCCGTAGGGCAGTCCTCCCGAAGGGATTTCGCGCCCCTCCGAGTACGCGAGTAGCCACGCGCGCGCTCGCTCTTCGGCCGCCGCGAGGCGAGCGATGCCCCCCTCGTCCATCGCGAACGCGCACGCGAGTCGACGTCGTGAGCGAGAGTCGAGGGCCGCACCGCCGACACGCTCGACGAACTTCGGCAGATAGAGCAGGCGACCGCGCACATCGGCTCGAAACCGGCGAACGCGCTCGACTTCGCGGGGAGTCGGTTCTGCGCGCGCGAGATCGTGTTCCCACGCGCCGCGTGCTTCGCGCTCCTTTCCGTCGTCGTCGAGGCCTAGATACTCGGGATCGATACGGACCGCGAGTTCGATCGCGGCGATGAGGAGAGGCTTCTTGAGTCGTCGGAGCTTGCGCCGTGCGACGGAGAACGGCGCACCTTGATCGATCGCTTCGCGTGCACGCACCTTGGGGTCGAGAATCGCGCGTGCACTGCTCGCCACGAGCCGCAGCAACAGCCACGTCAGCTTGAACCAGCTCCAAATCATGCGCAGCGGCAAGAGCAAGATGCGCCCGCTACCGACGCGCGATTCGTACCAGTCGAACGGGTTGAAGCTGCGATCCTTCTCGGGCAGACGATGGAGCGACCGCGTCCCGAAGATCTCGCGCACGAGTAACGCACGATCGAGCACGAGTCGATGTGCCACCGCATCGCCGTATCGGTTCCGCACTTCGTCGAGCCACCGCTCCGAGGGATCCAAGAAGTGCAGCGCGTGGAAGAAGCTGTCCCGATACGGACGACCGCGAACGGCTTCGACCGAGAGTTCGGCACCACCACGCACGAGTCGTTCGTGCCGCTCTCTGCGCTCCTGGCTCGCGGTCTCGACCTCGTCCCTGGGCAACAGGTGGAGGTTGTAGGTCGAGCAAAGCGTTGCGACGCGCACCGACACGGCCTGCGTCACGAGATCGAACCAAAGGAACGCACCCGAGAAGACACCGCCCTTCTCGAGGTCGAGCTTCGCGATCCGCCGATCCTCGCGCGTCGACGTCCGCAGATGTTCGTGCCGTAGGTTCCAGAGATCGGGATGCGACAAGAACTGTTCGGCGAGCTTGGTATCCGTCCGATGCAGTGGCGCGCCATCCTGGAAGTCGAGGAGCAACAGCGCGAGCCGTCGCGCACGGTTGGAAATCGTGCGGGGCGTCGCGCGACCTCGCAACTCGTCCATCGCCGCACTCAGCTCGATCGACAACGGCATCTTGTCCCGCAACTCGACGCTCACGAGCCGATCGACGACCGCGTCACGATCGACTTCTTCGCGGGACCGCCGCAGCAACTCGAGCAGATTGACGAAGCGCGCCTCCGCCGCGCGCAGGAAGCGCTCCGACGCTTCGCCGGCCACACGTTTGAGCCATCGCGCCAAGAGCAAGAGCACGAGACACACGGCACCGAGGACGAGCAGCGGCGTCGCGACGAAGCGATCGAGGAAGCGCACGAGCCCTTCGTTGCGCCACGAGGGCAAGGCCTCGAAGAACAGTTTGACGAGGACGAAGAACGACCCGAACAGGAGCAATCGCACGGCCGGTCGCTGCGTCGACTTCATCAACGCAGTCGCGAGTCGATCGACGACGACCGTCGGCGTCAGGACGCCGGCGAGATCCGCCCAACCGGTCACGAACGAGAGCGCGGACCGCGCGTAGCCACCGAGTTTGCGCCCGGCATGCGCGACGCGATCCGCAGGCGTCGATCCACTCGAAGCACGCACGACGCCACCGAGGAACGGTACGTGACGCAGCAACGGTAGGTCCATCGCGCGGAGGAGCCGCCCGAGGCTCACGACCGAATCGCGCGGCAGCACGCGCTCGACATCGGCGGCTTCTGCCTCTTCGAGTCCTGCGACGATGTCCTCGGCACGATCGACGCGCCTGCTCGTCCACGCGTCTCGGATGCGCGGTCGCTCTTCGGGAATACAGTCCGTTCGCTCGGGCGCACAATAGAGCGAGACGTTGGATTGCAACTCGACGAGCAATCCCGTCGCTCGCTCGCGACGCATCGCCGGTGTCAGACGCACGAACTCGTCGGGGACTTCGTGCAGTACGCCTTCGTCGCGGAACGAGCGATCATCGTCCTCGCTCTTCGCATCGTCCGGCTCGGGCTCGAACAGGACGATCGTGCGATTGAGGAACGGCGCGAGCCCCTGGACGAGGCGGTCCATGCCGCGAACCCAGAAGACGATGAGCCGCACCGTCGCGACGAAGGGCTGCAAGAAGCGCAGGTAGCGCGCATAGATCGGAATGCGCAGAAGGCGAAGCAGGCTGATCCAGATCGAACCCGTGCCTTCGGGGAACGCATGCAGCGGACCGGTCAGGAGCGCGAACGGCAGCGCTGGCAGGAAGTCCGTCAGGAAGTGCCTCCGGAACCATCGCGCCTTGCGGTCGACGAACCAGATTCGTACGACGAACTCCCAGAGGAAGACGAGGCACAAGCCGCTGTCGATGAGCAACAACGTCGGCAGCAACTCGGACTCGTGATCGAGGTTCATCTCCCAGATCAGGAGCACGAGAAGCGCGACGAGACACCAGAACGTGAAGCGCGAGAAGATCGTGAACGCACGACGCCCGAAGGTCGCTTCGAGGCGGCGCGTCAGGTTGGTCTCGTCGTTCTGGTCGCGCAGACGCAATGCGAGCCGGTCGAGCTCGCGAATCCGCTCCGCGCGCGCCGCGCGACGTTCTCCGGATTCCGAGAGGCGCTGCCGCAGTCGACCGACGATCGCGAGGACGATCTCGCGCTCTCGCTCGAGGTCCTGGGAGCGTTGCGCGAGTGTCAGGTCCTCTTGTTCGACGAGCAAGAGATGTCCCGACTCGATGGCGAGCTTCGCGACGTCGTCGAGCTGCGCATCGTCGAGCGTATCGAGGACGCTCTGCCGTTCGTTACGGATTCGATCGGCGAGCGCCGGGTGCCACGCGATGCGCGCGAGCAACTGATAGCGCTGCACGAGATCGACGGCCTGCGCATCCCCACCCACCTCGTGATCGAGCACCGCGGTGTCCCAGCGGAGCCGGAGTTCTTCGAGCTGCGTGCGTTCGGCTTCGTCCAGATGATCCGGAAGCGTCTCGAAGGCCCAACGAACGAGCGTCGGCGGCCAGATCCCCTCGGCGCACTCTTCGTCGCGCGACGCCTCTCCGGAAGCCGCCGCCAACCCCTCCTCGTCTCGAAGCTCCGACACGTAACGAGTCTAGCAGCAGCGGATCGATCGGCCGAGAACGCCGTTGGTCGCGCTCAGCGCATCGACCAGGCGTCCCGGGGGCGATACGGCGCTTCGACGCACTCGGCGGTCTCGGTGCGGGACCAGACGGCTTCTGCCGTCCCGACCTCGGATGGGTCGCAGGTGTCGACGCTCGCGCATTCGGCCGTGGTCAGGTGCACCTGCGGAGCCTTGCTACCGAAGATCTCGGCCTCGAACGCCGATGCGATCGCCACGTGCCACGACTCGGACGCGTAGTCCGCGGCGCGCTTACCCTCCTCACCCTCCGGCGTCCACGCCGCTGCGGCGATGCAACCGAGAACGAAGAGAACGAAACCGAAACGCATGCTGCCTGATGCCATGGGGTGCAACCTCGTGCGGACCTGGGGTGATCGAGGGAGCGGAGCCCGGCGCCGTCTCGTGGATGGGTCGCGGCGCGATGACCTCCTCTCCATAGGAGCTTACCCCACGATTTGCGCGGCGGCCGACGCGCCGTGTCGGTCGAGTCGGGCGGGCCGAACCGATGGAGCAGAGGTCCATGACACGGGCAGAATCGCGAATCAACGACTCGCCTGCGTTTACGGCCGCGGACCCCTTTCGTACGATCACGAGCCAATATCGGTCCCGCCCAATTTCACTCCTTCTCACCTGGACGTCGTTGCCATGAAAGCGCTGCAACTCGTATCCCTCGCGATCACGCTCGTTCTCTCGACGTTGGCTCACGCGCGCGCGCAGCAAGCGAGCGCGACCCTCGTCGCCCTGCCCGTCGACTGCCAAGCGACGAAGCAGCCGCTCTTCGTCATCAAGGACTCGAACCAGCTCCCGGTGCTCGGGGGCCTCTTCTTCGCGCCGAAGCTCTCGGGCGACTCGGTCGACGAGAAGGCGCTCGGCCACGGATTCACGGAGGTTTGGGGCCTCTATTGGTTCGCGATGAGCGTGCACGGCGGATCGCCCTTCGACATCATCCTCGGCGGCCGTCGCGCTTGTGGGCGCCTCGTCGTCGCCGCGGACTCGGTGCACGCGGCGCATCTGCCCTTGGCGCTCTGGCAGGTGATCCAGCCGAAGGAACTCGGCCGAGCGTTCCGCGTGCCCAATGACCCTGCGCTCGTCGGGGCGCGCTTCTACGGCCAAGGAGCCCTGCTCTACGAGGACGCACAGCGCCGGACGATGCTGTTGTCGAGCAACTACGTGCGCTACGTCGCAGGCTACTGAGCGCCATCGCGGGCACGAGAAAAAATGGAGCCTGAGGTGAGAGTCGAACTCACGACCTACGCATTACGAATGCGTTGCTCTACCACTGAGCTACTCAGGCATGCTTCGATCCACTCAGGGCTCGCCTGACGGTCCGAAGGCGACGAAGGGTAGCGACGCTCCACCGGACGATCAACGGCCCGCTTGGCTCGTCGCCCTCGTCAATCGAACCAGCAGATCGGTCGCCGCCCGCTGGCGGACTTCTTCGCGGCCGATGTCGCCATACTGCCGGGACCACGCTTCGGGCACTCCGGACCTTGCGATCGCGAAGTGCACGAGCCCGACCGGCTTGTCCGCGCTTCCACCTCCGGGCCCGGCGATGCCACTGACCACGCCCGCGAGCGCCGCCCCGGAACGGTCCACGAGCCCCCGAACCATCGCGAGCACGCAGGCCTCGGACACCGCGCCGTGTGTCTCGAGAACCTCGGCCGGGACCGCGAGGAGCCGCTGCTTCGCGGCGTTCGAGTAGGTCACGTAGGCTTCTTGGAGGACCTCCGACGCTCCGGGCACACCCGTGATCCGCGAGGCGACCAGCCCCCCCGTGCACGATTCGGCGAGGCTCAGGTCGAGGCGATCGCTGCGGAGGCGTTCCACGAGGAGCTGCTCGATGCGCCGCGCGCCGGCACCGACGTACCACTGCGCCCCGATCGCCCGAACCCGCTGGCACGTACTCTCGAGCAGTGCCGAGTCCGCGGCGCGCACCGTCACGGCGAGCACGCTCCACGAGGCGGTGATTCCGACGCGAACCTCCTCGCGCTCGACCATTTCGTCCGCGAGCAGATGGCCGAGCTTGCTCTCGGGCACACCCGCGAACAGTAGCGTCGTCTGCGGAATCGCGCTTCCAGTCGACAGCAATGGCAGGACGTGATCGTCGAACATGCGCCGCGCCTCCGAGGGCACGCCTGGAACGGAGGCGACGCGCTTGCCGCCGACCTTGATCACGAAGCCTGGCGCCGTCCCGAGAGGGTTGGGCAGTCTCGTGGCGCCACGCGGGATCAGAGCCTGGACCCGATTGGCTTCGCTCGGCGCACCGCGTCCGAGCTTTTCGAATCTCTGCACGATCTCGTCCCACGTCACGCCATCGTCGACGAGATCGACACCCGCGAAGCGCGCGACGGCTTCGCGCGTGCGATCGTCCGCGGTCGGACCGATGCCGCCCGAGATCACGACGAAGTCGACGGCTTGGAGCAGATCGCCAATGGTCGCGACGATGCCAGCGAGTGGATCCCCGATCGTCGTGATCCGCGAAACCGCGACGCCGTGTTCGCGGAGTTGCCCCGCGAAATACGCGCCGTTCTTGTCGGCCGTCCTGCCGTCGAGCAGTTCGTCACCTACAAGCAGGAGTGCGATCGAGGTCATGTCGTCGCCGGCGGTGTCGCACCGCCTTCGCCTTGCTCTCGCTCCTGTCGCTTCCGGTAGACGATGCGCGAGAAGAAGATCCCGACGAAGAAGAGGATGACGAGTGGACCCGCCATCATCACCTGCGTGAACGGATCCGGAGGTGTCAGCAACGCTCCGATCACGAACATCGCGAGGATCACGTGTCGCCAGTACTTCACGTAGATCGCCGGCGTCGTGATCCCGACGCGCGTCAGCGCGACCATGACGACCGGGAGTTGGAATACGAGGCCGAGCGCCACGGTCAACAAGAACAAGAAGTGGAAGTAGTCTCGGATCGTCAACATCGTGTCCGAATCCGACATCCCGATCAGGAAGAACAGCGCGTAGGGCACGAGCACGAAGAACCCGAAGAGCATGCCCGACACGAACAAGCCGATCGACGCCGGGAGATAGCTCATGACGGCACGACGCTCGTTCTTGTAGAGCCCGGCCGCGATGAAACGCCAGATCTGGTGCAAGACGATCGGGGACGCAACCGCGAATCCACAGAGTGCCGCAGCGATCATGAACGTCAGGAAGTCCTGCAGCGGTGTGATCGAAATCAAACCGGGCCGAAGCTTGAACCCGAAGCGTTGGAGCGCCGAAGGAATGTCGATGAGTCCCTGATGGATCGACTCCCAGTCCCACGAGCGAATCGCATCGTGGTTGGCCGCGATCATCTCGATGTCTTCGCGGTACGACTGCGTGAACGTGTCCTTCGCCGCGAGGACTTCCGTTTCGAAGGACTCTTCCCACCACGCATCGAAGCGCTTCTGCCACATCGTCTTGTAGGGCGTCGTCACGAAGGACATGACGGCGTCCTTCTGCAGCAGGAAGAAACCCATCACGACGACGATCGCGAGCAGGCTGATCAACAGGCGCCGGCGCAGCTCGTCGAGATGCTCGCCGAAGGTCATCGTGGCCATGCCTTCGGCTTCGGGCTGGTCGTCGGATGGCACCTGGGTCGTCGTCATCGGGCGGCGGATTCTACCAGGGTGCGCTCACGACATTGTCAGGTTCCACGAGCCCTGCGTTCGAATGACGCGTTCTCGCGGCATGGACCTGCCGCAAACGCGAAGAGGGAAGACGACGAATCGTCTTCCCTCTGCAGAGTTCCCGAGGATCGAGGATCAGTCCGCGATCACAGGCGCAGGAAGTCGCGGATCTTGTTGATCGACGCGATCTCGATGTTCCAGCGTGTCGCGTTGAGGAAGTCCTCGGTCTCCGCGATCGGCTTGGCGTCTTCGCCGAGCTCTTCGCGACCGACGATCACGAGGTCGACCTGCGGGCTCATCTTGTCGAGCACGACGTTGCCCATGTCCTCGAGGATGCGCTTGATTTCGGGCTTGCTCAGCGGCGCGACGAAGCGGCCGACGAGGAAGACGTTGCGCTTGACGTTCTTCGAGTAGAGGTCGTTCGCGACGAGGTCGTTGCGCACGACGGGGTTGAGCGTGTTGACGAGTTCTTCGACGCGGATCTGAGCGCGGTCACGCTCGACCTTGGTCACGATCGCGCGGCCCTTCTGACGCAGTCCGTTCTGGACGCGCTCGAGGATGCGGAACTGCATGCCGGTCTTGACCATGTCCTTGCCGCCGATGTCGATCCACGCGAGGCCGGTCTGTGCCGAGCTCGAGAGAACGCGACCGTCCGGCTGGTCGGGCGAGTTGATCATGCTGACCTTGCTCGAGAGGTTCGCGAGCGCGGCATTCGACTGCATGAGCTCGTGTTCCTTCTTCGCGATCGCGTCGTTCGACGCTTCTTCGACCGCCTTCTTCTCGTCGAGAGCCTTGCGCGTCTTGGACTGCGCGTCGGCGACGAGTTCGGCACCCGACTTGACCTGGTCGTCGAGCTTCTTGCGCTCGGACTGGATCGTCGCGTTGGCTGCACTGAGCTGCCCCGTCAGATCCGTCTTGACGGTGTCCGTCGCGGACTGGGCCGAGGCGAGTTCGTTGCGCACGTCACCGAGTTGCTTCTCGAGCTTCCCGATCAGGTCCTTGCGGGTCGCCAATTCGACACCGGCGGCGTTGACGATCTCATCCAGCGTCGAGAACGACGAGGCGACACCGAGCTTGTTCTTGAACGTGTCGAAGACGCGCTTGATCGACTCGGGCGTGGAATACCCGTTGGGCGTCGTGTAGCCCTCGATCGGCGTCGTCGGCTCGGTGAACTTGTCGGCATTGCCGAGGATCTTCGTCAGCGCCTTGAGCTGATCCTCGCGGTGCGTGATCACGTCCCGCTGAATGTTCGCCTTGGAAACGGCTTCGGTCTTCGCGGCGACGGCTTCATCGGCCTCGACGTGCTTCATGTAAGCGTAGCCACCGGCGCCCAGCATCAGGACGAGAGGTACCAGGGCCCAAAAGATGTTCACGTGAGCCACGCCACGTTCGCGGGGATCCATGATGAGCATTTGCCTCCAGGAGGGGGAGTTCGATCTCGGGACATGCGGCACGTCGATCGCTACGACGGCCTACGGGGGGCGGTGTTCAGCGCCTGGGAAGTCTATCCCGACGATTCCGACCGGTGCGTGACCTCTTCACAAGATTCCCGAAGAAGCCGTCCGCGCCGTCCGAGATACCAGGAAAATCGCTCTCTCGCCAGACTTACGACGGCTCGTGATCTTACGGCTCCCCTGCGGCGAAACAAGCCGGGACGCAACAAGCTGCCCGGAGTGGCTCGGGGCCCGATTCGGGTACCGCAACGGGAAGCGTCGACCACGCCGCAGGATCCTGCGCGGACGGCCCATGCACGTCGCGAGAATCCGGGGGGTTCACGCTACTCTGACGCGATGCCTGCCAGCATTCCGGCCCCCCCACCCGGCGGCACTCCCGAACCGCCGCTCATCGTCGGCCTCACCGGGGGAATCGCATCGGGCAAGTCGACGGTCGCGCGCCTGCTCGAAGAAGCGGGATTCGTCGTCCTCGATGCCGACCGCGAAGCCCATGCGGTCCTCGAGGAGCCGGACACCATCGAGTGGCTCGTGGAGGTCTTCGGTCCCGCGGTCCTGATCGAAAGCAGTGACGACGGCAACCGCAGAACACGCATCGATCGGCGCCGGATCGCGGATCGCGTGTTCGCCGACTCGGCGTTGCTCGCTCGACTCGAGGCTCGCATCCACCCGCGCATCCGCACGAAGTTCCGTGAGCGCATCGCGACGGCGCGACGTGATGGAGTGCCGCTCGTGCTCGACGTGCCGCTGCTTTTCGAGAGCGGCTACGACGAGCTCTGCGACATCGTCCTTTTCGTGGACGCCTCGAATACGGTCCGCCGAAAGCGCGCCGAAGCGCGAGGCATGGACATCGCGGATTGGGAACGCCGCGAGCGACAGCAACTATCGATCGACGAGAAGCGTCGACGCGCGGATCGCATCGTACCGAACGATGGCGACCTCGACGCAACCAAGGCGGCCGTGCGCGACGTCGTGGAGTCCATGCGCTCGCGCACCGCCGGCGAAGACGCAACGCACGACTGAGTCGTTCGGCTTCACACCGCACTCCGGCCACGTGACAGACGGTGGCACCGACCTTCGATCGCCTGATACAGTGGACGCGCGGCACGCACCTACCAGCGTGTTGAAAAACTCAGACATGCACCGAGCGGGCGCTTTCAGCGCCCCAACCCGCTGTTACCCGCAGCCGAGCCGCATCCCACACCCCACCGCCTGTCTGTCGCCCACGTCTTCGCATCCACCGGACGTGCTCACCCGCTTCACCCGGACCCATAAACCTCATGACCGAGTCGACCCTGGACTCAAGAGACGGCGAAGACCACCGTGGTGCGTTCTTCGACGTCACAGCAATCCAACACCTCTCCGCAATCGACCTCCAAACGCGCTTACAGGGCGCGGGGTGGGACAAACCCGAACCACCGACACGAGCCAAGATGCTCCTCGCGCTCTTGCGCGGACACGCAGCGACTGGTCGCAGCATCGTCGGTGGAGGCATGCTCGAAGTCCTGCCCGATGGATTCGGATTCCTGCGCAATCCGTCCAAGGACCTCGTTCCCGACGTCGACGATTTCTACGTTTCGCCGAGCCAGGTGCAGCGGTGCTCCCTCAGGACCGGCGACATGGTCCGCGGCACCCTGCGGCCACCGCGCGGGCACGAAGCGAACTTCGCAATGCTCAAGATCCACGACGTGGAGGGAGCCGTCCCGCACAAGCCAGGGGAGCGACTTCTCTTCGAGGAACTCACCGCAACGTGTCCGCACGAACCCTTGCGTCTCGGCAAAGCCGGCAACAAGGGCCTCCGTGAGTTCGATCGGCAACACGGATTGCTCCTCGGTCAGCGCATGGTTCTTCGAGGGGACCCGGAGCAAGTCACGCTCCTGACCCGGAGCATCCAAAGAGCCGCCACACAGTTGGCCATGATCCAAACTTTGACGCTCGTTCTCGATCACCGGCCGCAGGCTGGCCAGCACTATCGCGAGGGCGGAGACTTCGTCGTCGTCAGTGACGACATGACGACGCCCGAGAGTCAGACTCGGGCGATGAGACTCGTTCTCGAGCGCGCCAAGCGGCTCGTCGAACGTGGATCCCACGTCCTGCTCGTGATCGACGCGCTCGATGGATACGTGCGCGCACTCGAGGCGACGTCCTCGACCAACCGGCAGCACGCCGTCGCGACCGCGAAGTGCGTGCTCGCGAGCGCTCGCGCGACCGAGGGCGGCGGTTCGCTGACCACGGTCTGCACGCTCAGGACGGACAACCCGTCGCTCGATGCGCTACGCCCGAGCCTCGATCACGACGTGGTCGTCTAACACTACTTCGGCAGGTTCTCTCTGCCCGCTCGTGATCAAAGCTGCCTGACCGCTAGTCACAGCGAGCGATGTGGCAGATCAGTCCCGAGAGTGGCGCGAGAACCTGACAAAGTAGTGCTCGTCGCGGCTCGGACACGCGCGATCAGCGGAAGCGAACTTCGGTGCCGTTGGACGTCGACAGTCCGTTGGTTCCGTTGGCGTCGATCAGCGCGACCTGCGTGATCAGGCTCGCACCCTTGAGACTGCCGAGGACCGGCAAGTTGGAGCCGAGAACGGCGGATCCCGTTGAATCGATCGGCACGGGGATCGTGAACACGATCGGGAAGACATGCAGCCAGCACGAGCCTTGCGTGAAGCGCTGGATCCCCGAGATGTAGACGCCAGCGGTGTTCGGACGTGCGTCCATCACGTTCACCTGCAACCACCCGTTGTCCTTCGGGCGACCGGCCCATAGCACGCGCGGTGCGATGTTGCCGGTTCCCGGGCAGCCCTGGCCGAACGTGTCGAACACGACGTCATTGGTCGTGAACGCGAAGCCGTCCTGCGGTACGACCCAAGCAAAGCTGTTGAGCCACAAGCGACGTGTTTCGGTATCCCAGCCGGCACCGCCGCAGCCGATCTTGAGCGTCGACGCGAGGATCTCTTCGTCAGCGATCACGATGAGCTTGCCGGGTCCGATCTGGAAGCTGGCAGCGAGCGCTTCGTTCGCGCCGTGCGAGAGGCAAGGCGTCCCGGTCGGACCGATCGATGCGTACGAACCCGACCAACCGCCCTTGAGCTTGGCGCCCGTCGTCGCCGTGCCGAACGGCCCGGTCGACATCGGCGTGCTCGGATTGATGCGGACCTCGGCGGTGCCGAACGTACCGAGCGTCCCCTGGGTGACCGGCATCAACGCCTGCGCCGCCCAGTTGCCGAACATGATCACGCCCCCACCCTTGCACAGGAAGGAGTTGAGCATCGAGATCTCCTGGACGGAGAACGATGCCTGGTCGGTCGTCTGTCCGACGATCACGACATCCGCGTTCGCGAGATCCGCGGCCGTGATTGCCGGCACCGGCGTGATGTAGTTGACGGCCCGGTTGACGACACCCGCGGGACCGAAGTTGGCGGGATTGGTCAGTTCGAGGTACGCGAACTGGAAGAAGCTGTTGCTCGAGAACTGTTGGCTCGTGCCCTGGCACGAGCCGAAGCGCGACGAGTCCAGGGTCAGAACGCGAATCGGCGATTGAGCCGCGAGCGTCGCAGTGAGGACGGTGAGGCCCAAGAGAGGCAGAAGTGGGCGCATGTAAGCTCCTTGGAGGGACGGATGCAGGCTGGAGACGGTTGCGAGTTCCCCGCAACGTCTCGTAGGTAGACCAAAAAGTTCCTACGGACGAGACCGGACTCTCGGATCGGCGTCGATCTTCGCTATCGAGCCTGCAGGAGTCTACACGCCGCTACGGTGATTCCGAAGCGATGCGCTCAGCGCTTGCCCTCTCGGCGCGCCAGCTCGAGCAGGTGGTCGAGCTGTTCGCGCATACGGTTCTGCGCTTCGACGAGTTCGCGCAACTGCTTCTGCAGATCGGCGATGTCGTCGCTCGACGCTCTCGAAGGTTCGTCCACACCGCGTGGTTGTGGAACCGCTGCAACCGGTGCCTTGGCCTGTGCGCCGGCCTTGGACTTGCCGGCACGAGGTTCCACGCCATCGAGCCATGCGGCGAGCTCTTTGGCGCCGAGATAGCCCGTGAACGACGACTTCTCGCCGTCCGGACGGATCGCGAGGACGTAGGGGATCGAATCCACGTCGTACGCGTCCGCGATGGCTTCCTTCTCGTCGACGTCGATGCGTACCGCCTCGAACGCGGCAAGGCGTCGTGCGACTTCGGGACGCTCGAAACCCGCGAGTAGCATCCGGCACGGACCGGACCATGCGGCGGTGAAGACGACGAGTACGGACTTGCCGCTCTTCTTCGCGTTTCGGACGGCGGCTTCGAGCTCGTTGCCCCACGCGATCTCGCTCGCCTTGGGCGCGGCGCGTTCGACTTCGCGTTCCGGAGCCGGCTCTTTCGGTTCTTCTTTCGTGGAGCGTTCCTTCACGGCAGCCGCTTCGGCCGCGCTCGCGCGCGCACGAGCAAGCGCCTCACGTGCACGCTCGAGTTCGAGGCGCGCTTGCTCGCCGCTTGCGTCGACCGCGGTCGGCACGCGCGCAGCGACCGCTCCTTGACGGGTGCCTAGCGTCGCATCGATTCGGATCTTCTTGCCATCGCGCAGAATCGAGAGCACGACCGCATCGCCTGGTTTTTTCGAACGAATGTGCGAGGCAACGTCTTCAGTCGTCCGAACACGCTTGCCATCGATCTCGAGCACGACATCGCGCGGCTGTAGCCGTGCGTTCTGTGCAGCGCTCTTCGGAGTCACTTGCGCGATGGCGACGTCGTCGCCGGATCGCTGATCGAGCGTGACGCCGAGGAAGGCCTGGCCGGACTGCCGTGCAGCCTGCTCTGCCTGCTGCTTGGCCGAGGATTCGGAAGCTTTGCGCGCAGCCTCTGCGGCTGCGGCCGCTCTTGCAGCGGAGGCTCGCGCTTTTTCGCGTGCTGCCGCCTCGGCCGCACGGGCCTTCTCGGCGGCGACTTTCTCGGCAGCGACTTTCTCGGCGGCAGCCTTTGCAGCTGCGATCTTCTGCGCGGCAGCCTTTTCGGCGGAGGCCTTTGCTGCCGCAGCTTTTTCGGCAGCCGCCTTCGCGGCAGTGGCCTTCGCGGCAGCGGCTTTCGCGGCAGCGGCTTTCTCCGCGGCCTTGCGTGCTGCGGCAACGTCCGGCCGTTCGCCGAGGATCACGGGCAGGTCGCGTTTGGCGGAACCGCGCTCGATCGTCAACACGACCCGCGCGCCGGCCTGCTTCTTCGCGATCTTGCTGAGGAACGCATCGACGTCCCCCGCTTCTGCGCCATCCACCGCACGAACCACGTCTCCGACCGCGAGACCGGCATGCGCGGCAGGCGAACCGGCATCGACTTCGACGATCTTCGACGCCTCGCCGCGGCGACCCTCGACGATGACCCCGAGCCAGCCTGGGTTGCTCTTCTCGGCTTGGGCAGGATTCTGCGCCGCTGCTGCCGAGACACAGAGCAGCGTCATGAGAGAGAGGGACGGGAGCGTGAGAGGAAGGCGCATCGAAGTCTCCAGTGGGCAGCAGGCGGATTGCAGCCACGACGGTACCGGATCGTAGGGGGAGTGCGCCAGCCTGGACCTCCACCGCGACCGTGTCCTGGCGCAAGCCTCGCTCGGTTACGACAGCGGTCCGAAGATACTCCGGACTGCGGGAAGGAACGATTCCCTGACCGCGCTCTCTCGCGAGGGATTCGCGTCAGGTCGGGCGCTTCAGGCGTCGTCTTTGCGCGCGGCCTTCGTGTAGCCGAGGCCGAACCCGTCGTCGTCGGTCCCGAACACCTGGTCCAAGCTGTCCGGAATCGCGTCCAGCGCCTCGTTGGCATCGAGCGCGAGCGCCGCCGCGTCCATCGACTCCTCGAGACTGAGCTCTTCGTCGTCGAACAGCGCATCCGTGCCACCCGGCGGCACGATCACGCCATCGCGGGCGAAGCCGCAGAACATCATGCCGAGGTCGAAGTTGTTCAGGCCGGTCTGCGATGCGACATCGCGGAAGCTGTTCATCCCGTCGACGAGCGTGAGCGCCTTGATCTCGACGACATCGAGCGAGAGCTGCCCGATCTTCATGTACATGTCGGGCGTGGGCTCGATCGGCGCGTCGAGATCCGGGAAGACACGCTGGATCCGTCGCCAGTCGTCGATCCGCTTGTGCCCCTCGAGCAAGAGTGGCGTGACCGGCATCCCGCAGTGATGCTCCTCGACGAAGGCGGGCAGCGTTTCCATCGCCGTGTAGCCAAACGCACAGTGCTTGCCGTCCTGCAGATAGGCGTAGATCTGTTCGAACCCGAGGTTGCGCAGTTGATCCCGCAGTTCGTCCGACTTGAGGAAGCCGCGCTCGTGCAGCGTGAGCAGGACCGGGGTCCCGTTCGTGCCGCGGATCTCGTTGGCTTCGAGCAACAAGTCCGGTGGGATCTCGCGCCACCGGTTGAGGCCGCGTCCCTGGATCAGTCTCTGGCGCAAGCAGTGTGGGTCGATGAAGGCGATCAACCCGTTCTTGAACCAGATATCGAGGCGCGCCTCGGGGTTCTGCAACGAAAGCTGCCCCGTGTGCTTGCCCGACGCGAGGAGCTGCAGCAGCTCGTCCATCGAGATGAAGTCGGCGCGACCCGCGAGGTGGTAATCCTTGGGCGCACCCTCCTCCATCAGCACGCGGTCGATCACGTGTGCGAACTCGGCGAGAGCCGAACCCGTGAGCACCGTCCCGAGCAAGAACTCCGCGGCCTTCCGCGGATCGCCGCTGATATCGGCGTTCTCGTAGAACTCGGTGAACCCCCGGATCACGCGACCGAAGAGCACCTCGGTCAGCATGTCCTTGGTCTCGCCCCCCGGCGCGGTCAGCGTGTGGCGTCGCCCGAAAAGGTCCTTGACGCGGTCGAGCAAGTGCCCGAAATCGGCCTCGGACTCGTTACGATCGCCCCCGATCATGGACTTGACCGTCTCCAAGATCCGCGTGCTCAGGTCGACGACCTTGGCTTCGGTGGAGTTGGCGGAGATCGGACGAATCGTTGCCATGCGGCCCTTGGGATATCCTGCTCACGAAGTCGGGCGCCAGGCGCTTGCGAACGAAGCGCCATGAACGAGACCGAACGCGCGACCAAACAGCTGTGCCTGATTCATCGGCCACCCGGGGCCCGGTTCTTTATGACCTCGGGGCGGGCTCTCGCGGTGTTTTGGCTCCTGACGGTGTCGATCTTCGCAGCACTGTACTTCCGGCTCGTGCCGTCGGACTTCGTCGAACACGTCTACGCCCCGACCGTACTTGCAGCCCAGCGCGCGATTCTCGGTGGCATCGCGTCCTTGGTGCCGTTCTCGATCGCGGAGGTCCTCGTCGCCGTGTTCGGAGTGCTTGCGACCATCGCCGTCTCGGAACTCCTGTGGCGCCTCGTCCGCCGAACCGACAGGCTCCGTCGTGGACGGTGGCGCGCATGCAAGACCTTCGCGTGGGTCTCCCTCGCCGCCGCGTGGCTCTACTTGTCGGGCCATGGAATCGCGCTCGCACGCCCGCCGCTTGCCGATCGACTCGCCCTACCCGTCGTGGCAGAGGACGCTCGCGCGACGCGGCTCTCGGAGCTCGGGCTCGAGGTCGCACGCACGGCTCGCAACGCGCGGCTCGAGTGGACCCGATCGTCCACGACCGGCGATGGAACCGACGTCCCAGCCTCCGAGCGACTCGCGATCCAGCGGGACGCGCGCACCGCACTGCTCGCGATCCTCGACACCGTCGCACCCGAGTGCGTCCTGCCCCCCGGCGGGGTCAAGGCCTGCTATCCCCCTCGCCTGCTGATGCGCTTCGGCGTGTCGGGCGTCTTCAGCCCGTTCACGTTCGAGGCCCATGCAGATCCTGGACTGCACCGTCTCGAAATGCCATTCGTCGCGGTGCACGAACTCGCCCACGTCGCCGGGTTCGCGGGCGAAGACGAGGCGAATTTCATCGCGTGGCTCGCGTGCTCACGCGCGGCCGATCCGCTGTTTCAATACTCCGCAGCGCTCGCAGCCATGCGCTTCTTGCCCCGATCCAGCGCGATCCGCGCCGAAGCAGGCAGTGAGGTCGCTGCCGATCGGGTCGCCATCGCGAACCACTGGAAACAAAAACGCTGGAAGGTCACGAGCAAGGTGCAGCGATTCGTGTGGGACGCGGCACTGAAATCGCAAGGCGTGCGGACCGGCATCGCCAGCTACGGCGAGATGGTCGAACTCATGCTGCGATGGCGACTCGCCCCTCGCACGTCACGTTGAGTGGGGCCGGTCCCCCGAACACACTGTTACGATGATTCGCATGCATGCTCCAAGCCTGACTCTCTTCACGCTCGTCCCGCTCTTGTCGGCGGCATGGTTGCTCGCCCCGGAAACGCCGTCACCGGCCGGCGCCGACGAACCGAAGATCGCGCACCACTACTCAGATCTCGGGGCGGGTCTCGACGAGTCGAGCGCTTCGTGCGGCAAGTGCCACAAGACCATCTACGAACAGTGGAAGACTTCGCGACACGCGGCAGCATGGACGAACCAGCCGTACAAGGACTGGATGGCGAAGAAGTCCAAGCCGGAGTCGTGTCACAAGTGCCACATTCCGAGTTCGATTCTCGACATCGCTCCGAAGCAGCCGAAGCCGCGCGAAGACCGCCTCGACGATGGCGTCGGTTGTGCGTCGTGCCACGTGCTGGACGGCAAGGTGCACGGTCCGCATGGCACGCAGTGCGAAGCGCATGAAAACGTGAAGTCGAAGCTCTTCGAGTCCGGCACGGTCGATCTCTGCCAGAGCTGCCACCGCGTGGCCCCCAAGCCCGTGATTTCCCTCGGTAAGGACTTCGAGAAGTCGGACTTCCCTGCACAGGGTAAGAACTGTCGCTCGTGCCACATGCCCGACTTCGAAGGTCATGCGACGTTCGACGACAAGACCGGCGAGCCGCTCGGTGAGAAGCGCAAGATCAAGTCCCACGCGTTCGTGGGTGCGAGTCACGAAGAGATGACCGCGAAGGCCTTCGAGTTGAAGGTCGCGAAGAGCGCGGACGGCGTGAAGCTGAGCCTCCACAACCTCGCTGGACACCGGCTGCCCGGCCTCGAGCTGCGGCGCTACGACGTGCGCTTCGCCCTCGTCGACAAGGACGGCAAGGAGCTGACCGGCAAGGACGGCGTCATCTCGGAAGACGAACCGATCAAGGTCGGAACCTCGATCGATGTCGACCTACCGGCGCAAGAGGGCGCCGTCGCGGCGCGCGTTCGGCTCCAGCACTTCTGGCAGGCCAAGCCCAAGGGAAACTGGGACGACAAGGGGCTCGCTCTGGAGCTCACGAAGGACTTGTCCGAGAAGAAGGACGGTTGAGCCACCCGCGGTTTTCTGCGGCCACCTTGGCCCCGAGTCGCGTCTGACCGATAGAAACCCCATGGATGCGACTGCCACGGCTCTCGAAGCCGCACACCGCGTACTCGATGAGCTCGGCATCGAAGCTCGTGACGAACCCGCGCCGCGCGCGATCTCGGGACATCACAGCTCGGTCCTCGTGCCGTGCCGGGGCGTCGATGGCCGGGAGTACTTGCTCAAGTACTTCGTGCCGCCCGAGGAGGGGAAGTTCTATCCGCCCGAGGTTCGGATCGAGGATTACGCTCGGCGCGAGGTCGCGTTCTACAGCTTCCTCGACTCGTGGGATTCGGCGCGGCGCGAGCTGCCGGCACCGAGCACGATCCTGATGGACCCCAAGGATCCGCCGGGTTGGATCCTGCTCGAGCACATTCGTCCCTCTGCGGGACCTCAGTCCGAACAACTGTCGGCCGACAACGTGTTCGACCTACTCGGACGTTTGCGATCGATTCCGATGGACCGCTTGATGGGGAGACGGAACTTCCCACTCAATCGTTGGGACGTTCCCTCGATGCGTGATCGCGTCGTCCGTCTGATGTACGAACCGCTGATCGTCATCGTCGGCGAAGAGCGCTGGTCCGCGATCCGCAACTTCTTCCGCGAATCGATGCGCTGGTGCGAAACGCGGCCGCAGATCTGCGTGCACGGCGATTTCACCGGCGACAACATCCTCGTCGACCCCGATGGTCGTCCGTTCCTCGTCGACTTCGAACGCGTCGGCATCGGCTCACCCGAACACGACTTCACGTGGTTCTGGATCCACAGTCGCCGTTCGAAGGAATGGAAGCGCGCGCTCTTCCGGCGCTTCCTCGACGGAATGCATGGCAGCGATCGTGTGCGTAGCGAATGGTCGATGCGCGCGACCGCGGTCTACCTCGCATGCAGGCGACTGCGCTTCGGCTACCTCACGCACGGCGAGATCGACAAGTATCGCGGCGCCAACCTCGCGCTCCTCGATGCGGCGCTCGCGGGTGGAAGCGATTTCTTCCCGTCAGAGTGAGCAGGGAGTCACTGCGCGAGCCGCACACGTGCTGCATCGGTCAGACCGATGAGGATGCCTTTCGACGCTAGCGGGTCGATGATCGCCGCTTGCAAGTACAGCGCGGCACCGCTGAGGCTGACGTCGTTCGGTACCGGTAGCGTCAGCGTCGCCGGAATGCCGTTCCAGAGCGGTCCGCCGAGAACGGTCAGGCCCAAAGGATCGAGCAAGAACTCGCCGCTCGCACCCGGCGCGCGCATCCCGAACGACGGAAGCGCGAGCCCGCACGGATAGCTCGCGAGTGCGGACGGCGACAGCGCCAGCACGCTCGGTGATCCGACGCTCTGGGTCGCGAGCGGGTTGTCGATCGCGATCGTGAAGCTGGCTCCGAGCGTCGGGATTCCATCGACGAGCGCGATGCTGCGGTACGGATTGAGTCCACAGCCATAGAGCGTGACTTCGCCGCAGCCGCCGACGAACGTCTGCTGCGCGTTGACCGCGTTGGGAGTCGCCGTGGTCGGAACGCGCCACGTGAAGTCGCTCGAGAGCATCCCGCTGCCACCGAGCTGGATCGAGTGGCCGATCGGCGTCGCACTCGATTCCGAAACGCCGACATCGCGTGAGGTCATCCCGACGGCCGGGCCGTCGATCGCGGTGACCACGCCCTCGTAACTCACGAACTCGAGCACGCGATTGGTCGGATCGACGAGCGCGATGCCGTCGCTCGGACCGTTCTGCAAGCCCGCAAAGTCGAAGCTCCGTGCGCCGATGCAACCCGTCGACACAGGGATCGTACCGACCAAGAACTGCGAGTCGTACGTTCCACCACCCGAGCCGTTGTACGCGACGAGCCGATAGCCCGTCAGGTCGAGCCCCGACGGCCCCGCGATCTCCACCATCTCTCCGACATCACCACCCGCGTTGTCGTAGTGGAACTCGTTGATCCACGGATGCCTGAGGTCTTGGCCCGCCGATCGATATAGCAGGGCGACCCATTCGGGATGATCGATGAACGGATTGCGATTGCCCTGCGCGGCGTAGACCGCGTCGTTGCGGTGACACTCGCGAGCGTCCGGCGGATCCTCCTGGTGCCACGCGAGCAGCACGGACAACAGGCCCATGTGTGCGATCGACAAGTTCGTCTGGCTCTGCGACGCGACGATCTTCGCCATGTCGTCGGTCAGGATCAGGTCAGGCTCGGCCGATCCGTTCTGATGCCGCGATCCGTCGTACCGAACGTCGAGGTAGAAGAGCGCACGCGCGATCTCGCCGCGACGGCCCTTCCACGTCTCCCACGCGCCCGTGACCCCGAACCCGTCGGTCCAGCACGAGTTGCCTGGGTACGTTCCGCTTCCACCACCGAGCGTCGGGTATTCCTGCGCCGTGCGTTCGAGGTTGCGGAAGACCTTGTTGGCGCGCGCGCTGTTGAACGTCGAATCGGTCAAGAACAACGCGTGGCAGTCGGACTCGGGATAGTTCGAGTTGGTCGACACCGGAAAGCCGAGCGACTTGGGCCACGAGTGCTCGCGGTTGTAGTACGAGTTGCCCGAGCCGAACTTCGGGTAGCTCGCATTGCGATAGATGTCGAGGATGCGCGAGCTGTTCTGCGGATCCTCGTCGGCGCGCTCGAGGACGGCCCATGTGCCGTTCCACGCGACGCGACTGTGATTCTGGATGCGCGCGTGCAAGGTCGCGCGCAGCCGCGCGGGAGAACTCGCGTCGATCGACGCGTAGTAGCCGTTCGGCGGGGAACATTGTGCAGGACTGTCGTGGACGGCCACGCTGATCGTTGCCAGAACGAGCATCCAACGGGAGAGACGGCTTCGCAGCATGCGACTCACGATACCAAGCTCCACGGCCACGATCCGCCCAGAGCAGCCGCGGTGAATCGTTTCCAATCCCGAAACGGTCGACCGCACATCGCGATCCTCACGTCAAGGTGCTCGGGACGCGCTGCGGTCGTTGCTACCGTGCGCAGATGCAAGAACCACGGGCGGAGACTCTCGAACTCACTCTTGGCGGACGCACCGTGATCCTCGAGACCGGTCGTATCGCGCGGCAGGCCGATGCGGCGGTTCTCGTGCGCGAGGGCGACAACGCCGTGCTCGTGACCGTGGTCGGTGCGACCGAGCCGCGCCCGGGGATCGACTTCTTCCCGCTCACGGTCGAGTATCGCGAGAAGCTCGCGGGAGGCGGGCGCATCCCGGGCAGCTTCCAGCGGCGAGAGGGGCGGATCAGCGATGGCGAAATCCTCACGAGCCGATTGATCGACCGATCGGTGCGACCGCTCTTCCCGAGCGGCTATGCAGCCGAAGTGCAGATCCAGGCGACGGTGTTCTCCGCGCATCCGGCTGCCGACGTCGAGAGTCTCGCGCTCCTCGGTGCGGGCGCGGCGCTGACGCTGTCGGACATCCCGTTCGACGGTCCGGTCGTCGGCGTACGCAGCGCACTGCATCGGGATCGAACGACCGTGCTTCCGCTCGCGGTCGAACGCGACGAGAGCACCGCCGATCTCGTCGTCTCGATCGGTCCGAAGGGACTCGTCATGGCCGAAGGCGCCGCACGCTCGGTGCCCGACGAGCGCTTGCTCGAGCATTTGCTCACGACGATCGACCTTCTCGAGAAGCCCGCACGCCTCGTGCGCGAATGGGCACAGCAGGTCGGCGCGAACAAGCGCGCGTTCGAAGCCGCGACGGTCGACGCCGATCTCGAACGTCAGTGTGTGGAGCAGTGCGAGTCGAAGATTCGCGAAGCCATCCAGATCGCCTCGAAGCAAGATCGCAACGGGATGTTGCGTGAGATCCGCCAGGACTTCGTCGCGAGCGTGAAGCAAACCGAAGCATCGCAGCAGCCGGAGCAATCCGCGCAGCCGCGCGACGAGCGCATGCTCGAGGCGCTGTTCTGGAAGCTGCAGAAGAAGCTCGTTCGGAGCGCCATCGTGCACGACGAACGGAGGCTCGATGGTCGCACCTGCACCGACATCCGGCCGATCTGGGGCGAGACCGGCTTGTTGCGACAAGCGCACGGTTCGGCGCTGTTCACGCGGGGCGAGACCCAAGCGATCGTGACGTGCACGCTCGGTTCGCCCCGCGACGCGCAGACGATCGACACGGCGCAGGGTACGAAGCAGGAACGCTTCCTCCTCCACTACAACTTTCCTCCCTACTCGGTAGGTGAGATCCGCGCGCTGCGCGGGCCTGGCCGTCGAGAGGTCGGACACGGCAATCTCGCGCTTCGCGCGTTGACTGCCGTCGTGCCGTCGATCGAATCCTTCCCCTACACGATTCGTATCGAGTCCGACATCACGGAGAGCAATGGCTCTTCGTCGATGGCCACCGTCTGCGGTGGCCTCTTGGCGCTTCTCGATGCCGGTGCTCCGATCGCGACGCCGGTCGCGGGAATCGCAATGGGTCTGATCGCCGAAGGCGACGACATCGCCATCCTCTCGGACATCCTCGGCGACGAGGACCATCTCGGCGACATGGACTTCAAGCTGACCGGAACATCGACCGGGATCACGGCGCTGCAGCTCGACAACAAGATCGGCGGGTTGTCGCGAGACGTCCTCGAGCAGGCGATTCGTCAAGCACGCGCGGGCATCGATCACGTTCTCGAGAAGATGCGCGGCATCCTCGCGGCACCTCGCGAACTCCCCGACCATGCACCGCAGGTCAAGTCCCTGCGCATTCAAGAACACATGATCGGATCCCTGATCGGTCC
>JAGQQW010000108.1 GCA_020426005.1 Planctomycetota bacterium | reverse complement strand
GCCGTTCTTGCCGTCCTCGCGGATGCACCGCGTGATCGAGATCGGTCGCACTACTTGGACTTGCTCACTTCGGAGGATTCGGAGCTTCGCGAGGTCGGGGCGAAGGGGGTGCTCGCACTCGCGACCGCGGACACTGCCGATGCCGACGCGCGCGATCGAGCACGCGAGGCGGTAGGCGCCGTTCTCGGCGCCGGAGTCGGAGTCGATGCACGCATCGCGGCGTGGAGCGTGCTCGCCAAGGTGCCGGACGAGAGCGCTGTCACGTTGGTCCGATCACCTGCCGTGCAGCCCGTCGACGCTCGCGAACGAGCAGCGATCGACGCTGCGAAGCTCGCCGTTGCGGCGAGTATCGAGAGCCGCTCCGAGGCGCAAGCGCTCGCCAAGGAGGTGCTCGACGGAGCGAAGAACCGCGGACAGCGACAGCGCGCAGCGAAGATTCTCGTCGCTGCCGGCGGCGACATCGCTTCGATCGCGCGCGAGCTCGGATGCCTCACGTCGTGGCACATCGCGGGACCGTTTCGTGGACCGGACGAGAAGACCTTCACCCAGTTGCCGTTCGCGACGACAGGGATCGACCCGACTGCTCCTCTGCGCCTCGAGACGACCGACGGTGCGCGCGAATTGCCTTGGGTCGCGAAGGTGTCGGACGATATCGACGGCGTGATCGATCTACGCTTCGTCTCGAAAGAGAGCAACGTGTCGGCCGTCGCCTACACCGTGCTCCAGTGCCCTCGAGCGATGAACGCCGAGCTTCGATTCGGCAGCGACGACCAAATCGCGGTGTGGCTCGACGGCAAGCTCGTGCACGAGAACTTCGTGGCGCGCGGCCTCAACGTCGACGAGGACCGAGTCGCGATCGACCTCGATGCAGGTCGTCACGAACTGCTGATCGAGATCGGCCAGAACGGTGGCGGCTGGGAGTTCCACGCCCGCGTCGTTCCGCGCTGAGCAATCAGCCCGTCGCGATGTGCGATCGCGAGCCGCTACTGGCAGAGTAGAGCGTTGGCGGACGAGGCCTCGATGTCGAGCTGGTTGTTCTTCTGGGTCAGACTGACGAGCTGCAAGTTGGCAGCGACCGGCAGGCTTTTCGGAATCGGCAGCGTCAACATCGCCGTTCCGAGTGGGTCGGATTGATACCAGAGCGCGATCAGCGGGGTGGTGCGTAGCACGCAGCCCGACAGGCCGGGCAAAGGAACCGCGATTCGGTCGCGGCCGATCAACAAGGCGCCGACCGTGTTCGGCTGGCCGGCGCTCTGCCCGAGCAGCAGGGTATCGAGGTCGAGCAGCGAAGGGTCGGAAATGCGCACGCTCCCGCAGGGTAGGCTGAGCACAGTCCATTGGCAGGGTTTCGCCCGATCGATGCCGAAGGTCGCCGCAATAGTGCCACCGTAGTACGCCCAGCTCGTGTAGGTGCGGATCCGGATCTGCAGCGGAGTGGGGCCGATGGTCACGAGCCTGGACCAGAAGGGGAGCGTGCCATTGGTGTTCTGGATCTTGCCGGAATACTCCCAGCTATTGTCGTTGCCGATGTCGACGCGCGTCTCGCGATCCCACACCTTCCCCATCAGATCATGCTTCACGAAGAACCGCACGGTGCGGGTTGTCGGGTGGCTGATCGAGAGCAGAAAGTCGTGCTGGCCTTCCCGACAGGCGAGGTCCAAGGAGGTCGGGCGGCCCTGGCCGGCCGAGTCGGTGAGCGTGAGCTGCAACGGATCGATCCTCGCTTCGAGGCGGGACCAGTAGATGTCGTACGACCAGTAGAAAGCCTGAAGGGAGAAGCTCCGACCAAGGTCGAGCTGCGCCGGCCAGGTCGCCGAGTTGCCGGTAAGACCGGCTTGCGAAGCTAGGACGGAAAGCGGGGTGGCGCTCTCGACCTTGAGAACGGTTTGTGCCGGTAACGGCAACGCGAGTGCGAGGAGGATAATCGTGCGCATGGGAAGGCTCCGATTCGTTTCCAGAACTTGTTCCGTCAACGGTACGACGCTCCGCGGAGCGCAGCAACACGGTCGCGTGTAACGAAGCCCGATGCTCGTAACTCGAGCAGTCTCGGTCAAGCGAACAGCTCGGGCAGCGTGCCCTTGCTGTCCGCGAAACTCGGGACGGGTACGCCCACCGCGCCGAGCATCGCGACGAAGAGGTTCGACAGTGGGGTCGCTTCGTCGTACTTGCGATAGCTCCCGTGCTTCAAGCCGAGCTTCGATCCGCCCGCGAGCACGAGCGGGTAGTTGCGCGCGTTGTGCGTCGTGCTGCAACAACTGCCGTAGAGCACGAGTGTGTTGTCGAGGATCCGGCCGTGTTCGTCTTCGAGCTCGGTGAGTCGCCGCACGAAGTGCGCGAACTGCTCGGCGTGCCACGTGTCGTAGCGGCCCCACTGCTCCCAGTGCCCTGCATGACTGTCGTGACTGATCGTGTGGTGCCCTCGCGCCACTCCGACGGCAAGGCGCGGGAACTGGTCGGCGAAGCCCATCCCATCCTCGCGCCCCGTCTGGAACGTCATCACGCGCGTCAGGTCCGTCTCCAACGCGAGCGCCATCAACTCATAGGTCGCGCGCAGGTACGCAGTCGGGTCCTTTCGCGGGTCGGGATCGAGATCGAGGCGGGACGTGTCGACGTCCTTCATCGGGATGTCGAGCCAGGTTTCATTGCGTTCGATCTGCTCTTCGACGGACTCGAGGGACGCGAGGAACTCGTCGAGCTTGGTGACATCACGCTTCCCGAGGCGGCGACGCAAGCTCTTGCTGTCTTCGAGAACGAGGTCGACGATGCGCTTTCCTCGTTCGATGCTCGCGCGGCGCGCTTCGAGCGAGGACTTGCCTCCCGCTGAGAAGTAGCGCTCGAAGATCGAGCGTTGGCGGTTTTCGGACGGGATCGGTCGACCGGACTGGTCGAACGACAGCGTCGCGACACGCGACTTGTAGCCGACACCACCGTCGGTCGACAGTGCGAGGAACGGGTAGCGCGTGTGTTTGCGCAGGACGCGCGCGGCGACTTGGTCGACCGAGATCGTGTTCTTGTAGCGGTCGCCGCGGACATCGCCGGCTGTGAGCCACGTGTCCCCGGCAAGGTGACCGAGGAGTTCGCGGCTGAGTGGGTGCGAGAGGCCGCCGAGGATCGTCAGGTCTTTTCGAAACGGTTCGAGCGAGGCGAGAACCTTCGTGAATCGATACTCCGTTCCGTCGCCATGGGGGAACCAGCGCCATTGTGCGAACGCCTCGTCCTTCTCGTCGGGCAGGCTCACGCCGTTGGGGAAGTAGACGAACGCGATGCGCTTCGGCGCGCCTGTCGTCTTCGTCAGGCGCGGCGTCATTCCCTCGAAGAACGGCAATGCGCATGCGACTCCCGATCCGCGGAGGAACGAGCGACGATCGAGGTGCCACGACTTGTGCGTCATCAGGAGAGCGGTGTCGGAGATACCGGAGCTAACGTCCGTTCTGGAACGAGGCGGTTGCCACGATCGCATGGACGAGGTCGCGGAGACCACGCCCCTTCGAGGTGACGCGCTCGAGTATAGCCGCGACCTCCTCGTCATCGGCAAACGTCACGTCACGACCGTGGGCCCAGGCGAATAGATTTCGCGTGAGCCCGCGCAGGACTTCGTCCTTCTTGACCGCGAGGAGCCACGCCTTGAGCTGCTCGACGCCGTCGACGTCCGTGCCATCGGGCAGTGTCGTCGTCGCGTCGATCTCTTGCCCCTTGCGCTTCGGTTCGAAGAGCCCGACGGCGTTGAACCGCTCGAACGCGATGCCGTACGGGTCCAGTCCCTTGTGACACTCGCGGCACGAGTCCTTGTCGCGGTGCCGCTCGATCTTCTGCTTGAGCGTGAGCTTGTCGAAATCCGGAGCCGCCTTGTCGAGTTCGGGCACGTTCGGTGGTGGCGGCGGCGGTGGATCGTCGAGGAGCTGCTTGCGCAACCAGACGGCGCGCTTGATTGGATGCGGCTCGAGTCCGTCCGAGTGCCCGGTCAGGAACGAACCGTGCGACAGGAGTCCACCGCGCCCGCTGCCCTCCGGGAGTTCGACGCGGCGGAACGTGACTCCGCGCACGCCGGGGATCCTGTAGAAGCGCGCGAGGTTCTCGTTGAGCATCGTGAAGTCGGCGTCGATCAGTGTGTCGACGGGTGCGTTCGTGCGAAGCACTTCGTGCACGAAACGGTGCGTTTCCTCGAGCATGTCGCGCTTCACGAAGCGCGTGAACCGCGGGAATGCCGTCGGATCGACCGTCATCTGGTCGAAGCGATCGAGGCGCAGCCATTCGTGCACGAACGTCCGGAGAAAGCGATCGACTTTGGGGTCGTCCAGCATCCGATCGACTTCGGCGTCGAGGGACGCGCGCAAGTCGCCACTCTGGGCGAGCGCACGCAGCCGCTCGTCCGGGGGCGAGTTCCACAAGAAGTACGACAAGCGCGATGCGAGAGCATGGTCGCTCGAGTCGGATTCCGATTCGCTGAGTGGATCGACGAGGAACAGGAAACTCGGCGACGTCAGCGCAGCGATCAGGACTTCGCGAATGGCGTCTTCGTTGGTCGCGACCGTCGGTCGAACGTGTGACCAAAACGTGAAGTACCGATCGAGTTCGTCCGTGCCCACGCTGCGCCGGAACGCGCGTTCCAAGAAGCGCGCGATCACACGCCGAGAGTATTCGTCCTCGGTTTCGTCGGACAGACGCTCGAGGAAGATCCGTGTGTGCGATCGCGGTGGCCAAACCTCGTGATAGGGCGCTTCGAACTCGATCGACTCGACGAGCAACGGCGGCCCGGTTTCGTCTCGCGTCGGTACGAGCGTGTCGTTCCAGAGCCCGAGCAACAGGAAGCCGGACAGCGGCTCGGTATCGCCCGACTCCGGTTCGGGGATCGGCAGATTCTCGAGTCGGCCGCGAAACTCGTAGGTCCCGGCATGGCCAAGAGGCGCGTCGACGGTCCTTGGTTCGTCGAAGGTCGCATAGTCCATGCCATCGTCGGTGCGCGTCCCGACGTAGGCGCGAATCGAAGGAGCTGCGTCCTGCACCTTCGTCGTCAGCTCCGCCACATCGGCTTCGAGCCTCCGAACGAGTGCGTTCGTGGCGGGCAGCTTCGTGACGACGAGCGCGCGAAACCCCGTGAAGAACGGTCCACCGACCTTGATCACTTGCGTGCCGCGTCGCATGCCTGCCGCACAAACGGTGGTCACCATGGCGGGGATGCTCTCCGTCGCATCGACGACAAACGGCCTGTATCCCGCACGCAGGTCGAGCATCGGCAGCGAGGGCACGCGCGGTGCCGCGAGGCGTGCAGGTGGCACGGGCCGGACATCGTGCGTCGCACCGAGCGCGGTCACGCGAATCTGTGGCATCTGCGCCGTTTGCACGACGCGATGCACGACATCGATTTGATAGAAGCCGTTTTCGGGCACGGCGATTCGGAACTGCGCGCTCGCCGGGAGCGGAACGCTCTTCGGTCGCAGATACTCGCCTTCGAGCACGAGGTTCGTGAGTTTCTCGGCGTCCGCTGCTGGCAGGACGATCGACCGTTCGCTGACGGAGATCCGCGACGAGTCGCCAAGCAGCACGTCGTCGAGGTGCACGAAGTTCTCTTTCGCATCGAGTGCGACGAGGAGCTGCTTTCGGAGCGGCGGGATGTAGCCGCGAGACGCACGCACGCGCATGACGAAGTCGCCGTGCCTGGGGAAGACACGCTGCATCTCGAGCTTCACGTTGGGGGACGGGCCTTGCCACGCACCCGGCGCGATCTCGATGTGGGGCACGGCCGAGAACAGCACGATGCCCTCGTCGACGACCTGGAACCGTTCGCGATCCGAGCCGCGCAGGCCGATGCTCATCTTGCGGCGGATCGCGTCCTGCTTCTTCTTCGAGAGACTCGCATGGTCGCCCATGAGTGCGATCGCGAAATCGTTCGTGCCGAGAGGTACGGACTGGTAGCCGCCCGTGCGCGCCGCGACCTTGCCCTTGCCGATCCCCGAGCCGAAGTCGACTCGGTAGCGCGTGACTTCGGGACGCTCCGCGGGAGCGATCGCTCGTTCGAGGGCTTCCCGTGCGATTTGGCGAAACGTTTCGAGATGGAGCGACGACGAGAGCAGCGTCGTTCCGTCGTTGGAGAACCCGCGCTTCGACTTTCCGTCTTCCGGTAGCGTGCGTCCGAAGTCGATGTCGAGCTCGAGCAGGTCCCGCAGCGAGTTCGTGTATTGAGCACGCGTCAGCCGCCGCAGCACCGTCGGTGCGTTTTGACGCCGGAGTTTCGCGGCCGCGTCGAGGGACTCACGGAGCCAATCCACCAAGATGCGCCGGTCGCTCTCGGATAGTTGCCGCGAGCGTTCGGGCGGCATCTCGCCGCTTTCGATCATCTCGAGCGCATGATGCCACTCGTCCGCGTCGTGCCCGTTCGTGATGTCGGGGTCGAGCGTATCGAGTCGGACGTCGCCCTTCTGGCGCTTCTCGCCGTGGCACTTGTAGCAGGTGCGGGCGAGGATCGGCTGGACCGACGATGCGAACGTCGCGTCGCCAGGGGCGCGGGGAGTCGGCGATGCCGCCCCTCCGGTAGTCGACTGCGACACAGCGATGCCCGCCGAACAAACCCACGTGGTGGCGAGCCGCGAGATCGTGAACCGAATCGACCGTCGGAACTCAGGCCCGCGAAATCGGCGCATCTTGTTAAGATTTGGCAAAGGTAGACGTGGTGAAGTACGGAAGTCGCGGCCCGGCGAGCGCGTGTCGTTTGCGGCCCAGCCTCTGCGCGTCGATCCTACCGTCCGCGAGTCGTCCGTGCCTCGAGGGTGTCGATTCTGCCCTCTTCTGGAGTCTGTCCATGCTTCGAACTGTCCGTGGAGTGCTCGCCGCACTCGTCGTCGCCGCCAGCCTGTCGGCGCAAAAGCCCGAGCTCTACGACCTCGACGTCGTACGGGACATCAAGCTCACCTTCAGCCAGACGAACTACTGGCAGCTGTTGACCCAGAACAAGGCGTCCAACACGAACATCCCCGCGACGATGGAGATGTCCGGCGAGACGTTGCAGCAAGTGGGCGTTCGCTTCCGAGGCAACACGTCGTACAGCCAACTGCCAGCCGGATCGGAGAAGAAGAGCTTCAACATCGAGACCGACTGGTCGATCCCGTCGCAGAAGATCTTCGGCTACACGAGCCTCAACCTGAACAACGGCTTCCACGACCCGACGTTCGTGCGCGAAGTCATCATGTATCAAATCATGCGTCGCTACGGTGCGGCGCCCAAAGCCAACTTCGTTCGGCTCTGGATCAACAACGTCTACTGGGGCATCTACATCAACGTCGAGCAGCCGGGCAAGGACTTCACTGACGAGAACTGGAAGACCGGTGACGGCAACCGGTATCGAGGGTTTCGCAGCGGTGGTTTCGGTCGACTCGACGATTGTGCGCTCGTCGACTTGGGGGACAACATCTCGTCCTATCAGAGCGCGTACCAATTCAAGAAGGGGGACGGCACCGACCTGCTCAATCTGGTCAAGGTGCTGAACCGGACGCCGACGGCACAGCTCCAGGACGAACTCACCAAGGTCTGGAGTCTCGATCATGCCTATTGGTACATGATCGTGATGAACGTCATGATGCAGTCCGACAGCTACATCGGTTCGGGCAAGGATCACTTCTTGTACGCGGACGATTGGCACGGGCTCTTCTACATGTTCCCGTTCGACCTCAACGAGGGGTTGTCGGCCGAGGGCGATCAGTCGGGGCTGAGTCCGTTCTACAACTCGACCAACGTGCGACGGCCTGCGCTCAGTCGCACGCTCCCGTTTTCGGATTGGCGCGCTCGTTACGTAGCGCACTACCGGACGGTCGTCGAAGAGAGCCAATCGTGGGCAGCGATCGGTCCGCTCGTCACGAAGTATCAGAACATGATTCGCGCCGACGTCGCGGCCGACACGAAGAAGATCTACACGACGCAGATGTTCACCGACAACGTCACGCAGAGTGTCGTCTTCGGGCGCACGACGATTCGTGGAATCAAGCCATCGATCGATGCTCGCACCGCCTATTTGCAAGGTCAGACCGAACTCTGGGCAACCCAAGCACAACTCGCTGCGTTGCAGCACACGCCGGTGAGCCCGTCGGCGCAGGACACGGTGTGGGTCACGGTGAGCGCGACCGGCGCGACCCAGGTCAAGCTGTGGTGGCGCGTCAGGGGACGTTTCACGTCGACGCAAATGTTCGACGATGGCGCGCACCAGGACGGCGCGGCGAACGACGGTGTCTACGGTGCATCGATCGCGCCGCAGGCCGCGGGCAGCACGGTCGAGTACTATGTCGAAGGTCTGACGGCAGCGCAGGTCGCGCGCTACTTGCCGCGTTCGGCCGAATGGAACGCGCCGTCGTACGAAGTGCGCTTCCCGAGTGGCACGAGCCCGGTGCGGATCAACGAGTTCATGGCCTCCAACTCCAAGACCATCGTCGACGAGAAGCAGCAGTACGACGATTGGCTCGAGCTCTACAACGATTCTGCGGCAGCCGTCGACGTGGGCGGGCACTACCTGTCCGACGATCCGACGCGCCCGACCAAGTACCAGATCCCTGCCAGCACCGTGATCCCGGCGTTCAAGACGATTCACATTTGGTGCGACGAGGACGGAACTCAGGGACCGTTGCACGCGAACTTCAAGCTGTCTGCCTCAGGTGAAGACATCTACTTCTTCGCGCCGAACGGGACGACGTTGCTCGATTCGATCCAGTTCGGCCAGCAATACACGGACGTCTCGACGGGGCGGCTCGTCGACGGAAAGGCGCCGTACGTCACGTTCCTCGACCCGTCTCCGACGACGACGAACAAGCTCACGACCGGGCATCGACGCTACTCGGCACTCGATCCTGCCACGCACCCGATCGAAATCGCGGGGGTCGGTTCGCCGAAGATCGCGGGGACGTTGTCCTGGAGCTTGTCGAGTGGACCGGCGTCGAGCGTGTTCGCGCTGTTCCTCACGGGCGCGGGCGGCAACGTCCCGGTCGATGCTTTCGGCCTGTCGCTGCTCGTCGGCGATCCGGTGTTCTTCGTGCTCGTGTTGCCGAGTGATGCGAGCGGGGCCGCCACGCTCAGCATTCCCGTGCCGGACGACACGGCCCTCGTCGGTGCGCACTTGTTCGGTCAGGCATTCTCGCCCGCCGGGTCGGGTTGGAGTGCTTCGTCCGCGATCGAGAGTGTCCTGGGGCCGAAATGACGCTGCCGCGGCGACAGCCTGTCGTTCTCCAGCCAGCCCCGGCGGGCCGGCACGAGGCGAAGTACGTCGTCACCGACGAGGTCGCGAATTTGATTCGTGACTTCGCATTTCCCTGGGTGTTGCCGGATGAGCACGTGCGCGGACCACGAAGCAGCTACGTGATCCGCAGCGTCTACCTCGACAGTCCCGACTATCGGCTCTACCGATCGACGATCGATGGGCTCGCTCAGCGCTACAAACTGCGGATTCGCCGGTACGCGGGCGGATCGAACTACTTCCTCGAGGTCAAGCGCAAGGACCGCGACCTGATCCTCAAGAGTCGTCGCGAGCTTCCCGCGAAGAACCTCGCCGAAGTCGTTGCTTGGCTCGGTCAGGCTCCTCTCGACGATTCGGACTTCGTCGAACGGACCAACCGGATCATCGCCGAGCCGGTCCTCGACATCGCGTACGAGCGACAAGCCTTCGTGGGGGCGTATCACCTCGGCACGCGTTTGACGTTCGATCGAGATCTACGCTACGCGGCGGTCGATGATCTCGAGGAGCCGGACGACGGCAAGGAATGGAAATCGACCGGCATCGACGGTGTCGTCGTCGAGCTGAAATTCTTCCGTGGAATGCCGGGCTGGATGCAGGAGATCGTCCGCCGCTTCGGTCTGAAACGCGTTTCGTTCAGCAAGTATTGTTTGTCCGTACAGGCTCGCCGGAGAGAATCGCCGCTACCGCTCCGCTGATCGCGATGCTCCAAAGCCCCTTCGATTCGCTACTCGACTATCGAGACGTAGAGGGCCTCGATGTCGAGGCCCTCGTGCTGACCGTCCTGTCGTCCGCCGTTCTCGGTCAGGTCGTGGCGTGGGTCTATGGGCGTGTCCAACGCGGACCGACGTATTCGCCCGTGCTGGCCCAATCGCTCGTCGTGCTCTGCATGGTCATCGCGCTCGTCATGCTGGCGATCGGCAACTCCCTGGCGCGTGCATTCGGACTGTTTGGCGCGTTGGCACTGATTCGCTTCCGAACGCCCGTCAAGGACACCCGCGATACGGTGTTCCTCTTCTACGCGGTCGTGATCGGGATCCTCGTCGGGGCGCAGAGCTTCCTCGCAGCCGCGCTCGGGACCGTGCTCGTTGGACTCGTGATCCTATGGTTGTCCGTGTCGGCCTTCGGTGAAGTGCGTGGAACGGACGGCTTGCTGCGTTTTCGCTGTCCAGCTGGAAGCCCGGGGGAACAAGAAGTGCTTGCCGTCTTGAAACGCTTCTGTCGGACGGCGGGGCTGCTGCACATGCGCGGCGAGGGAGATGCGAGCGAGTATGCGTACGAGATCGGCCTGCGGAATCCGGCTGCGACCTCGAAGCTGCTGACCGAAGTCCGCGCGATCGACGACGTCAGCAACGTGTCGTTCCTCTCGCAGCGAGAGGACTTGGCGCCATGACTCACGAGGTTCGTCGCATCGTGGGCTTCGGTGTGTGGTTCTCCGCACTCGTCGTGTGCGTGATTTTGTGGACACGGCGACAGGGCCCGGCGGCGTTTCCGTGCGTCATCGAAGATACTCGGCAACGAGTGGCGTTTGCGGCGAACGGATACGTCGGGCAAGTGCTCGTCGACGTGCATGGAGTCGTCGAAGCCGGAACTCCGCTCGCCATGCTCGAACAGTCCGGACTCGAGCTCGAACTCCGTGCTGCCCAGCGCGAACTCGATCGGTTGCGTGCAGAGTTCGAGCGCGAGGAATCGCGTGTCCGCGAGGCCGCTGCCTCGATGCCGAGCGAACACGCACAAGACCTCCGTCGACTCGAACGCGATGTCGAGAGTGCACAGCTCGACCTGTTGAAGGGACTCGCCGACCAAGAAGAGGATCGAATCCTCTTGAACGGGCTCGAACTCCAGCTCGCTCGCAGTTCGAGCCTCGCCAAGGAGAACCTCGGCGCACAGGCCCGGTTGGACGACGACCGGACGAGGCGCGATGCGACCCGTCGGAGGATCGAGGAGCGCGAGGCCACGCTGCAGGCGATGCGTCAGCACGTCGAAAGCGCGAAGTCTCGGCTCGACACGGCGCGATCGACAGGGGTCAAGGTCGACGAGCAGATTCTGCTCCGCCCGTTCCACTTCGCGATCCTCGTCCACGAGGCCCGCATTACAGACATCGAACGACGTTGCGCTCAGCTCACGCTCCGTGCCCCGCGTCGTGCGCGTGTCGCGCGGATCATGGCGCGAGCCGGAGAGTTCGTATCCGCTGGTTCTCCGATCGTCGAGCTCGTCGACGTCGATACCCTGCATGCCGTGGGATACGTTTCGCCAGTGCGTGCCGGTGAGTTCGCTCCGGGTCGGCGCGTCACGTTGATCGCCCGCGCCGACGCGCGAGCGCCGAGCAGGGCCCAACGCGGGACCGCCGTCGTCGTCACCTCTGGTGTTGCCGTGGAAGTGCTGCCGGAGCGTCTGTGGCTCGAGGCTGGGCAGCCTCGGTACGGCGTCCCGATCCGCTTCGAACTCGAGGGATCCACCGGCTGGATCCCAGGGCAGGCCTGCGACATCCACACGCGGTAGCCGGGGCCCTCGCGCTGCGTTCAGTAGATCCAGGGACGTGCCTGCTTGATCGCGAGCTTGCCGTCCGCGGTCACCTTGAACTCGATCTCGACCGAGAAGAGCGCAGCGGGGGACAGATCGAGCAGTTCACGAAAGCGGCTCTCGATGATCGCGAGGGATTCGCGCAAGTCGTCGAGGTGGACTCCCGTGAGCAGCGATTTGGACGGGCTCGCATTCGATAGCCGCACGGTTCGGTCGAGGCTCCAATCGAACTTGCTGATCAGGATCTCCTCGGGGCTCGATTCGGCATTCGGGTTGGTCACGAGGTCTTCGCCGATCTGGATATTGGCGTAGTTCGTGTTCTCGCTCTCGTAGACGACGTCGCTGCTCACCGCGACGCCATTCGCACGCTCGTTCGAGAAGTTCGGGTGGAGCAGAACGCCCATCGCGGTGGCGAAGTGGTCGATGCGATAGAACTCGCGTTCGTCGAACGCACGGTCGGTCCACGCGCTTGCCCAGACTTGACGCACCGTGTTCGACAGCTTGCCTTCGTCCTTCTTGTGCGTGTACGAGTCGTACAGGCCCGCGCCGCTGAACCCGGGTAGGTCCTCGTTGTTGGTGCTCGAACGACACCGAATCGACGTGTCTGGTCCGAAGCGCGCGCGCACGGCCTCGATCGCGGCTTCGAGAGCCTCGGGGAGGGGGGCCTTCTCGATCCGAGTTCGCAACTTCGCGAGCGCCTTCGAACGCTTCTCCCCCTCGAACGAGTCCTTGTTCATCATCTCGCGGGCTTCGTCGTACAGTCCACTCGATCGCATGAAGTCGTCGTAGAAGGAGAACGGGATCGCGTACCCCGCTTCGACCGTCTTGACTGGCAGTGCGAGTTTCCGAATCTCGGCCAGGTTCGCTGCCTTGACGCCGAACGCGTTCCAGTCGTCGTGACCGATGTCATCGAGCGAGCGGATCTCACGCACGCTCGAGTCGCGCTCGGGTGTCGACGGAGTCCGTGGACGAATCGAGGCAAAGTGCTTCTCGACCGCCCCAGCGTCCGCTTCGCGGATGGAGTAGCCATCCGCGGTGACTTCGTACTCGACCCACTTCCCTTCGAGAGCACGGAGCCTTTCGTCGGTCGCCGCGCCCTGGACGAACGCATTGGGCACGTCGTCCTGCACTGCGCGCAGGTTGACGTGCGACAACGGCGTCTGGCGAACTGCGGTCAGGATGCCGGCGACGCGTGGCATGTCACTCGGGAGCGTCGCGTAGACGACGACATCGCGCGGCCCAGGACGGTCGGCCGGCTGCAAGAAGCGCAGGCGTCCGAAGGACTTCGCGCGATGGAGCGGGAGAAAGACGACGCCGGCGTAGAGATCGTCGTCGCCGAACACCTTCAGCCCCGCTCGCTCGTAGAGATCGCGTTCGCGTTCCGTGACTGCGATTCCCGGGCCAAGTGGGTGATACGCCATGCGTCCTGCCAGCAGGTCGGAGTGCTCGGCGAGCACGTCGAGCGCACTCTTGATGTAGCGGAACGCGAACGAATCGTTGGGCTCGAACTCGAACGTGTAGAGGCCCATCGCTCCGTTCGGCGCCCGCAAGAACGGGCGGTGCACGAGCACACCCCGCATCGTCACGGGGCCGCTCTGTGCAGCGCCGCCTGGCCTGCCGAAGCCGCGACCGCCGCCACCGATCCCCATCGCTCCCATGAACGACGGATGCGCGCGCCACGTCTTGGTGTTCATGAACCAGAGGACAGGGTTCTCGCCACCGGCGCCGGTGATCACGAACTTGACGAACTCGAGATTGCGCAGCTGCGTGTCGATCATCACGTTCTCGCCGCGATACGCGAGCATCTCGAACGTCGCGCGATCGGGAATCGTCGCTGTCCCGTCCTTCGGTTCCAAGTCTTCGGGCATGACCGCCTGCGAGCGACCGCCACCGTCGCGCCCGAACGGCATCGGCATCGCGGCATCGTCACCGGCACTCGCTGGTGGCCACACGTGATCGAACTCGCGTTTCGACAGTCGACCATCGCGATTGCCGTCGAGGCGACGCAGCGTGGTGGTCGCGCGCTCGAGCTCTGCGGCGTCGACGACACCGTTCTGGTCGATGTCGAAGGGGTTGGCAGAACCGCCTGCGAAACCCGGACCTCCGAACGGCGGCGGGAAGCCACCACCGGGCGGAAAGACACCTGGGGGCGCACCGCCAGGAGGGAATCCACCGGGGCCGAAACCGCCCGGCGGGCCTCCCATTCTTCCGCGTCGTCCACGACCGCCGCGACCCGCGCGTACGAGCCCCATCTCCTCTGAGCTGAGGGAGCCATCGCCGTCGGCGTCGAGTGTGCGAAGGGCGTTCGTCGCGTTCTCGACTTCGGCGCTGCTCAGCATCCCGTCGCCGTCCGAATCGAGCGTGCCGCGCACGGAGACGCGCTCCGCTTGCATGAGTGGTTCGGGAGCGGTCGCCGCGACGAGCACATTCGTCGCGAAGAGAGACGAAATCGTCAGAATCATCGATTCGATCATGGTGTGTCCGGAAGAAGGGACCCGATATCGCGGGTTTCGATCCACCCGCGCGTTCGGTTCGCCTCGATGTGCGCCCAACGATCGGACGCTTCGAGAACGCGAACCTCAGCGCCCGTGAGCAAGGTCTGGAGTCGTGCCGCTCTCTCGCTCGGCGCTGCGCGAAGCTCTGCACGCGCGACGATCACGATTGCGCGCTCGACGTTCTGCCGATGCGAGATCGCGAGGCTCGTGACGACTGCGAGCGAAGTGCCGATGCCGAGGACTGCCGCGCCGGCAATCAGGGAGCGGCGCGCCCCGTGCGCGGCGAGGAGAAGACCGAAGCCAAAGAGCTGGAGCACGATCGCGCAGATCGCGGCACCGAACGTCGAGCCGAACAAGTGGCCTGTGAGCGACACCAGAGTGAAGCGCTCTTCGTCGTCATCGGTACTCAAACCGAGACGTTCGCGACAAACGACGCGCGCGCGTTCGAGTTCGGGGTCGACGCCGCGCAGAGAAGCGCGTTCGAAGGCGAGCAATGCCGTTCCGTAGTTGCCAGCAGCGAACTCGCATTGCCCGACGTTGTTCCAGAGTGTCCGACGGGCCCCCGGCAGGACGCGCGAGAGTGCCTCGAAGTCGCCTGCGGCATCCACGAATGCGCCACGTTTCCACGCATCCTGTGCGAGTTCGAGTCGATCGCGAATCGCATCCTGCTCGGCGGAAGTGGGGGGGCGCTCTGCAGACGTTCGCGCTCCACACGATGTCGATACGAGTGTCGCGACTGTCATCATCGAAGCGACGAGGCAACTCGCGGCGACGCCGACGCTCGCGAGGCGAGACCGTGGAGTTTCGCTCGAAGTTCGTCCGGACTCCATGCGCTGGACCAAGGAGCGAATCTGCGCGATGGAGTCGACACCTGGAGACGCGTTCGCGGACGCGGCGTAGCGCGGTCGATACGTGTCCTCGAGAGCCGTCGCGATCTCGGGTGCGAAGTCGGATGACAATCCAGCAGCGTGGAGTGCCCGGCGGCGATCGTCCGTGCTCGAAGCGACGAGCGTAGGATGCACTCGCCGCAGGTATTCTCGGAAGAGCCGATCGACACGTTCGGCCTCGCGTTCGAGGAGCAGCCGTCGCGCAATCGCGCTCGCCGTGGATGCCTTCCGTCGACGCGATCGCAACGCCATCAAGATCAGGAGTGACGTCGCTGCGAAGATCCATGGAGAGAAGAGTGCCGCGATCATGGCCGTTGGCGCGGCATGCCTCGCAGGGTCGTCCGTGCGAAGCCCTGCCTCGATATCGACCGCACGCAGCGACGGAACGAACGGCGCCTTTGATGTCGCGGCCTCGGCGGAGGCATCGGAATCAGGTCCTGCCGAGGTCGCTGTGGTCGGAGGTTGCGGAGCGACGTTCTCGTCGGTGACCCCTTCCTTGCCGAATGGTGTCGCGCGTGTGTGGTGGACGACATACGTGCCGCTCTCGGGGTCGAACCACGAGCACTCGACCGACGGAACGGCGATGCTCCTGGATGTCTCCGGAGGTTGCGCCGAGGGCGTCGCAATCAACTCGAAGTGTGCCGTGTAGTGCGAGGCGTCGCGCTCTTCGCGCCGTCCGCGCACGTGCAACGCGCCGTCACTCGGGATGGCAGGCGCGTTCCATGCCGCGAAATTGCCACGACCGGTCGCCTCGAAGGTCCATTCTCGCGCGCCGTCTGCGGCGGGGGCCGAAAGTCGCGTCTGGATCTCGAACCGACCGACCGCGCCGGTGAACGACGCCGGCTTGCCGTCTTCGGGCAAGTCGCGCACGAGGATCGTGCGCGCACCGGTCGGTACGCTCGCGAGGCGTCGATCCGTAGGGCGCCGATCGCCCACGAAGTCCTCTTCGAACGAAGGGGACCAGTAGTAGTGGACCTGCGATGCGCCGAGCTCGAGCCGTCCGGACCTCGTCGCGACGTAGCGGACGCGCGCGCGAAGCGCACGCCAGCCTGTCGTCTGCTGCGGATCCGGGGAGGCGGATGCGAAGACCCGCGAGCCCGCGATGGCGATACTCGAACGATCACGCGCGGGCGTTGCGTCCGCTTCTTCGATCCGATTCGCTCCCTCGAGCGATGCGAAGAACGGTGTGTCGATGCGTATCGGAACATCGAGACGTTGTCGCGAGAACTGCACCGCGAATCGTTCGAAGAAATCGACGTCGTAGCGGACGACCCATTCGATCTCGAAGACTTCGCCGAGCCACGCTTCGTTCGGTGCCACGACCTCGATCGTGACCATCCTGTTGCCGTCCTGTGCGGCGGCGCTCGTGGCGTTCGCGAACAGAGAGAGGAGGAGCGACAGACATGTCGCTGCGCGTGCGAAGAACGGGACCATGATCAACGAATCACCAATCTCGCTCGACTCCGCGTTGCTTCGACGAGCGCTGCGCCGTACGGACCTCGCGCTTCTGCGCTTCGTTGTCTTCGATCTTCTGCAGCAGCGCCGCCAGCGCTCGCGCATCGAGGCGCTGCTTCCCCAACATGCCTGCTTCGCGCTCTTCCGTCTCCGTCGGTCCCTTGCGCTTGCGCTGCTCCTGCTCTTTCTTGGTCTTGCGTGCGGCTTCGGCTTCGTCGCGCTTGAACTCGAGGATCGCGAGCTTGATGTTCGCTCGCGCGAGATTGCGACGAGCTGCAGGCCAATCGTCACGACTCGACGTGGCGTCCGCCCACGCGTTCTTGGCGCGACGTATCTGGTCGATCGCGAGGTCGAGAGCCGTCGGGTCTGCTTCGATCAGGGTTGCTTCGGCCTCGGACCTCTCGCCCGACCGAAACGCGGCGTTGCCGAGCAGGAAGTCGCGAAGACCGAACCAATCGGGTCCGCCGCGCGCCGCCATGGCTTCGGCAGCCGTCGCGACGAGTGACAAGTCCCCGAGTTCCAGTGCGGCGAGCGCCTGCACGTAGAACGCCTCTGGCTCCGTGCTCAGGCCGGACCTTGCTTCTTCGTCGCGTGCGAGGGCGAGAGCGGTCTTCGGGTCGCCTGCCGCGAGGCTCGCGGATGCTTGGACGAGGAGGTTCTCGGACGTCGTCAGCGCCCAGGCGGCCGCGAACGAAGCTCCGCCCGTCGTGAACCACAGAATCCAAAGCAACAGGCCAGGCCGGCGGTGTCGGGCCTTGGCCCGTGGTTCGGCGCTTTCGACAGCGTGCGG
>JAGQQW010000107.1 GCA_020426005.1 Planctomycetota bacterium | reverse complement strand
GCTCGCCGAAGGCGCACCCGATGCGCTCGCGCCGCCGCCGGGCGTCGAACGTGGTCGTCGCGAACCCGTCGACGTGGAGAAGAGCTACCTCGACGAGATCGTGGATCTCGTCGGCGGCCCGGACGCGATTCCCGCGCAGCGCATCGTCGTCGACTACGCGAATGGCGCGGGGCTGTGCGAAGGTCCTGCGGCGTTCGCGCGCTTCCCGGCACTCGAGGTCGTGCCGCTCTTCGACGTGCTCGATGGCACCTTTCCCAACCACGAGGCCAATCCGCTCGTCGAATCCAACCTCGACGCACTGCGGGAACGCGTCGTCGCCGAGGGCGCTTCGCTCGGGCTTGCCTTCGACGGCGACGCCGATCGTTGTGCCTTCGTCGACCGGGACGGTCGCACGGTCGGTGCCGACATCGTGACGTCGATCCTCGTCCCCGCGCTCCTCCGGCGGAAGCCCGGAGCCGGTGTGATCTACGACCTACGAAGTTCTCGTGTCGTGCCCGAGACCATCGTCGAGAATGGCGGGCGCCCATTGCGCGAACGCGTCGGCCACAGCTTCATGAAAGAAACGATGAAGCGCGAAGGCGCGATCGGCGGTGGCGAACTCTCCGGCCACTTCTACTTCGCCGAGTATCACAACTCGGACAACGGCCTGCTCGCCGGTCTCATGGTCCTCGCCGAGCTCGGTCGCAGCGGCAAGGACCTTGCGACGGCGGCCGACGAAAAGCGCATCTACTTCCAATCGGGCGAAATCAATTTTCGCGTCGAGGATAAAGATGGCGCGTTGGCGCGGATCGCGGAGACGTTCGCGGGTGGCGAGATCGATCGCCTCGACGGAATCATGGTTCAGTATCCGGATTGGTGGGTCAACGTGCGCCCGTCGAACACGGAGCCGTTCCTGCGTCTCGTGATGGAGGCCGAGAGTCCTGACCTGCTCGCAGAAAAACGCAAGGTCTTGATCGACATGCTCGGTGAGCCCGCCACGGGTGGGCATTGATCCTGGAATCGGTGTGACAGGCGTCGACCGTCGCGGCGCGCGAGATCCATAGGCGCCGGTCGCGCCGTGATGTGCTGCGGTCGTGCAAGGTGGTCGTGCAAGGCGGTCGCGCAAGTCCGTCGAATCCATGGGCGGGGCGACACGGTCGGGCGCGTTTGCACCGCGTGTCGTCGATCGACGGCCTGAATCGACACACGGCCGTGCGCACGCTCGCTGGAGTTTTCGAACCGGACTGCTAACCTCTGTTGCCCGCGATTCGCTTGGAGGGCGCTCGCCCCGAATCCCGGCTCCACGGTGCCGCCCCTTCCGCGCGAACGGAAGCGGCCCGGGCCCCCAACCTGAGAGGTCCATCGCATGGCTTTCCTTCCGAGTGGCGTCGTCACTTTGTTGTCCGATCTCGGGCTCGACGATGCGTCCGTCGGCATTCTCAAGGGTGCCATGATGTCTCGGTTCGCACAGGTCAAGATCGTCGACATCTGCCACTCCGTGCCGCAGAAGGACGTCTTGTGGGCCACGTATGCCTTGGCTGGTTGCTACCGGGATTTTCCTCCGGGAACCGTGCACTGCGCGATCGTCGGTCCGGGCCGCGGTTCGGCGACCAACGTGCTGGTCGCCTCACGCGCCGGACACATCTTCGTCGCGCCGAACAATGGTTGCCTCTCCAAGATCATCGTCGAAAACGAGACGCACGTTCGACGTCTCGACATCGAGCGCGTGCCCGTTGCACCGATCCGGCGCATGTATCACACGCGGGACGTCGTTGCCTCGGTGGGGGCACTGATCGCGAGCGGCAAGCTCGGTTTCGAAGACGTGGGAGATGTCGATCCAGAACCGTTCCGGATCGCGAGCCTCGATCTCACACTCGGCGAGACCCACGCCGAGGGCGTCGTGCTCGGGTCGGATCGCTTCGGAAACGTCTTCGCGAGTATCAACGCGAGTGACTTGCCTGGACATGATCTCGACTACGTCGTCGAAATCGATGGACAGCAGATTCCGATCGTTCCGGGCATCCACGACGCGCAGCCGGGCAAGCCGGCGGCGATGTTCAACTACTCGGGCATGCTGCAGATCGTCGAGCGCGATGGCCACGCCGACGAGCGACTCAACGCGACCCGAGGGACGAAGATTCGTGTCAGTTGGAAGTGAGCAACCGCACGAGTCCGGTGTGATGGACGTCCCTGCGAATCGCCCGCTTCGCCTCATCGGCGTGCCCATGGACCTCGGGGCGGATCGTCGTGGAGTCGACATGGGACCTTCGGCGTTTCGGAGCGCCGGCTTCTCCGCTGCGGTGCGGCGTCTCGGTTACGAAGTGCGCGATCACGGCAACGTCGAAGTCGCGACGCCAGAAGTTCGGACCGTCGGCAGTGTCCAAGCAAAGTATCTGCAGGAGATCGTCGACGCGTGTGACGAACTGCGCTCGGTCGTGTGGACCGCTCTCGACAACGGCGAGATGCCGATCGTCGTCGGCGGTGACCATTCGATCGCTGCGGGAACCGTCGCAGGCGTCGCCGAATTCCATCGTGAGCGCTCCGAACGGATCGGTCTCCTTTGGATCGATGCACATGCGGACATGAACACGCCCGAGAGCACTCCGTCCGGCAACGTGCATGGCATGCCTCTCAGCGCATGTTTGGGCCTCGGTGCCCCTGAGCTCACCGGACTCGGTGGTTTTCGGCCGAAAGTCGACCATGACAACGTCGTTTTGATCGGGATTCGGGATCTCGATCGTCGCGAAAAGGACATCGTGCGACGCTCCGGTGTGCATGCGTTCACGATGAGGGACATCGACGAACGCGGCATCGCGGATATCATGGCGGAAGCGTTCGGCCACCTGAGTCACGGGACAGCGGGATATCACGTCTCACTCGATGTGGACGGCCTCGATCCCGATATCGCACCGGGAGTCGGAACTCCGGTGCGTGGCGGTATCAACTTTCGCGAAGCCCATCTCATGATGGAACTCGTTGCGGATGATGGTCGAGCGACGAGTTTCGAGGTTGCCGAGATCAACCCCATACTGGATCATCGCAACAAGACCGCGGAGATCGCCGTCGATCTCTTCTTGTCCGGCTTGGGCAAGTCGATTCTGTGAATCGGCTGCGTCGAGATCCTTGCGGTTCCCGTTGTGACTCTGGCTCTATTGCGCTCTAGACACACAAGCTAGCAGCGTGTTGAAACACTCAGACATGCACCGAGTACGCGCCTTCACCGCCCCGGCAGCCGCCGAACGCCTCGGCGAATCGACGACGATTCGCTTGTGTTTTCGGCAGCCATCGAGACGGCGAAATCACGCACTCGACGCGTGCCCGACGAGTTCACCGCGCTCCTAGTTCCTGGTTCTGGGGCGGAGATATTCAATGGCAGATATGTTTTCGATCGATGGCGACAAGATCGCCACGGAGCGTCGTCTCGATCGCCCCAAGCCCTCTCCGCGAGCGCTGGCGGCATTCCAAGCCATCTTCAAGACGCCGTCCGAGCTCACGCCAGAACCACACGAAGACGACGACCAGGTCGCTTCGCAGTCCGAAGAGGAGCACGACAGCCAGGCATCGGGCATTGTCGAAGCCGAATCGTCGGGCGGTCACGCGCGTTCGATCGCGACACCGCAGAACGGCACGGCGACAGCAAAACCGGCAGACGCCGCGTCTTCGCAGCAGGCGTCGGAGATTCGTGCCGAGCAGCGCGAGGCGGTGGACCGCCCGCAAAGCCCCTTCCATACGTACGACTGGGTTTTGGCAAAGCTGCGCGACAAGCCGTCGACGACCTTTCTCGAGATTCGGCGCTTGGCGGACCGCGGTCGATTCGAGGTATCCGAAGGTCACTACAAGCGTGCTCGACAAGCAATTGCCGGCGAACTTCCGATCGGCGGTAGTGCCAAGATCGATGCGATCGTCGAGGACACGATCAGCTTGCTGCGAGAGCCGATCGACGAGTGCCGGCGCTATCGCGATGCGGCGCAGGAGATCGTCGGGATATGCGAACGCGCACTGCGCGAACTCGATGCAAACGCTTGATCGTATGAGCGATTCGTGATGCCGTGAAAGTCGATGCTCTCGTCAAAGCGCTCACCACGCGCGTGCCGCTCGTCGACGGTCACAACGACCTGCCGTGGCAGATCGAGATGCTCGCGAATCGTGAACTCACGGCGTTCGACCTTGGCGCCGAGCGTTCGGACGTGCACACCGATATTCCACGGCTTCGTCGCGGTGGAGTTGGAGCACAGTTCTGGGCCGCCTATGTGCCATGCGAGGTCGAGGGCGATGCTGCGGTCAAGCACGCCTTGGCGCAAATCGATCTCGTGTATCGGATCGTGCAGCGCTGGCGCGACGACTTCGCGTTCGCCGAGAATGCGACGCAAGTCGAGGCCGTGCATGCTGCAGGCAAGATCGCGTGCTTGATCGGAGTCGAAGGGGGTCATGCGATCGGCGACTCGCTCGCCGTGCTTCGGATGTTCCGCCGACTCGGAGTGCGCTATCTGACGTTGACCCACAACAAGTCCCATTCTTGGGCGGACTCGGCGACGGATGCGCCACGCCATGGAGGCCTCAGTGGGTTCGGCGAAGAGGTCGTCCGGGAGATGAATCGGATCGGCATGATCGTCGATCTCTCGCACACGTCGGATGCGACGATGGAAGCCGCGATGCGCGTGTCGCAGGCGCCGGTCGTGTTCACGCACTCTTCGTCTCGCGCCGTCTGCAATCACGTACGGAACGTGCCCGACACGATCCTCCAACGCCTTCGCGAGCTCGGAGGAACGATCATGGTCACCTTCGTTCCCTCGTTCTTGCGCGACGACGTCCGTCGTCATTGGGCAGAGCGCCGTGAGATCGCGTCCCGTGGCAATCCGGCGGCGGTCGAAGAGTTCGACCGGACGAACGCCGTGCCCAAGGCGTCCCTGGCCGACGTCGTGCTGCATCTCGAACACCTGCGATCGGTCGTCGGGATCGACCACATCGGGATCGGCGGCGACTTCGACGGCATCGAATCGGTGCCGACCGGGCTCGAAGACGTGTCGAAGTATCACGATCTCTTCGTGCTCCTCGTGGAACGAGGCTGGACCGAGGACGAACTCGAGAAGATTGCAGGAAGGAACATCCTGCGCACGATGAACCGCGTGGACGAAGTTCGGAGGACGCTGTCATGATTCGTGCGGTCGTGATGCCCGGAGCGGGCGGTCCTTGTGAGGTGCGCGAGTTCGCCGAGCCGGAGCTCGCACCCGATTCGGCCTTGATGCGTGTCGTGGCGAGTGAGGTCTGCGGGACCGACGTTCACTTGCGCGATTCCAAGCTCGCTGGGGTTCCCTATCCGATCGTGCCTGGCCATGTGTCGTGCGGACGGATCGAGAAGTTGCGTGGTTCGATGCGCGACATCGCCGGCGCGGAACTGCGTGAGGGCGACTTCGTCACGTTTCTCGATGTGCACAAGACGTGCAATGCCTGTTGGAGTTGCCTCGTCGCGAAGGCGTCCACGCGATGTCCAGAACGCCGCGTCTACGGGATCACGTACGGCCTCGGCGATGGGATTCTCGGCGGTTGGGCGTCCCATCTCGAACTGCTGACGGGTGTGCACGTGATTCGTCTCGATGCCGTCTCCGTCGAGCGCTTCATGGCGGGCGGTTGCGGATTACCGACCGCACTGCACGCGGTCGATCGCGCGGCAATCCAGATCGGCGACACCGTGCTCGTGCTCGGAGTCGGGCCGGTTGGCCTCAGTGCGATCGCGTTCGCGCGGGCTTCGGGTGCCGGGAAAGTCCTGGCGATCGGTGCACCGCGATTGCGTTTGGATGCGGCACTCGCGGTAGGTGCGGACCGTGTTCTGGATCTTTCGGACCACGACATCGAGCAGCGCCACGCTTGGATCTTGGAGCAGACCGAGGGGCGCGGCGCAGACGTCACCATCGAAGCCGCTGGCGCGCCGAGTGCCGCGGTGGAGGCACAGCGATTCACGAGAGATGCGGGCCGCGTCGTGATCGTCGGCCAGTACACCGACCACGGAAGCGTCGCGTGGAATCCACACACCGACCTCAACAAGAAGCACCTCGACGTGCGCGGCTGTTGGGGCTCGGACTTCTCGCACTTCTACCGCGGCGTCCAGTGGCTCGCGGACGAAGCGCGCGGTCGCCCGTGGGACTCGATTCCGATCGAGCGCTTCGGACTCGATCGATGCAACGAAGCACTCACGGACGTCGAGGCCGGCCGCGTCGTCAAGGCGCTGGTCGATCCTGCTGTGCAAGGCGTTTGAGTTCGACGAGACTCGGTTTGAGCGACGTGCTGTGCGGTAGCGCATACACGTGATCGGGAACCAGGAAGCGTGGCAAGCGTGCCGCGAGTTCGGCGAGCAGTCGTGCCTCACACGAGTGGCGCCTCAGTTCTCGTGGAGTCTCGATGTCGGCGACGAAGGCGACCGGGCGCTCGCCCCATCGGTGATCGGGGACAGCGACCACGTAGACCTCTTCGGTTGCGGCGACGTTGCGAAGCGCCGCTTCGATCTCTTCGGGGGATACGTTCTCCCCCCCGGAAACGAAGCGGCGGTCCTTGCGCCCCTGGATGCAAAGTCGCCCGTCGCCCGTCAGTCGACCGAGGTCTCCCGTCGCGAAGTGACCATCGTCATCGGCGAGCGGCACGAGGCTATCGCCTTCGATCCTGCCGAGCGCGATCCCCGAACCGTCCACGAGAATCTCGCCACCTCGGATCGTGATGTGTCGACCCGGGAGTGGGTGGCCAACCGATTCCGCGTCGTCGCTGCGCGCAGTCGCGACTTGTGCGGTCGTCTCGGTCATTCCGTACGTCCCGTGCATCGGGATTGCGGCGTCTTTGGCACGTTCGATCAGCCGTGTCGGCACGGGGCCGCCACCGACGAGTGCCGCGCGGAGATCGAGCCGCACGGCAGGGCGTCTGGTCGCGAGTCGGTCGAGCAGGTCGCTCGCCTGTTTGGCGACTAGCGAACAATGCGTCGCGCGCGTTCGGATCAATGCATCGACGAGGGGTTCGCCCGGGAGCCGCAGCGCGACGGAACCTCCGGACCGCAGTGCGCGCATCCAGATCGACAGTCCGGCGATGTGGTGGAAGGGCAAGCTCAGAAGCCAGCGATCGCCGGGGCCGAATGGGATGCGCGCCGCGGCGCCGTCGGCACTCACGGCATGATTCTCGAGACCGTGGACGACGGCGCGCGGTTCACCGGTGCTCCCGCTCGTGAACACGACATCGATCGGAAGACGTCCATCGAAGCGCGTCGCGAAGGGGCGGAGTTTCGGTTTCCAGTCTTCGAGCTTGGTGAGACGAGTGAGGCGCCGCTGGACCGGTTCGTTCGGGGCGATGAGCGCGGCCACACCGCCGGCGATCACGATCGCGCAAAACTCGATCAGAGTCTCGGCTCGCTCTTCGGCCTCGAGCACATGAACCGTCGACGACATCGCGATGCCGCGCGCACGCTCCGTCGCGCGCTCGAGTACGTCTCCGTGCGTCCACACGGTTTCACCCGCAATCAGGAGCGGCTCATGGGAACACGCAGTCGAAGCAGCGAAGAGTTCGTAGTCCATGCGACCCTGGGCTTTCACGCGTGTAGTTCGAATGCGTGCCGGAGCATCGTCGAGCGCGTGAGCGTGTCGAGCCACGTGCGTATGACGTCCTGCGATGGGCGTTCCTCTTCGTGAGCGTGCGACGTTCGCAGCGGCTCGAGATCGAAATCCTCACGAAAGAACGCTCCGGTTCCGAGGCCATGCGACTCGTGTGGGGCGAGCAAGGATGCCACGCGGGCGATCGCTGTCCTGCCGAGTGCAGACTCGAAGGTCGAACTGATGATCAAGCGCGCCCCGTGCGTACGAGCGAGTTCTGCCACGTGCTCGACGGGACGCGGACCGAGCAGTGAAGGCTTACAGACGTAGGCAGCGATGCGTTCGTCGATCGCGCAGCCGTCGATCCGGCCGTCGTTGAGCCGAAGAAGCGTCTCGTCCAGCGCGATCGGCATGCCCGCTTCGGCGAGTGCAGCGAGATCCTCGAACGCAGCGCACGGTTCTTCCCAATACGCAACGTCTAGATGTCGCGTCGCTTCGAACAGGGCATGTGCCTCGTCACGATCGAGACGGCGGTTGGCGTCCACGCGCAATTCTGTGGTTGGAAGGCACGATCGGACGCGAGCGATGCGTTGCGCTTCGTTCGCATGACGTCCGATCTTGAGTTTCACGGCACGTGGCGGGCGTCGCGTGAGGGCCTCGAGTTGCGCGTCGAGTCGCGTGTCACGTGGATCGTCGCCCGTGCTCGCTTCGTTGCGCCACAGGAGTATGGCGCTGTCCACGTCGGGTTGATGGACATCGAGGCTCGGTATCGCGCTGACGACGCACCACTGAGCCGGCGCCGGTATCTCGCGCAGTGGCGCACCGTTCTCCAAACAATCGCGAACGCCACGCTCGGCCATGTCGAGCGTGATGCCGTCGAACTCCGGCCAAACGGCGAGCTCACCGATACCGATCGCGTCGTCACGCTCGAGGATCAGCCAGAGCCCTTCGCGATGAGTGCGACCGGCGAGCGTCGATGTCAGCGGTAGGGACCAGCGAACGGCTCGTGCTTTCGACCATTCGAGGTTCATGACAAGCACCAGCCGAGCGAGAACAGGATCGCGTGCAAGAGCTGCAGCGCCGCGGTGCGTCCGAGAAATGGGTTGAGTCGCGCACCGTCGATGCGCACGACGTGTTTCGCGATGACGTAGGCAGGGACCGCGAACGAGATCGCGACGGCGGCGTAGGCCTTGTCGGGTCGCAGGAACGGGACGACTCCCGTCGCGAGTGCGGCAAGGACGAAACAGGCGACGTATTGAGAGCGGCCGAACGCTGCGCCGAACCGCACGACCAAGGTGCGCTTGCCGCTGCGTGCATCGCCATCGCGATCTCGAAGGTTGTTGACGACGAGGATCGCGGTTGCGAGGAACCCGGTCGCGAACCCGACGACGACCGCAGCCCACGACAACGTGCGCGACTGGACCCAGTAGGTGCCTGCGACCGCGATCGGTCCGAAGAACACCAACACGAAGACATCGCCGAGACCGATGTAGCCGAGCGGCTTCGGACCGCCGGTGTAGAGGATGCCGGACAGGATCGACAAAGCTCCGATCACGAGGATCGGTGTGCCGCCCCGCACGATCAGATAGAGACCTGCGAGAATCGCGAGTGCGAACGCGATCGCTGTCGCGATGGCCATGGTCTTGGGCGAGACCCAGCCCTTCGCGGTCGCGCGTGCCGGGCCGATACGCGCGTGATCGTCGGTGCCTTTCACGAAGTCGAAGTAGTCGTTGGCGAAGTTCGTTCCGATCTGGATGAACGTCGCCCCGACGAGTGCCGCGAGGATCGACAACGGGTGGTGCACTCCATCGCCGAATGCCAGCGCAGCACCGAGAACGACGGGGCACAGTGCAGCGCTCAGCGTGCGCGGGCGTGCAGCCGCAAGCCAGATCCGAGGCATGCTCGGCATGGCAGCACGATCAAGGACGCTTGGGGAAGCGATCGAAGTCCGGTCGTCGCTTTTGGACATAAGCGTCACGGCCTTCCTGCCCTTCCTCGGTCATGTAGTAGAGCAGCGTGGCATTGCCTGCGAGCTCTTGCAGCCCTTGTTGACCGTCGCAATCCGCGTTCATCGCCGACTTGAGGCATCGGAGTGCGAGCGGACTGTGCTGGAGCATCTCGTTGCACCACTGAACGGTCTCTTCTTCGAGTTCGTCGAACGGCACGACCTTGTTGACCATGCCCATCTCGTACGCGCGCTGTGCATCGTACTGGCGGCACAAGAACCAGATCTCGCGAGCGCGTTTCTGGCCGACCATGCGCGCCAAGAAACTCGATCCGTAGCCGCCGTCGAAACTACCGACCTTTGGACCGGTCTGACCGAAGATCGCGTTGTCGGACGCGATCGTCAAGTCACAGACGACGTGCAACACGTGTCCACCACCGATCGCGTAACCATTGACCATTGCCACGACCGGCTTGGGGCAAACACGGATCTCGCGTTGGAGGTCGAGCACGTTGAGGCGTTCGATGCCGGTCGTTTGCTCCTTGTAGCCAGCATGACCGCGGATGCGTTGATCACCACCCGAGCAGAATGCCTTGTCGCCTTCTCCGGTGAGGATCACGACGCCGATCGAGGAGTCGTCGCGTGCATCGTCGAGCGCGCGCCGCAGTTCTTGGACCGTGCGCGGCGTGAACGCGTTGCGCACTTCGGGGCGGCAGATCGTCAACTTGGCGATGCCGCTGGCCTTCTCGTAGCGGATGTCGGCGAAGTCGAGATTGCACGACTGCCACGGCAGAGCTTGTCGGGGGTTTCGCTGTGTCATTTCTTTCGTCGGATTCGCGCGAACGCCGTAGTCTCGCCGATTCGCGCGAGACTCTCACGCAGGATTCCTGCGACTTCCCGCGGCGCTTCCGTGAGAAGTGCGTGACCGCTGTTCGCGATGGTTCGGACCGTGATCGTCGCGGGCGCCGCGTCACGCATGAGATCGGCGACTTCCACGAACTTGGAGTCCAGCTCGCCGACGACGAGCGTCGACGGCGGGAGCGTTGCAAGCGCCGATAGCGTCGATGGCTGCTCGGCCAGACTGCACGCCAGCAGCGTTCGGGCTGCACCAAGCACTCGGGCGTCGTCGCTCGTGAGCCTGCGGCGCCGCGATTCGAGTTCGTGGAATGCCGGATGTCCGCGAACGGCGGCAAAGAGCGGTTGTTCGTACCAATCCGTGAGAAAGGTCTCGGGATCGTTCGTGAGCCTATCCGCTCGCTGCCGGTCCAATTCGCGGCGCGCGACGCGCTCTTCTTCGCGGGTGAGCCCGGGATGCACTCCACAGAGAACGAGTTCCGCGAAATGTCGTGGTGCGCGGAGGGCGGCGACGAGCCCGATACGCGCTCCCATCGAGTAGGCGCAGAGCACGCTGCCTGGCCGGGTCTCCTGAAGTAGGTCCGTCACGCAATCGTCGAGCGACTTCGGATTCTCTCGATACCGACTTCCGAGGCCCGCGACCTCGTGGATCCGATAGTCCACGCTGCCGTCGATCGCGTCGCCGAGATCCTCGAGGATCGCGTCGAAGTCGGCTGCTCCGCCGAGCCAACCGGGAACGAACGTGATCACGATCCTCGATGCTCTCTTTCGAGGCTCGCGAGTGCGGTTCTCGCGGCATCGCGATAGCGCGCACGTGCAGAACGTTCGATCGCGCGATCCGTCGGAAACACGAGAACCTCGATTCCTCGAACGTCGTTTCGCAGGGCGGCTTCGAGTGCTTCGATGGTCTCGACGCGTCGCGCCACGAAGCCGTGACTCACGGCGACTCCAACCAAGTCCGTGCGGTGAGGAGCGACGATGCAGCGTTCGAAGACATCGCGATGGTCGTCGCATGCCGCGATGGGAAGGCGATCGAAGAGCCCGCCACCGTGGTTGTCGATGACGACGATGCGCATGCGGACCGACGCATCCATCGCGCTGAGGGATCCCGAGTCGTACAAGAACGAAAGGTCACCGGTCAATACCGTCACAGCGCGTTCGGTCGTGAGCGCGATTCCGTACGCCGTCGAGAGTGTGCCATCGATACCGGACACGCCACGGTTGCAATACGACCGACTCGCGGGGAGCGCTCTCACGTAACGATCCACATCGCGGATTGGTGACGAGTTCGCGAGGACGAAGCCGCCGCCGTCGGTCGTGCTCGCTGCAACAGAACGCGCGATCCGCGCTTCGAGGGGTGGTTCGAGTGACTCGAGTGCACGGCCGACGGCACGAGCGAGTACGAGTGCCTCTTGTCGACGAGGCGTGTTCGTCGATAGGCCCTCGGCAGCGACTTCGATACTGTCCGCGATCGAATCGAGCGGGAGCCGTACGACTTCGCTTGCTGCGTCGTTTCCATCGCCGACAGCGCTTCCTATCCGGCACACCGTGCACGCCGCATCGACGAGATACTCGCCGAGCCGCGTCGAGACGACGGGACCTCCGAGCCACAGCACGCGATCTCCGAGAAGAGCGCCTGCCAACCGTTCGTGCTCGAGGATCGAGTCGATGTCGGCGAGGAGCGCGGTCCCGGGCACGTCACCCTCGATGGCATCGCGCACGCCGCTCGTGATCGAGGCATGGGTGGGTACGCCCAAAGCACGTACGATTCGATGCGCCGCAGCGATATCGCGCCGTGTCGCCAGCCGACCGACGACGACCGCGTCCACGTCCGTCACGGCAGAAGGTAGTGCGTTCGGCTGCGCGGCACGACTCGACGACGATCGCGGGATCGACGTGTTGTCGCGCTCTCGCCCGGGAGATAGCGCTGCGTTCTCGGGCACGTCGATTTCGAGGGGTTTGTCGAATCGAACGTTGATGTGGACGGGGCCGCGTTCGGAGCACGCGATCGTGTAACCGTCGCGTATGCGAGCTTCGATGTGTCGCTCTGCAATCGTGCTGCTCGAGGAAAGATCGTAGGCACGCAGCACGTGCGTGCCGTACATACCGTGCTGCGCGATCGTTTGATTGGCTCCCGATCCGACGAGTTCGAGTGGACGGTCCGCGGTCAGCACGAGCAGCGGTACGTGATCTGCCGCGGCTTCGACGATTGCGGGGAAGAGGTTCGCCGTTGCCGTACCCGAAGTCGTGATGACGACGCCAGGTGTCTCGGTCGCGCGCCCTGTACCGAGGGCGACGAATGCGCCACTGCGTTCGTCGTGGACGACGTGGAGATCGAAACCGCACGCCGCGAAGGCGAGCACGAGTGGAGTCGAACGCGAACCGGGTGCAACGACCGCACGTCGGCACCCTGCCAGCCATAGCGTCTTGGCAATCGTGTTCGCCAGCACTCCGTTCGCGCGACGGACGTTCTCGGAGCGGGTTGCGTGATCAGGAGCCTCGGTCATTCGAGTGTGCTCGCTTTTCGTGCACCGTGGGTCAACAGGCTTCGCCACTGTGCACTCTTGTCCTCGAGTTCGAGAGCTTCCGAATCGCGGTCGGATCCCGCGACGATGCCACCGCCCGCGTAGACGATCGCGTCGTCCCGATCGAGCAGCGTGGAACGCAGCGCGACCGCGAGTTCGAACGCATTGCCTTCGATCGTGCCTACGAGGCCCGAGTAGAAACCGCGATCGATGCCTTCGTGTTCGCGAATGAACTCGAGCGCGGGGCGACGCGGGTGGCCGCAGACCGCGGGAGTCGGGTGGAGCCTCGCGATACAGGCCGGCGGCGAGGAGACTCCCCGAGCCTCGAACTGCGTGACGATGTGTGCAAGGGCTCCATGCTCACGGACGAACGGGTCGCTGCGAACGACGCTCGACGCACCGCACTCGCGAAGGACACGATCGATGGAGTCGGCGACCACGGCGTGCTCTCGGCGGTTCTTGTCGTCTTCGATGAGTCGAGCCGCTTCTCCTGCGCGCATCGTGCCTGCAACGGCCTCCGACTCGAACGAGTCCGCCGTCGTGCGCGCGAGCAGCTCGGGAGTCGTTCCGGTGAAACACGACTCCGGTTGTGGTCGAAGCACGTACCGGAAGCAATTGCTCGTGGATCGAGCACTCGACCGGAGGAGTCCACCGACCCGGCTCCTCGGGCCGATTCGAGCCCTCCATGCGCGGGCGAGAACGACCTTCTCGAGCTCCCTGCACCCGATCGTGTCCATTGCGCGTTCGAAGGCGTGCTGCCACGCCCGTTCGCCACCGAGGACGGACCAATCCCCGTCGCGTCCAGACTCTGGCGCGGGGCCTTCGTTCGACTCACGAATGGCTCGAAGGACTCGGTCCGCCATGGCCTCGTAGCCGGGCTCGACGGACATGCGGCTCGCACCGCCGTTCGATGCGACGAGGAGCGCGGGGCGCAGGAACCATGCAGCACCGAACGCGTGCCACGGATCGTGCGCGGTCGGAGCAGGCGGGCTGTCCGGATCGAAGCGAATCCCGCCGATCCACGTGCCTCCGGAAGACGCCCGCTCGAGGATTGCCGTCAGCGACGTGGCTTCGAATCGCACGATTTCGCGAGCGCCGATACCGAGTTGCGAACTCCCGTCTCGACTCTCGAAGTAGGCGAACGGGAGGTCGTACGGCACTGCGTCGATCACGTCGAGCAGGTCCTTGCCGTGTGGCAGGGTGATTTCGGTATTGCCGCTCGTGCAAGGGCGTTGGGCATCTCCGGCTGCACCCATTCCCGAACGCTAGCAGACCCTCGTTCTTCCAGGCAACAGGGTCGCGATCATGGACACGTGTTCTGCGTCGCCCTGTCGCACAGCTCACGGTTTCGTACTTGTGCAGCGCCGCCGACGACCGATCCTGTCCATCGATCCGTTTCGAGGATCCGTTTCGAGGATCCAATTCGTAGATCCTTCCTACTCGACCGCGACCCGATACCGACCAAGAAGATGAGCCAGCAGCCCGATTTGATGGACCGCATCGTCAGCCTCTGCAAGCGCCGAGGGTTCGTCTTCCAGGCGAGTGAGATCTATGGCGGTCTCAGTTCGTGCTACGACTACGGACCGCTCGGGGTCGAGCTGAAGCGCAACGTCAAGGAGCAGTGGTGGCGCGCGATGGTCACATCGCGACGCGATATCGTCGGGTTGGATTCGGCGATCCTGCAGAGCCCACGCGTATGGCAGACGTCGGGCCACGTCGAAGGGTTTTCCGACCCGCTCGTCGACTGCAAGAATTGCAAGGCGCGCTTTCGCGCGGACCACCTCGAAGGCGACGCCTGTCCATCCTGTGGGCAGGTCGGCACCATGACGGAGCCCCGTGCGTTCAATCTCATGTTCCGCACGTTCATGGGGCCGATGGAGGATTCTGCGGCGACGGTGTATCTGCGCCCCGAGACCGCGCAGGGCATCTTCACCAACTTCCTCAACGTCATGAACTCCGCGCGCTTGAAACCGCCATTCGGCGTCGCGCAGATCGGTAAGAGCTTTCGCAACGAAATCACGCCGGGCAACTTCGTGTTTCGCACCCGTGAGTTCGAACAGATGGAGATGGAGTACTTCGTCCCACCCGACGAGGAAGACAAGTGGTACGAGTATTGGATCCAAGAGCGCTTCGATTGGTATCAGCGACTCGGCATCCGCAAGGACAAGCTCCGACTCAGAGTGCACGGTGACGACGAACTCGCGCACTACAGCAGTGGATGTACGGACGTGGAGTACCAGTTCCCGTTCGGTTGGGGAGAACTCGAGGGCATCGCCAAACGCGGCTCGTTCGACCTCGGGCGTCACAGCGAAGCGTCTGGCGTCGGCTTGAGCTTCTTCGACGAGCAGACGAAAGAACGGTGGACGCCTCACGTGATCGAGCCCGCGGGAGGGTGTGATCGAACCGCGATGACGTTCCTCGTCGATGCCTACGAAGAGCAAGAGGTGGGTAAGGACGCCAAGGGTGTGGCGGACGTGCGAACGGTATTGCACTTCGATCCGCGCATCGCCCCGATCACCGTCGCGGTATTCCCGCTCGTCAAGAAGGCCGGTATGCCCGAGTTGGCCGACGAGATCGAAGGCCGGCTGCGTGTTGCCGGGTTCCGCACGTTCTACGACCAGAAGGGCGCGATCGGTCGACGCTATCGTCGTCAGGACGAGGTCGGAACTCCGTGGTGTGTCACCGTCGATGGCGAGTCCGTCGATGCCGAGCCAGAGCAGGCGACGGTCACGATCCGCGATCGAGACAGCATGGATCAGCAGCGCGTGCGCGTGGCTGACGTCGTCGATTGGCTTCGTGACAAGATGCCGAACTGAACGGCGTTCCGCGCCGTCGCTGCTACACTGCGGCGATGATGTGGAATTCCGTGTCGCAACGAAGCCAACTTCATCGTCGCTTCTTCGCGTCGTGCCTTCTGGTGTCGTCGCTCGCTCTCTCCGCGCGCGCGCAGGATGCGGTCGATGAGGTTTCGCCGGCTGGACCCTACGAGCGAGTCGTGACGATGGGAGCGAGCTTGACGGACGGGTTCGCCAACGGCATGCCGATCGCGACCATGCTGGACAAGTCGATCGGTGTCGAACATCGCCACGTCGAGCGTGTCTCGAGCAACGCGTTCTTCACGATGCCATTGAAGATCGGCGATCAACAACTGCGCCGCACGCTCCATCTGGAACCGACGTGCGTGATCGCGGTCGACTTCCTGTTCTGGTACGTCTATGGCGCCACGGGGCGGCACATCGACGACCTCCAGCGCTACCCACTCGACGATGAAGAGTCGCGCAAGCGCGAGCTGCGAGCGCTCTCGGACGCTGGGCCCGAAAACCTGTCGCGTGTTGCACGATTGTTGACACTCGAGCGTGGTTTGCGCGAACTCGAGAAGCTTCGAGTTCCGATGGTCATCGGGGACATCCCCGACATGACGGGCGCGTTGCCGATCATGCTTCCAAAGCATGCGATTCCATCGATCGACATCCAGAAAGCAGCCAACGAACGCATCCATGCTTGGGCCAAAGAACGAAAGGACAACGTCCTGCTGTTCCCGCTGGCGAGTCGAGTGCTCGCGATGAAGCAGGGCAAGATGGAAATCCCTGCCACGAAGTCCGAGCCTGCCGTCGCACTGGAGATGCAAGTCGCGCTCGGACGAGATCGATTGCACCCGTCGAAGATCGGTGCACTCGTTTTCATGTCCGAACTGATCGACGAGCTTCGCAAGTTCTTGCCCGGCCATGCGAATGTCCTCGACTTCGATCTTCGGGCGCGGATCGCGGCTCGTGGACTCGACGGTGTGTGGAAGTCGAAAGCGGCTGCTGGAGCGGGTGGCGAACGGGTGATTGGCAAGTAGCCTGGCAGCATTGCGTTGGTCGATCGCCGTTGTGTCCAACGACGTTCTCGCTTCACGCGTGAACTGCTCGCGACTCTTGCATTCGCTCTACCGCTGACTGCTCAACAACCGTCCACCGCCATCCCTCGGATCGATCTGCATGAGGGAGAGTTGGAACTCGATGGCGTCGTGCAAGAGGCGGTGTGGGGGCGAGCCGTCGAACTGCAGGAGATGGCCCAGGTGCTGCCTGTCGAACTCGAGCACCCTTCGCGTGCGACCGAGGTTCGGTTGTTCTATGACGCGGATCACCTCTACATCGCGCTTCGTTGCTTCGATGATCGGCGCTTGGTTCGCGCCCGACTCGGAATGCGCGACGCCAATCTCGATCCGGACGATCGCGTCGAATGGTGGGTCGATACGTTCGGTGAGTCACGCTTTGCGTACTGGTTCCAGATCGGTGCGGGAGGGAGTCGCGGAGATGCGTTGATCTCGGTCGGTGGCGATCGTTTCAACAAGAGTTGGGATGGGATCTGGTACGGCCGCTCGCGGGTGACTGACTTGGGCTGGGAGGCCGAGGTCGCGATTCCGTTCCGAACGATGGCATTCGCGCAGGGAGTCGAGACTTGGCGATTCAACGTGCGCCGACTGCGCAAGGAGAACGACGAAGAGATGCGTTGGGCATCGCCGGCCAACGCTTACTCGTTCTTCTCACTTGCCCGCGGCGGTGCGTTGCACGGGATCCGTGACATCCGTCAAGGCTACGGAATCGACATCGTGCCGTACGGAAAAGGGACCTATCGGCGAGATCGCTCGACCGGCAGCAGAAACGGCCGATTCGATTTCGGTGGTGATGTGTACGTCCGGCTCACGCCCGAGTTGCGA
>JAGQQW010000106.1 GCA_020426005.1 Planctomycetota bacterium | reverse complement strand
CTCTTGGAGCAAACAACGGACGGTCGACCGAGAACACGGGCCATTGCCTATCTCGGCGCGGATAGCCGGGCTCGCACCGAAGTCTTGCGTGGAGCGGGCTTCGACACGGTGCTCGTCGTTCCCGAATCGTCCGAGCGCCTCGTGCACATCGCTCTCGATGCTGCCGCAGCAGCCCGCCGTGCCGACACCGTCGTGATCGCGAGCGAAGACGGCAGCCTCGCTCCCATCGCGGTGCATCTGCGTGCACTCGGCGTCCGGTGCGAATTCGCCAGCTTCGATTCCCGACGCTTCGCTGAGACCGAACGTTGGGGAGCAACCGTGTTGGAACTCAGCGACGACTCCAGAATCGTGCCGTGAACTCGATCTGAAGAAACTCCGGCACAACTCTCCGATAAAGAACCGTATGACGCCGTTCATCAAGCGCCACGCGCTCGCGATTGCGGGACTTTGCCTCGCGCCACTGTGGTTCACATCCATGGCACTCGCGCAGGTCGTGGATCCGAGCGAATCGCCGCGCGGAGGTATTCCCGTCCCGCGCGTGGGCACGAGCGATCGTCCCGATCCGAGTGGCAACCAAGCGCCGCCACCGAGTTCGTTCGGCATCTACGACATCGAGACGAGTCGCGCCCTCTTCCGCGCATGTGATCTGGATGCCAACGATCAGCTCCTTCCTCGCGAAGCGACGCGTGCGCTCAAGAACTTCGACTGGGAGATGTTTCGCTCGTTCGACACCAACTCCGACGGGCGCATCGAGTTCGACGAGTTCGACAAGCGCTTCAAGGAGTTGACCCTCGCGGGTGGCGACCTGACCTTGCAGGACGAGGCGCGTAAACACCTGCCGCCGAAGATCGGAGCAGACAGCGCCTATCCGCCCGTGCTGATCTCGTGGTTTGCGAACCTCGATACCGATGGATCGGATCGATTGGGCAAGGACGAGTTCGCTCCGCTCGCGGAACTTCTCAAAGTCGGCGAGTTCCAGCGCCTGGACAAGAATCTCGACGACGGTCTGTCGATCGAAGAAATGCGCCCATTGATCGGCTGGATCACGCTCGCCGAACAAGGACGCCCGCGAAAAGGTGCCACGCGGCGACAGCTCCCGGAGGACTGGCGCAGCGCCGACCTCGACAACGACAACCTGATCGACCAGACCGAGCTCGAACGCGCTCTCTTCCGAATCGATCCGATGCTCGTGGCCCACGGACGTGCAATCCTGCAGAGCGCGGACAAGAACTCCGATCTGTTTCTCGACGTGATCGAGGTCACCGACGCCTTGTCGCGCGAATCGCGACAAGCTCTCGAAGCAATTCCCGAGGGCCTACGCTCGATGGATCCCGAACGCCTCAATGCGCTGCTCGAGCGACTCGACAAAGCGTCCCGTGAGAAAGCGTCGCAAGGGAAGAAGCGGAAGCCGAAGCCGAAGACTCCCTCGAAGTAGAACGCCCGCACCGGCTCCTTGTCTGCGCCAGAACGTTCTTCGTCAGAGAACAAGCAGACAGACGGCAGTGATCACACACGCTCCGATCAGGTTGAGCACGAAGCCGTTCCGCATCATGTCGCGCGTCGTGACATGTTCGCTCCCGAAGACGATCGCATTCGGTGCCGTTGCGACGGGCAACATGAAGGCGCAACTCGCCGAAAGCGCTGCCGGCACCATCAACAGTGCGGGATCGATGCCTGCCGCGACGGCTGCGGCTGCCAAGATCGGCATGAGCAGTGATGTCGTTGCGGTGTTGCTCGTAACCTCAGTCAAGAACGTCACGACCAAGCAAACGGAGAGGACGAGAAGCAGCGGCGGTAGACTCGCAGCCCCGGCGAGTAAGCCACCGAGCGCCTCGGACAAACCCGAGGCATCGAAGGCCTTGGCAAGCGCGAGACCACCTCCGAACAACAACAACAGCCCCCAAGGAACGCTGCGCGCCGCGCTCCAATCGAGGATGCGCCCACCATCACCGGCAGGTGTCACGAACAGAGCCACGGTCGCGCAGAGCGCGACGGTCTCGGTACCGATCGTCGAAGTTGCTCCTCTGGGAGTCAGAAGCCCGCGCAGACCACCTGCCGGTTGATCGAGGAAGATCCACGCGAGCGCGGTCAACGTGAAGATCACGAGCACCCGAATCTCTGCCTTGCGCCACGGACCCGGCTTGTCGATCACGATCGCAGTGCTGCTCGCCGGAATTCGGCGAGCCAACCAAATCCAAACGAGTGGCAAGAAGACGATGACGACGGGGACTCCGATCATCATCCACGACGCGAATCCGAAGCGCTGCGCGTCTGCGAATCGATCCTGATAGATGCTCGCGAAGATCAAGTTGGGCGGTGTTCCGACCAACGTGCCGACTCCGCCGATACTCGCTGCGTAGGCGATTCCCAACAAGAGCGGTGTCGCGACGGACGTATCCGCGCGCCTCAACACCGCGAGCGCGATCGGCAGCAGCATGAGAGTCGTCGCGGAGTTGGAGATCCACATGGAGCACGCGGCACTCGCGACCATGAACCCGAGCACGACACGTCGTGGACTTCCACCGAAGAGGCGGACCATGATCAGAGCCAGGCGCTCGTGCGTCCGGGTCTGTTCCATCGCGACGGACAGCATGAATCCCCCGAGCAGGAGGAGGATCATGGGGTTGCCATACGCCGACGCCACGACCGCGTGATCGACGATTCCGAAGAGTGGTAGCAACGCGAATGGAATCACGCTCGTCGCCGGAATCGCGATCGGCTCCAGCACCCACCACACTGCGCACAGCGTCGTGATCGCTGCGGTCGCCGCCGCCTTACTCCCCATGCCTCCCCCGCTACACACGGCGAAGACGACGCACCCCATCAAGGGGCCCGCCCAGAACGAGAGACGGGATTTCGTGCCTCGCGCAGGTTTCGTCGTCATGCGTCTGTCGCGGGGTCCGGCCGTACCGGGATCAGTTGCCGGACAGGCGTTTCTGTACGTCTTCGAGAATCAACTTCGCCCTGCGCTTGTTGTCGTCGGTACGGAAGGTTCCGACACGCACCGAAACTTGCGTCATGTTGCCGGGGATCTTCTGCACGCGCACGACGGTGTCGTCGGCCTCGATCTTTCCTTCTGTCGGATTGGGCCGGCGCGTTGCATCGACCTGATAGCCGAACTTCTGCATCGCCGCCATCGTGGCGTCCCATGTCGGATCGATGTCTGCCTGATACTTCATGACAGCTTCGTTCTTCGCATAAAGAACCACACCTGCAGCACCAACGGCGGCAACTCCGAGAGTCGCAGCAGCGACACAGCCAGCAAGCGTCGGAGCGAGGAGGGCGAAAACGAGAGTGCAAGATCGTCGAGCGCGTGTCTTCATTCCGCAATGTGAGACCACACTAGCCGTGGAAACAAGGACTGGACGCTCGGTCGGCCAGGACTTCATTGCGCTCCGCCGCAATCGCCGCTCATGCTCGCGAAGAACGCGGCAGCTCGCTTGCTCATTTCCTCGGGCGGAACGTCTTCGATGTGTGTCGCAATCCCCCAGGTGTGACCATAGGGATCTTCTACCTGTCCGAAGCGGTCACCCCAGAACTGATCGGCGAGCGGAAAGATCGGCTTGCACCCCGCTTCGACGGCACGCGCGAAGATCGCGTCCGCATCCTCGACATACACGTGCATCGCGATGGGCGAACCACCGAGATCCGCAGGAGCCTTCTTGTTCCATTGCGGATTCGCATCGGTGAGCATGAACGTCGAGTTCCCGAGCCGCAGCTCGGCGTGCATCACCGCGCCACCGGGAGCATCCATGCACACTGTCGGTTCTGCACCGAACGCCTTGGCGTAGAAGTCCATGGCCTCGCGCGCGCTCGGAACGATCAGGTAGCAGTTGACGGTGTTGAATCCTTCGGGAACTGGCCGAACGGTCATGGTGGGGCTCCGTGTAGTCGTGGTCGTGGTCGTGGTCCAGGTGGCAATCAGCTGAACGAGCGACAGATCGTAGCAGCGCACGTGTGGCGTCGCCGCCGCTTCGACGCGGGTTCGGCAAGAAATGGCAGGACACGCGGTCCGAGACCTATGCATGGCTTATCGTACCTGCCTTTCGTGTTCGGCGACGACGACTCACCTATGACCCAACGATCGCTCGGGCTGCGGCTGCTCCGTGGCTTCGCTGCTGTTCCCATCCTTGATCTCCGGGCTGCTGCTCTCGCCGCGATGACCATCGCTGCGACGACCCTCGCGCAGGCTCCGACCGCGATCGCGCAAGCAACGACCGTCGACGCGCTCGAACTCGAGGCACTCGAGCTCAAGAGCGCCGGTCGCTATCGCGAGTGCTCGGACAAGATCGGGCAGCTCCTCGTCGCCCTCGCTGCGGACCCGGCACCGAGCCCACTTCGCGCGGCTCGGATCGATTTCTTGCTCGAGCTCCTTTCGAACCTCGCGCTCAAGGTCCCGGACCATGCCGGCGTGGTCACGACCGTCGATGCACTCACGACGCGACCATCGTTCCGGAGCCGTCCGGATCTGACGGCACTCGCAGATCACATTGCGGCTCAGAACCTGCTTCTGAGTGGACGCGTTGCCGAAGCCGCAAAACGCTTCGACCGCCTCGGCTACGTCAGGTCGTTCGCGTTGCTCGGACCGCTCGACAACGAACGCGGATCGGGATTTCTACGAAAGTTCGCACCTGAACTAGCGCCGGCGACACCACTCGACTTCGCAGCACCGATCGACGGCAAGAAGCGTCCCGTCACCTGGCGAGAAATCAACGTCACGGACGACGCCCTGGCAGAGGTCAATTGCGGTGCGCGGTTCGAGCCCAGTACACAAGTGCTCGCGTATGCAGCGTTTTCGATCTCGTCGGAGAGCGAGCGCGACCTTTGCCTGCGGCTCGGCTCGTCCGGCAGCATCGCGGTCTTCGTCAACGGGCGCGAGGTTCATCGGCACGAAGTCGAATCGCGCCCATTCGGATTCGACCAGGACGTGTGTTCATTCCGCGTCGGTCGCGGCAAGTCGATGGTCCTGCTCAAAGTCTGCACTCAGGACGGAGAGTTCGCCTTTCGCGCGCGACTCACGACTCCCGACGGCTCACCGATCGATGCGATATCGACGACGAGTGGACGCATTGCCGATTTGCGTGATGCCCTCGCAAACGCGTCGACGATCGACGCTTCGCCGCAACCTCCGACCCCGGGCGCGATCGCGACTCTCGAAGGTCGAATCGCCGAACTCGAGGCGACGTCGCCCGCGCCAGACAGCCCAGAGTCGAAAGAACTCGGGATGCACGCGTTCCGTCTCGCCTACATCCTCGCGTTGCGCACTCCCGACGAAGAAGCGAATCGTCGCGATCGACGCTATGCATCCCTCGCAACGCAGAGGCTCCCCTCACTCGGGATCGCGCACTACATCCACGCGTACACTCTCATGCGACGCGGAGCATCCAATGCCGATCGCGAAGAGAACGCACGCAAGCGAGAACTCGAACAAGCGATCACGACATGGCCGCGCAATGCCGAGGCAATGCGTGCACTCGCCGAGCTCGAGCTCGAGACCCTCGGTCGCTCGAAGGTCGCCGCGGATCTCCTGCAGCGTGCGCTGTCGATCAACCCGCAGTACGTGAATGCCTGCATCGATCGCTTGCGCCTCCTTGGTCGCATGGACTTCGATTCGTTGCAAGCGCGCTTCTTGGAGGACTGCCTCACCCTGCCAGAACTGGCACATCATCCGGAGATTCTCGACTTCGCGATCCGCTCCGCCAAATGGCGCGGAGCGATCCAGGATGAACTCACTCTCCTGGACCGCAAACTGAGAGGCCGTTACACCTCCTCGACACTTCTCGACATTGCCGATGCGCACGTGCGCCTGGGCAAAGACGATGCGGCCAAGGAACGCCTCGAGGAAGCGCGTCGGAACTTCGCACAGACTCGCGCCACGCACGAAGCAATCGCGAAGTTCTACGCTGCGCGCGGCGAACTCGAAGAGGCGGCTCGCGCGTGGGCCCGATGGCTCGAACTGTCGCCCGAAGACGATCGAGCCTACGTGTCGATCGCGGCGCTGCACGAACGCGCAGGGAACCCGGATCTCGAAGGCGAGGCCCTACGAACCGCACTTCGGCTCGAACCGACCCTCAAGAAACAGCAGCGCCGACTCGACTGGATCGAATCCGGCACGCAAACGTTCTACGAAGGCCTGACGCTCGACGCGGACGCGGTACGAGCAAAGGACACCGGTCCGGACGCGGACGCCGCCGCGGCAGGCGACACTCACTACTACGCCTTCCGACACACGATCGTCAAGGCATACCGCAACGGGACAACGAGTCGCTACGACCACTTCCTCGCGAAGGTCCTGCGCGAAGATGGAGCCAACGTGTTCGACACGTACAGGGCACCGACAGGTGGAGGAAGCCCGAGCGCGCGCATCCTGGAGGCTCGTGTCATCCACGAAGACGGTTCGTTCGAGCGCGCTCGACTCGGCAACACGGGCTACGCGGATCTACCGCCGATCCGAGTCGGTGACTGGGTCGAGGTAGAGTCGCGTGTCGATGATCGAGTGCGGACGTTCTTCGGCGACTACTTCGGGTACATGCATCTCTTCGCGCCGCCTGAACCCGTTCCGGTGAGATCGGCTCGACTCGATCTCATTCTCGAGCCCGGGCGCGAGTACGTGTTTCAAACCGTCGGTGACGTTCCAGCGGCGACCGTGCAGGAACAGGGTGACGGATCCAAGCGATACAGCTACAGCGTGGACGGCATCTCGCGGCGAAAGACCGAGCGTTACGCACCTTCGATCGTCGAACGTGGCCCACTCTTGCGCGTGTCGACCTATCCGACTTGGGACACATTCGCGGCGTGGTGGTGGAACCTGATCCGCAAACAGACGCAACCGACGCCGGACGTCAAAGCCAAGGTCGCCGAACTCGTGGAAGGCAAGGTGACGATCGAACAAAAGGTCCAAGCGATCTACGACTTCGTCGTCAGCGACATTCGCTACGAGGCATGGGAGTTCGGCGTTCATGGCTACAAGCCGTACTCCGTCGGCTCGATTTTCACGCGACGCTTCGGCGACTGTAAGGACAAGGCGATCCTCATGAACGCGATGCTCGGTGAAATCGGCGTCGAGTCGTACCCGGTTCTGATTCGCGCCGAAGTAGGTCGAGACAATGACGATCTCACCTTGCCGATGGTCCAGCACTTCAATCACTGCATCAGTTACATGCCTGCGCAGCAGGGCATGCCAGCGCGCTTCCTCGACGGGACTGCCCAATATCATCCGATGACGACGCTTCCGATGATGGACCGCGGGGCGAAGGTCCTCGTCGTTCGTAAGGGAAAAGCCGAGTTGCTCGACATCCCGTGGTCGGACCCCGCGAACGAACGCGACACCGAGTCGTACGTCATCCGACTGGAGCCCGACGGCAATGCCCTCATCGAGTACGTGCACACTCCGATCGGCAACGCCTCGACGCGAGTGCGCGCGGAGTACGGAAGCGAAACGGGCCGGCGTGACGAAAAGCTGCAAGACGATCTCGCGAGTTCGTTCGGACGCATCGAGCTCGAGCAGACGACGTTCTCGGATCTCGACTCGCTCGAGACTCCTGTACGCGTGACCGCTCGCTTCAAGGCGAAGGAACTCGCTTCTCGTGACGGAGCGGCGCTCCGCCTACCCGTGGCTTTCGAGAAGTCGAATCTCGGACGGATCACGCCAACGCAACAGCGCCAATACGATCTCGTCTTGCGTGACCCATCGTCTGACGTCGTCGAGATCGACTACGTCGCGCCCGATGGCTGGCGGTTCGCCGGGGTGCCGCAAGACGTAAATGTCGATAACGGTGTCGGTTCGGTTCGAACTCGATTCGAGCTCGAGGGGCAGACCCTTCGAATTCGTCGGGAGACCACGTTCAAGAAAGCACGCATCGCTCGCGAGGATTATCCCGCGTTCAAGGAGTTCACCGAGTCCGTGGATCGCGTCGAAACTCTGGACATTCGCTTGGAGAAACGCTCATGAACGCTTCCGTATCCCGCGCGAGCCCGACTTCGATCGCGTTCGTATTCACGTGGGTACTCATGTGCATGGCCACGGCGGAGGTGAAGTCCTCGGCACCACTGCAGGATGCCGAACCGGTTCGCGAAGTCGCGCGCACGTTGCTGGATGTCACCTACCCTCCCGCGTTCGAGTGCAGCGATTTGATTCTCCGCGGGATTCGGACTGTCGAAACGCATCCGAGTTCACCAGCGAATGGCGACCTCGTTCTTCGCCTACTGACCCTTGCCGATCGGGCGGACACGTCGCCCACCGTGTGGCCGCGTATTCGGGCACTCTTGGATGTCGACGGACTCCATGGGACCGCCGTCCACAACTTGCGCACGGCCTTGTCAGTACGCGCGTCGTTGCAGAACGACGATGCCACGGCACGAGAACTGTCTCCCCGCCTCGAGTACGCGCTCAACGCACTGGCGATCGGTCCGTTCGGCGACCGGTTCGACGACGGGTTCGGACGCCCTGAAGCTCCCGAATTCTCGTTGCCCGCTGTGGGTGCAAAACTCGAGGGTCGGTTCGGGACGACTGTTTCGTGGCGCCCCGTCGAAGCGCGTCCGCTCGGCACCCGGCTCGAGCTCGAGCCACGAGGACTCGGGACGAAGGGCCGAGGAACCCACTTCGGACTCGTGCAAGTCGAGAGCAACGAAACCAGACCCGCCTTCGTCCAGCTCACGTGCAGCAGTTCCCACGAAGCATGGTGGAACGGGACCAAGATCGCCTCGTTGCATCGCGTCGCTGACCGAGGTCCCACGCGACAGTATCACGGCATCGTGCTGCGTAAGGGATGGAACCACCTGCTCTTCAAGTGCACGTCGCCCAACGCATCGTCCTTCTCGGCTCGATTCGTCGACGATCGGGATCGTGCATACGCGACCCCGGCACTGCACTTCGAGACGAAGAGCGAGATCCACGAAATCGCTCCGCAACCCGACGTCGACCTCGCGGCTCCGACTCGCTTCGAGGACGGTGTGGTTTGGTTCGAAAACGAGCAGAAGAATGCGAGCGGCCCATTCGTCCTCGCAGCAATGGCTGACCTTAGGTCTCGCGACGGGTTCGGTGACGAAGGCCTCGCGATGGCGAAGCAGGCGTTCGCAAAGGAGCCCGACAATCTCGCGCTGCGTGCTGCGCTGATCGCATCGTGGCGACTCGCGCGACACGTGCCAACGGATATATCGAGCAGCGAAACGAGGCGCCTTCTGCAGGACTTGCCGGCCGAAGCCAGGGACAGCCACGCATACCTGTTCTTCCGGCACCTCGACCAACTCGTCGCAGATGACAAGAAGGAAGATGCGATGAGGTTGTGCAACGCGCGCCTCGACGAGTCTCCTGATGAGCTGATCTTGCTCGACAAGAAGTACCGCCTTGCAAAGAGTCTCGATTGGGATGGCGAGGCGAGGCGTTACTTGGAGAAACTCGCGCAAACTGCATCACAACCGACTGGCTATCTGAGACTCTTGGCCGACGACGTCGATGGTGACGGCGCCCCGCGTCGCGCATTCGAGATCGCCAAGAAGGCCCTCGAACAGCGACCGGGCGATCCTGCCATCCTGCGCGCGGCTGCATCGCTCGCGCAAAAGACTGGACAGAAAGACATCTCTCTCGAGTATCTGAAACGTCGCTACGACAGTGAACCCGACGCGTTGGCGATGCGGCGTGCGTTGGCAGACCTCGCTTTCGACGACAAGCGCTACGACGAAGCGATGAAGATCCTCGTGGAACTCCGAACCGAAACTCCGGAGGACCCCGATCTCCTCGAGCGCATCGCGAACGTCGCGTATCGCATGGGCGACGACACTGCCGCGATCTCGAATGCAGAGGCATGTCTCGCGCTGCGACCAGAGCGTCACGACTTGAGGCAGTGGATCACGATCGTCAATGGTGCGACTCGCTTCCCCGAACTCGAGCCATGGAAGCTCGACGTCGCGACGGCGATGAGCGCGTTCGAAATGACCGATGCAGACCGTGCCGCCCCGACGACGCTCGTGCTCGATCAAATGGTCATTCGCGTCTACGCAGATGGTTCTCAAATGGAAGAGACTCATGTTCTGCGTCACGTGAACGACGCGACGGGAGTCTCGGTCAGCGAGTCGGCCGATGCCGCCGCTGGCGCCGATGAACTCCTCGCATTGCGAACCATCACCCCCGATGGCCTGAGCTGGTCACCACACCGAGTCGCGGGCTCGTTCACGATGCCTCGACTCGCACCCGGTGTCTTCCTCGAGGAGCACTACCGCAATACGAAACCATCGCCCGACCTGCAGCCGATCGATTTCGTTCACTTCTTCTTCCGAGGCACGGACAAGCCATATCGCTTCAGCCGGCTCGTCGTCGTCATGCCAAAGAGCCAGAACTTCGGCGACTTCGTGTTTCGCAACTTCCCGAAGGAGGGAGTGCAGATCCAGGACGTCGGTGATCTGCGCGCCTGGATCTTCTTGCGCGAGAACCAGACGCCGATCGAAACCGAGAAGTCGATGCCCGAAGTCTCGGAGATCGCACCGTCGGTCACGTTCGGCCGAAACGAGCGCATCGCGCCGGCAATTCGATTGTGGAAGAGCCAGTTCGAAGCACTGACCGTTCCGTTCCGTGAGATCGAAGAGACGGCAACGACGCTCTGCAAGGGCAAGACGAGTGCCGTCGACAAGGCGCGCACGATTCACGAGTTCGTCCATCGGCTGACACCGGACTCGTCCCAGCGATCGGGCAGCCCGCAGCCGGTAAGCGTGCTGCTCAAGCGCGAAGGGCCGCGCTTCTGGCTCGAACTCGCGCTCTTGACGAGTGCAGGCATCTCTTGGAAACCGGCCGTCATCAGGCCGTATGCACCCGGATTCGATCCCGACCCAGCGCCTTTGCTTCTCACGGACAGTCGCTGGCCCGCGCGCGGCGCACTCGTCACGCCCGAGGGTGCGTCACCGTATTGGCTCATCCTCGGCGCTCCGCGCTGGACGCCGTTCGGCGCATTGCCGACGCAGTTCGGCGGGAGTCCGACGGACGGCTGTCCGTACCTGCTCCTCGAAGGCGACGTCGGCACACCGGGTATCCTCGATGGACCTGGCATCGACGACCTCGAAGAGTTCCGGGTGCGTGCAAGAGTCGAACTTCGCGAAGGCAACGCGTCGTGGGTCGCCGATATCACGATGCCGTCGAGTACAGGCCTTCGCTTGAAAGAACGGGTGCGAACGATGCCCGAAGACTCACGGAACGTCTTCGCGCAGCAACTCACCGGCTACTTCTTCCGCGGTCCGCTGACCCTCGGCCGCGTCGAGTGGATCGCACTCGACGATCCGGATGCGAGGTTCGAGCTACGACTGCACTTGCTGGGTCGCGGCGCTTTGCGGAAGAACGGCGATATCATCTCGCTCGCGCCGCTGATCCCGCCAACGGGTTACACGCGTCTCTTCGGTGGCCGCGAAACACGCGTGCATCCGTTCGTCATCCCTGTTTTGCAGACCGATGATTGGGAAGTGCGCATCGACCCGGGACAGCTTCGATTCGTGGACGTTCCCGATGGCAGCTATCGCCATGCCGGAACTCTCGATTGGTCACTGGCCTATGAACTCGACGGCAACGAGCTCGTGGTCCGGCGCAAGTCGATCTTGCGTCCAGGCAGGATTGCTCCCGAAGACTATGCGAGCTTCTTGCGGACGTGCCGCGAGATGGACGACGCCGAAACTCGCGTTCTTCGCCTGCGATGATGCCACGGGTCGCCGATCGATCGCTTCATTTGAACGCGTGTTGGTCGGCGCCGCTCTCGATCGGCAAGTTGGCGGCGCGCCAACCCTTCGTTCCGAGGATCACGTTGCGCGCGTCCGCGAACTGGTAGTGATCGAGTAGCGAGACGATGAGCGACGACCTCCATCCGTCTTCGCTGATCACGAGAATCGTTCTCGCTGGCTGCAAGAACTTCATTTGTCGGATGAAGTCATCTGGATAGATGAACACCGCACTCGGAACGTGACCTTCGAGATACTCCTTTGCCGTTCGCACGTCGATCAGCAGCGCATCACCCTTGCGGAGTTCCTCGAACGCCTCACGCGGCTCGATCGTCTTCTGCTTGCTCATCGGGTGGCCGAGTTCGTTCAAGCGAGACGCTTTGTCGTCGAACCAACGCGACCCTGGAAAACGAGCCGTGATGCTCTTGGCGAGTTGCTCCGCCCGCTGGGGATCCTCACCGAGGAGCGCCAAGCGTGAGCCAGCGGGGAAGAGCCGCTGTGCACGCAGTTCGAACTGCTCCTTCTCGCTCTGGAGATTGATCGCACCGCGCAGGTGTCCGGACACGAACTGGCCCGGATCGCGCAGGTCGACCGCGTAGCGACCCTTGCTCGCGCGCAACCAGACCGGGAGTTCGTCGATATCGATCGGCGTCGCCTCCGTGACGGGTGGCGTGTCGACGGCTCTCTCCTCGCCCTTCGTGCAGGCGGAGAGCAAGCCGATCAAGACTGCTGCGATCGACACGTAGGCAAATTGCTGACTGTGAAGCATCGCGACAGGGTAGCCGTCACGCCCAGAAGGCCGTGCCACGGACCCGACGAAACGCGGATCAAGACCGCCTCGCGGTGTGCCGATTCTCGACAGTGGCACTGCGTATGTCCGAGATCCCGACACTTTCGACAACGAGGCCGAGCGCCCGCTGCAACGAGCGCTCGACGTCGAGATTCGCCGGGATCGCCCTCGGAATCGGTATCGGGATCAGCGCCGTAACCAGTTGTTCGACGTTGGATACCCGTTCTCCGACCGAGCTCGCCAAGTTCGAACTCGCAACCGCACTCGAGACGGAAGACGCCGCATGCATTCTCGCGGAGAGTCTCGCCTACGAGTTTCCGAATACGCAGGTCGACGATCTCCGGCCTCTGGCGCGTGCCGAACGCATCGACGACGATCATTGGTCGATTCACTACGAACGCGGGATTGGCGGGTTCTTGCCAGTCGCGAACGGTCACTTCGAACGGCGTAGCGCACATTCGCGTACATCCAGATCCGATTCACCGCGCGACGGTCGTGTGTGGCTCGGCAACGTGCGCTTCGTCAGCACGCCTCCCGTCGGTGGACGCGGATCACCTCGATCCATCGCGAGCGTCGTCATCCGAACGACGGCGAGTGGCTGCGTCGTGCGCGGGAACTTCGTCGGTGATCGTGCCGTGGATCGCTGCGCCCGGATCGAACGCCTCGTTCGAGGAGTCGATGCGATTCATACGGGATTGAAGTTGGCATCCCACGGATACCTGGTCGAAGCAATCGCGTCGCTACACCGTGCCGTTCAGGAGTATCGAGCAGGATTCTCCCACGTGCATGACCCGCTACTCGCCGCCGCTCATACCGCACTTGGACGGATCGAGTTCGAAATCGGTGATCTGGACGGTTCGCGCATGAGTCTCGCGCGCAGCCGACTCTTGGCGCCGCCCGATCTCCACCTCGCGACACTCGAAGCGAAACTCAGCGAACGACTTGCGATCGTCGAACACGGGGCCACGGCGCTGCACCGAAACACACTCGCGATCGAACCGAACGGGCTCGCTGCTCGCGAAGCGCTCGGCGCCGAGGCCGATATTCGTGCGCTCGCGGAGAAAACGCGTGACGCGACGACTTGCACGAAGATCGCGAGGGCCGAACTCGAAGCCGGGGACCGGGCATCGGCAATGTCGTGGGCGCGACGCGCACAGGACGCGGCCCCTCACGACCCGAACGTCCTACGCGTGGTCGCGGAGGTCGCTGCAGCGAGCGGTGCCCACCGCGTCGCGGATCGTGAGCGTCGTCTCGCAGATCTCGAGGACCCCGATTCGCGCGGCGAAGGCAGCCGTCGGGAAATCCGTGGGATCGAACCAGCGCTCGCGTTGCGGCGCCTGATCCGCGACGGCGCCGACATCATGAGTCTGATCGGTGATCCCGAGACCAGAGCCCTGCTGCGGAAACTCGGTGTGGACCGCTGCACACGTATCCTGCACACGGAGACAAAAGGGGAGGCGGCAACTCGCGCACTTCTGGCGTGGTTCGATGCATCGCTCGACCCGCGCGCGAGCTTCGTAGCCCATGCACACACGCTCGCCGAACGGGGCTCCGAACGCCTCGGCGTGAGCGCTCCGACGCCGCTGCCGGCAGAAGTCGGTCGATCCTCGGGGATCGTCATCCGCCGCGGAGTCGGCGCTTCGGCTCAGCGATGAGCGATCGTCGGACGCTGCGCCGCGATCGCGACATCATCCAGTAACCTGCTCGCAACGGATCGGGGGTCGTTCCCTCCGCGCAGCTCGGCCTCCAGGCGCCCACTCACGTCGGACAGTTCGAAGAACCCGAACCCGCCCGCGGCACCCTTGAGTTGGTGCGCAAGGCTCTCGAGATGATCCCAGTCCTCGATCTCGACCGCAGCACGCATCGCTTGAATCCTCCGGTCGAGATCACGACGGAACTCATCGACCATGGTGCGGAACTCGGGATCCGCGAGGAGTTGTTCCCACTCGGATCCGGCACTCGGATCACCGACGTTTTCGAGGTTGTCGCAGTCGGATACGACGGAGGGCTCGCTCTGTGTACGAAGGGCCGAAGAGCTTCGGGTCTTTCGCTCCTGGGCAATGGCCGAGTACGTGTCCAACAAGTGCGTGCGTCGCAGAGGCTTCGCGAGATGCGCATCGAATCCCGCCAGGATGCACTCCGGACCTGCGTCCTCGTTGGCAGAAACCGCGAGGATCACCAAGTCCGGATTCGCAGCCCGGATCCGCCGAGCAGCCTCGTAGCCGTCGATGATCGGCATTTGCAAGTCGAGCATGACGATGTCGAATTGCTCGGTCGTTGCGAGATCCACGGCCTGCTGGCCATCCTCGACGAGCACGAGGTCGGCACCGAGGCCGAGCAACACGTAGCTCATCAGCAACTGGTTGTCCGGACCGTCTTCGGCAAGAAGGAGGCGACGTCCCTCGAGCGCGCCCGCACTCGCACGTCCACGACCGGCTGCGGACTTTCGACGAGCCTTCGCCTTCGCTTGCGGCGTTGCTGTCGGTGCCGCGCCCTTGCGGTCGAAGGCGACGATCGCGGGAAGCGATCCGCGACGTGGCCGCAATGGCACGATTTCGTAATCGACGTCGATGAAGTCACCCTCGATCCATGCGCGTAGCGGCTCAGCGAGCCTCGCATCATCGAGCTCGTGCGAGTCCCGCGCGTTCACGCGTGCCCGCAGACCGGGCATTGGCAAGTCGTCGAGGCCGTACCGATCACAGCGGCCCTCGAAACCGAGCAATCGTCGCGCGCGCGAACCGAGATCCGACAACTCGCCTCGAGCATCGAGAAGAATGACCCCGCGCCCGCTTGCTGCTTCGATCACGTCAGGCAGCGAGGCGCGCTCCCGGTAGCGGCGGAGGCCCAACCAAGCGAGCGCCGATCCGCTTGCGAGCGCTGCAATGGTCAGGACGAGGGCCATATCCCGTCATCGGCTCTGGCACGGACGATTCATGAACGCCGTTGCGAAGGTGCCCAGGGTTCACTTCAACGAAGCCGGAGCTCGACGCGCAAGCGCTGAGCGGCGTTGCCGACGGGCACCGCGGGCAAGAACCCATAGACCGGGAGAACCGTGGTGTCCGTTATGGCCCAACCCTCCTGCGAACCGCCCTTGGCATGGAACGTCCTGGCAGTGAACGCCCACGGCAAGGGCTCGAGAGTGAAGAGCCAGGCATTCTCCGTCGTCGGTAGCACGGACCATGGTGTCCACCCCAGCACGACGTAGCACGGCTCGCCTTCGGCAATCGTACATTCCCAGTACAGTCCGACCTCGCCCGTCAACGGGCCGTGACCGTCGAGGTCCACACGACGAACGAACGACGCATCGTGAACTGGCTCGGGCGACGACTCGAATCCGATCGCTTCGCCCGAAAACGGTGAAAACGTCCGCAACGTCTCCGCCCATGCGAGCCACGGCCTTTCGAAGCTCCGCACGGTATCGACGCAGAACGCGAGTGGAGATCGCTTCCTGCCGAGGACTTGCTCGAGTGTCGTGCGCACGAGGCGCGAGCCGTCGTACTCGATGACCATACGTTTCGGCCGATCCACATCCGGCGCTCGAAAATCTTCAGGGAGGAGAATCGTGTCCCGAGACGACAACACGGTCGCCGATGGCCATTCGCTGACCTTGGCTGCAGCGCCGAATCGCAAGTGAAAGGCCGCGCGATACTCCATGGGTACGTTGACGAGCAGGGGAATCTCGAGTGGCTCGTCGCGCAGAACTTCGACACTGCTCTCGTAGATGCGCTGACTCTGTGAACAGTAGTCCGCCCAGGGTCGTTGTAGTTCGAAGGTCCTTCCGATGAAGAACACCTGAACGAGCGGCAAGACCCACATCCCACCACGAAACCCGCACACGAACGTCGCGATGCAGGCCGCCGCTCCGATCGCCGGAAGGTATGCGTGGTGTCGACTCGACTCGCCTCGAAACAGGGACGCCGGCACGTTGAGAACGACGAAGATCGCGATCGCGACGAGCAATGCCCTCCGCTTCGAGACGATGGCGTAGACCGTCAGCGCAGCGAGGAGAACGGCACCGATCCACGGCAGGTTGTCTCCGACACCGATTCCGTGCGCGAAGAAACGGCCGAAGTTCTCGACCGCGGCGACGATCGATCCGATCGGGTCCGTTCGTGTGTCGGCAAAGAGCTGCGCGACACGACTCTCCGCACCGGCTGTGCGCTGTGGTGACAGGACGAGCAGGTGCACGAGCGAGCACGACGCGATCGTCACCAAGAGAGCGACACTGCCGACGACCCGTACCATGACGGACTCGAACGTGCGCGGACGCAGAGCGAGTACGGTGAATGGAAAGAGCAACACGGCGAGGTAGCCGTTCTCGCTCGACGCGATGGCCGGTATCGCACCGAACAACACAGCCAGCGCATACGAGGTAGCGCTACGCACGCGTAGAAGGATCGCGAATCCGATCGCCAAAAACCCGAAGACGAACGCCTTGTTGCCTGCGGCGAGCCACGACATGGCGCCGGTCAGACCGGGCGCGATGCCGACGCACGATGCGATCGCGAACGCCTTCGTGGGCGTGATGCGGGCGAGAGCGCGGTAGACCGCGAGGACGCCCGTGAGGTGGAGGAGTAGTGGGCCGACATGGGCGAGGCCTCCGGACAAGCCGACTCGGTCCGCGAGCGACAGCCAGGCAAACCAAAGCGGCCGGTAGTACGGATACTCGGGAAACGGTTCGAACGAGCCGAGCCAAGTTCGCCCGCGCAGCAGCGACAACTGGGACCAAGCCTCCGGCGTCTGCGCGAACGTCAAGACCCGAACGTGCACGAGGAGCACGACGACCACCAGCAGCACGAGCTCGAAGCGCCGCGAGCCGAATGTCGGTTCGTGCGTCGATCGGGTCCTCGACCAGGTTGTCGTCGTCTTCATCGTCCAGTTCTCGAATCGTCCAAGATCGAGGTGACTCGCCGTGCGCCTCGAGTACTCTAAGGCCATGCAAGGCCCGATCACGCTCTGCATCGACATCGGTGGCAGCAAGACGAAACTCGTTCGTTGTGACGCGCGCGCACTGCCGCTCGACGAGCCGCTTCGAAAAGACACGCCGGCTCGATCCAGCCCCGAAGCCACGATCGACTTGATTGCCGAAGCGGTGACCGAACTCGGCGGAGAGTTCGAC
>JAGQQW010000105.1 GCA_020426005.1 Planctomycetota bacterium | reverse complement strand
GAGCGCGCGCGTGAACATCGCGATGCGCAGCTTCGCGTCGACGTTGTCCCGGATCCAGTCGTAGGGCGTGCCGCGTTCCGGGTCGAGGCCGAGCGCTTCGCTCCATGCGTTGGTCGCTTCGTCGATCTTGCCTTCCCAGGCAAGGACATCGCCTCGACGACGCCAGCCGAGGAAACGTTTCGGGTCGAGAGCCAACGCGGTGTCGACGGCACTCTCGATCTTGGTGGCGAGTGCCTTGGCTTTGTCCGCCTCGGCGTCCTTCTTGGCTGCCTGGTATTCCTCGAACAGACAGTCTGCGAGCAGCAGGTAGCCGCTCGGATGGTCCTTCGCGACTCGGATCAAGGTCTCGGCGTCTTCCTTGGCCTCGTCGAAGCGTCCGAGCCCGAAGCGAGCCATCCCTCGGATCGCGTAGGGTTCGTGCTTCGACGGCGCGATCGCGCTGGCTTCGCCGGCCCAGCGAATCACGTCGACGAACCAATCCTTGCTGGACGTGCGTCCACCGAGAGTGAGTGCGAGCGCCTCGCCCTTGCGCTGGCACGCGAGGGTCATGCGCATCAAGAGATCGAAGTCGCGCGGGATCGCCTCGATCGCGGCACGCGCTTCGTCGAGCGCGTCGTTGAAGCGATCTTTCGCGAGCAAGAAGTCGATCAGCGCGATCCGCGGCGCGCGGTCCGAGCCGTTCTGCGCGATCTGGTGGCGCCATGCCGCGATCGCGTCGTCGTCGAGCCCTCGCTCGGCGAGCGCTTGCGGCGAGAGGCTCTCGGACTCACCTTGCGGCGTTTGCGAGAGAGCTGCCGAGGCGACGAGCAAGACCGCCGCGAGCGATGCGATGCGCAGAGTCATTTTTTGCCGTCACCTTCCTTGTCGCCGTCACCCTTCTTCTTGCGCATGGCGTCCAGTCGCGCGAGGTGGCGCGCCGACGCGCGCTGCGGCGGGTAGAAGTCGAGGCTGCGCTCGAGGACTTCCTGGGCTTCGTCCCAGCGCTTCTCGTCGTCGAGGAACAGCACGCCGAGGTTCATGTAGGCATCCCCGATCGCTTCCTCGAGTGCGTTCTTCTCGCGCTCGTCCTGCGGAGGGTCGTTCTCCATCTTGGCTTCGCCTGCCTTGATCGCTTGTCGCAGCAGTTGTTCGGATTCCTTCGGGTAGCGCTTCAGGTAGTAGATGTCGATCAGCGCCGTGTCGTTGAGGACGCGCGGGTCGTCGGACGCTAGGGCCGCTGCACGCTTGTAGGCATTCCATGACGCTTCGTAGGCCTTGGTGCGCGCCGTGCCGCTCTGTCGCCCTGCGAACTCGCGCCAGAAGAAACCGATGTTGTTGAGGATGTTCTTGTCGTCCGAACCGAGAGCGGCGAGGTAACGCTCGGCGAGCTTCGCCGCTTCATCGAGCTTGCCGCCCTGATAGAGCGCATCGACTTCGAGCATGACGCCCCCTTGTGCGGTCTGACCGAGTGCATCCGGTTGGAGCGCGACCCGCGGGTCCGTCTTGACCGCTTCCATCCACGAGGCGATCGCATCCTCGCTCTTTTCGGCCGACTTGAGGGCAGCACCCTCGGCAGCGTGCGCCATCCCGATCATGTACTTCGAGTTCGCGGTGAAGCCGGAGTTCTTCGTCATCGCTGTGCGGAAGTCCTTGCGTGCATCGTCGTACGCCTTGACTGCCTTCTCGTTCTCGCCGCCAGCTCGGAATTCGTGGCCACGCAGGATCTTGACGTAGCCGACGTACCAGGCGAGCGTCGCAGCGTCCCCTTTACCGTCGCGCATCCAAGATTCGAGGATCGTCGACGCCGTCTCGGCGCTCGACGTGCGGGAGGCGATGCCGGAGAGTTCGCCGGCGATCGCGCCGACCCTGTCTGCCGGTAGGAGGGCCGCGGCACGATCCCAGAGGCGCAGGGCCGCTACGCCGCGCTTCGCCCATTCTTCCAGGGTCGCGGCCGCGCGCGCCGTCGCGAAGATGTCGTCGGCCATCGCTGCTTTCGTTTGGGCATCGAGGGTCGCGCACGCCTTCTCGTAGCGCACGTACATCGCGCGCGCGTCCTCCGCTGCCTTGGGCGCGGCTTCGTCCGCGTTCTGGTATGCGGTCGTGGCTACGCGGACTGCGGCGGACGCAATTTGACCGTAGAGCGCAGCGAGCTGCTTGCCGTCGAATTCGATGCCGAGCGAATCGAGATGGGAAAGCTGCCGCTTGCCGAGTTCGAGAGCAGCGTCCGCTTCGCCCTTGAGATTCATGGCTTCGATCGCGAAGCGTGCAGGCGCCGTGTGAATGCGATTGCCCAAGTGCTTCGCGGGCTCCTTCATGCCATCCGCGATCGTGATCGCCTTCTTCAGTCGGTCGATGGCGTCGATGAGATTGGCCTCGACACCGCTGCCGTTGTTCGCCATTTGCTTCTTCGCGAACAACAGGCTTCCGACACCCGCGCAGTACCACCGCTCGGCGTCCGTGCTCTTGCCGATTCCACGCTCGACGATCCCGAGTGCAGCTTCGGCGTCCCCTTGGTCGAGTGCTTCGAGAGCTGCCTTGATGTCGATGTCTTGGACGGCGATCGTCGCGTTCGCCATGGCGTGTCCCGTCATGATCGCGAGGCTCGCGACCAGCGTCGTCAGCGGACGCGTCGTGGAGCGGCGTGGGGCGACGCGACTCTCGCGCACGTCACGCTCGATCTTCCCTTCGAGTTCGACGACCTTCTTGGCGCCGATGCGTCGTTCACCCGGGTAGTACTCGGTCGACTTGCGGTACTTCTCGATCGCGCCTTTGTAGTCCTGCTGCTGTTCGAGGGCGAGACCCCAGTTGCCCCAGGCGTCGCCGATCGATTCTTCGAGGTCGCGGCGACGCGCCTTCGTGATGTCCGACTCGTCTTCGGGCAACGCCTCGAGCTGGGCCGTGCCGATTCGAATGGCCTTCTCGAACTGCGTGATCGCGTACTCGTGATCTTTGTGGAGGTGGTAGATGAGCATCAGTCCTGTGTCGTTCTGAATTCGTGCGTCCTCGGGAACGAGGTGAGCCGCCTTCTGATATGCAGCGAAGCTCTCCTCGTACAGTTTGTGCGCGGCATCGGCCTCGCCGTTTTCTTCCCGTTGCACACCGAAGTCGCGCGCGACGAGACCGAGATTGTTCCATGCCTGGCCCCAGTCCGGGTGGCGTTCGGTGATCTTGCGGAAGTAGGCAACGGCTTCGTCGAGCCTCTGGCCGCCGCCGACCAGGAGGCCGCCGATCGCGTAGATCCCGCCGCGATAGGACTTGCTGAAGCTGTCGAACCACCGATCGAACCCGTTTTCGTCGACGTCGGCGATGCGTGGCGTGATTTCGTAGGCGCGATCGAGCTCGCGCACGGCCGTCGATTCGTCGCCTTCGTCGAGAGCCATGCGCGCACTGGAGACGGCTGCGAGCGCTCGATACAGCGTCGAGCTGTCGTGGAAGGAGGGCTCGAGTTCGCTGCTCCGTGCGAAGGCCTCCTCGCATTCGCGATAGAGGTCGTCCGCGCGACGCCGGTCGCCCGTACCGCGGACTTCGGCAGCGCGCGCATAGAGCGCCTTGCCGAGCCACCACAGCGTCGTCGCGGAGACCGGTTCGGTCTCGCGAACGAGCTTGCGGTAGAAGCCCACGAGTGCTTCCCCGCGCTTCTGACCGAGGTAGAGCCCTTGGAGCGCTTCATGATGCGCATTGTGGCCGGGCTGCGCCCGCACTGCGTCCTCGAGCGTGCGCATCGCGTCCTCGAAGCGCAGGATCCAACGATGCGTGGTGGACGCGAGTTCGTACGGCTCGGTTGCCCGTGGGTCGAGGTTCTTGGCTTGGGACAGGTCCGTGAGGATCTCGTTGGCGAAGCGCAGCGTGGCTTCGTCGGGTTCTTCCGAAGCATCGCCGCGCATCTCGGCGAGTTGGTAGATCCGGGATTTCGACCGTGTCACGAGTGCGTTCGCCATCGCGGTCCGGTCCGGGCGTTCGTCCGTCCCGAGCCGCTCGATCGCCTTGGTCGCGCTCGCGACCGCGTCGTCGAAGCGATTCTGCTCGGCCTGTGTCTCCGAAAGGAGGCACAGCGACTCCGCATCGGTCGGGAGGGCACGTGCGGCTTGGCGGAATGCCTCTTCCGCGTCGAGATAGCTCGCGTTGACGACGATGCCCGTGTTGCCACTCGCGATGCGCTGACGTGCAAACGCCAGGTTCGCCTTGCCGACCGCGAGTTCGAGTTGTCCACGAAGTTCGGGATCCAGCGCATGGCGATACTTCGAGGTCTGGTCGAGACTCCGCAGCGCGTCTTCGGGTTGCCCTTCGAACATGCTCGCGAGCGCCGCGCGCAACGCGTCTCGACCTGCCGCGTCCTGATCGACGGGCGTCGCCGGTTCCTCGATCGCGGAGCGTGCCGATGGACGGCGCTCAGGCGCGCTACCGCAGGCGACGAGCGCCATCGTGGCGAAAAGGAGTGCCGTCGTGCGACTACGGCGTGCCGGGCGAAGGAGGGGCGATGCGACAGGGAAGGGCTGCAATTCCATGGGCCTCTCGGGCTCGGATCGTGCGGGACGGGCGGAGACGATACGACGCGAACTGGTTCGAATCCCGTTCCGTCTTCCATGCCGGCGGTGGTGGGCACCACGGTCGGCTCCGCCAGTAAGGTGGCGGCTGGAGGGACGGCTCGGAAGCCACGGCTCGGAAGCCACGGTTCAGGGCGACTCCGCTCTGGCCAGAATACCGAAGGGCCCGGCATCGCAATTCGGGTGCCAGCCCCTTGTGGACTACGGTTCTGCCCGTCCGCGAGCCGATCTCGAACAAGGAGTTCGGTCCGCGGAATGCGCACACGCGTCGATGCGTGCGGCGAATCCGGATCCGTTTCCTTCCCCCCGCTATGCCGCTGGTCCAACCGAGCGAGTAGTTTCGCCATCGTGACGCCTGTAACGATCGAGATCCCCGAACGCTTCGACCGGGACACGGTCCAGCCGATCGCCGACCGGCTCGATGCTGCTGTCGCGCGGGGCCATGCGGCGGTGCGCATCGATTTGTCGGCCGTCCGGGAGTTCGACAGCACCGCGATGGCGCTCATCGTCGCCGCGTTGCGTGATGCGAAGCGCACCGGAACGACGGTCGAGCTCGAGGGAATCAGCGAGCCGGTTCTCGACTATTTCAGCCTCGTCTCGGTGCGTCATCTGATCGAGGAGCGCAAGCCGGATCGCCAACTCGGGTTCGTGGAACGCGTCGGGCGCGGTGTGATGCCGACATTGCACGTCGCGCGCGACAGCGCCGTCTTGTTCGCGCGTGCCGTCCGATCGCTGGTGCTCGGGCCGTGGACCGGGGAGCGGTTCCGCGTGTCGCGTACGGTCGCCGAGGTGTCGGAGGCCGGTTCCTCCGCGATGCCGATCGTCAGCCTCATCGCGTTCCTACTCGGCCTGATCCTCGCGATGCAGGCGTGGCTGCAGCTCCGGATCTTCGCCGCGGAGCTCTTCGTGGCCGACATGGTCGCCGTCAGCGTGACCCGAGAAATCGGTCCGCTCATGACCGCGATCCTCGTCGCTGCGCGTTCGGGCAGCGCGATTGCCGCCCAAATCGGAACGATGGTCATCAACGAAGAAGTCGATGCGCTCGAGCAAATGGGCATCAAGCCCGTCGCGTGGCTCGTCGTGCCCAAGATGGTCGCACTCGCTCTCGCGACTCCGTGCCTGACCGTGCTCTTCGATGCCGTCGCGATGACGGGTGGCATGTTGTTCGGGGTCTCGGTCGTCGAGATCAATCCCGGTGCCTATCTCGAGCGGACGCAAGAGTCCTTGAAGCTCGCGGATCTCGCGTCGGGTCTGTTCAAGGCGTCGGTGTTCGGCACGCTGATCGCGAGCATCGGATGCGCGCTCGGGCTCAATGTCGAAGGTGGCCCCGAGGGAGTCGGTCGCGCGACGACCCGCGCCGTCGTGGCGTCGATCTTCGCGATCATCGTGTTCGATGCGATCTTCGTGATCGTCTTGCGGGTGGGGAGCTGAGTCCGATGCGCTTCCTCCATCGCGAACGCCCCGCGGATCCCGGCGCCGGCGATGTCGAAGCGCTCATCGACGTCGAAGGTGTCTCGACGAGCTTCGGCGACAACGTCGTCCTGGACGGCATCGACATGACCGTCGGTCGTGGCGAGATCTTCGTGATCATCGGTCCGTCCGGTTGTGGGAAGACGACGCTCTTGCGTCACATGTCGGGCATGTTGCCTCCGTCGAGCGGCGTCGTACGCATCGGGGGTGAGAGTCTCTACGACCTGCCCGAGGAAGAACTCGATTCGATCAGGCGACGCATGGGCTTCTCGTTCCAACACGGCGCCCTGCTCAACAGCATGAGCGTCATCGAGAACGTCGCGCTTCCCCTCGCAGAGGCCGCTCCCCACCTTTCGCGCGACTTGATCGACGAAGTCGCGCAGATGAAGCTCGAGATGGTGGGGCTCCTCGACGCGAAGGATCGAGCCCCTTCGGACCTCTCGGGCGGGATGAAGAAGCGCGCCGCGATCGCGCGCGCCATCGCGCTCGATCCCGAACTCGTCTTCTTCGACGAACCCTCCGCGGGCCTCGACCCGATCACCGCGGCAGCCGTCGACAATTTGATCCTCAAGCTCGCACGGATCTTCGGCATCACGATGGTCGTCGTGACGCACGACATCGCGTCGGCGTTCACGATCGGCGATCGTATGGCGTTGCTCTTCGACGGTCGTGTCTTCGCACACGGTCGTCCCGAGGACGTGCAGCAGCATCCGGATGCGAGGGTGCAGGACTTCATCCATCGTGCGTTGCCGCGTGATGAAGCTCGTGGCGTCGACATCACGGACTATCTCGCAAAGGGAGCGTTGCGATGAAACGCAAGGACCACGTGCGCGTGGGGTTTTTCGTCCTCGGGAGCGCGGTCGTCTTCGTCGCGCTGATCGTGTTCGCGATCGGTTCGCGGATCGGCAAGAAGGAGACGAGCTACTTCATCCACTTCTCGGAGACGGTGAAGGGGATGGTCACGGGTTCGCCCGTCAACTTCCAAGGAGTGCGGATCGGGCGCGTGCGTGACATGCGGTTCGTGTCGGGACGCACCGAGGTCGAGATCGCGGTCGACCCGACGAAGGCGCCGATCCAAGCGTCGACGGTCGCGAGTCTCGATCGCGCGTGGGTCACGGGCCAGGTGACGATCGAACTCACGGGCTGGAACGAACACGGCGAAGTCTTGCCCGAGTACGGCCTGATCGCCGCCGAACTCTCGCCGGGCGCCAAGGTCCTCCAGTCGATGCCCGAAGTCATTTCCAACATGACGGAGATCTTCGGCGAGTTTTCGAGGGTCGCACAGCGCATCGGCGATCTGCTCGACGAGGATTCTCCGATCATCACCGAGTCGGTTGCCTTGTTGCGTGAGGCACGGCAGACGAGTACGCACCTCCGCGAGACGACGCTGCCCGGCGTCGAGACGGCGTTTGCCACGATCCAGAAGCTCGAGCCCGAAATGCGGCGTGTGCTCGCGAGCCTGGACGGTGCTGCCGGTAGTCTCGACCGCTTCGTCGGTGACGAGGATGCGAGGCGAGCCGTTTCCGAGGCGGTAGCCTTCGTCGAGCGTGCGAAGGACGCATTGCCCGACCTCGTTCGCTTGAGTCGCGAAGTCGAGACGTTCTTGCGTGGGAACCGCACCGAACTGAGAACCGCATTGGCGAATCTCGCGAGTGGGATGCGGGACTTCCAAGAGTTCGCGCGCATCCTGCAACGCGCACCGAACTCCCTGCTGTTCGGCTACCGCAAGTCCGATGCGCCGCCGCCGAATCCACCGCATGCTGCTCCGGAGGGCAGAGAGTGATGTCGTTCGACTCCGATCTTCGCCGTGGATTCTCGCGCGCTCTCGTGGGGACCAGTCTCCTCGCCATCGCATCGTGTTCGGCAGTGTCGATCGTCGAGACGGTGCGCTACACGCTGCCGCCGGTCGAACTCGAGCGTGCGACCCACCGGATCCCGTACGTGTTGCGCATCTCGGACTTCGAAGTCGCGCCGCACCTCGAAACCGAGCACTTGCTCACGCAATTCGAGGACGCTCGGATCGTCGTTCGATCGTCCGAGGCTTGGTCGGCGCCGCTCGGATCTCTGGTGACCAACTCGATCCTGGCCGGACTTCTCGAGTCGGAACGCTTCCGTGCCGTCGTCGACGACCACGAGGCCGCGCGGGCGCAACTCGTGCTTCGTGGGCGCGTCGAAGACTTCGAGGAATGGCGGGATGGCGGCACGCGTCAGGCCGCGGTCACCGTCGGATTCGTCCTTTCCGGTGAGGATCGGGGCGAAATCCTGCTGCAGAAGCGCGTCGAAGCGAAGGTCCCGTTGCAACGAGAGGACGGCGCCACCTTGGTGCACGGATTGCACCGAGCGCTCGGCGATGCCTTCAGGATCTTCCTTTCGTCTGCCGAAGAGTCGGCCGGTGCCTGGTCGGCACCGGATCGATGATGAGGAACACGATGGCTGACTGGTCCCCGGAAGCACTCGCGACGCCCGATACGACTCTCCTCGAAGAGATCTTCGATCTCGAGGACGATGGCGACAAGGAAGTGCTCAAGGAGCTGTACGAGCAGTTGTTGGAAGACGGCCCGGAGCGCATGGCGAACATGTTCGAGGCCATGGAGGGCGGTGATCTCGAAGAGGTCGACCGGATCGCCCACCGGCTCAAATCGTCGTTCGGCAACCTGGGGTTCTCGAACGCATCCGAGCTGTGCAACGCGATCATGGCGACTGCGCGCGATGGCGACGCCTCACAGACGCGGACCCTCGTCGAGAGCTTCGGCGCTGGCGGGGAAGCGCTGATCCAGGGCATCGCCAAGTTCGCGCAGCGGCTCTGAGCCGAGCCGCCTGCGCTCGAGGGGATCGAGCGGCCCGGATCTCGGAATCCGGGAAGAATCGAGACGCGGCACGCGTCGCACGGCATCCTGAGTCTCATGGCAGGGCCCTCGATGCTGCGTGTTCGCCGAAGCCGCTCGTACCGTTTGAGCACGTGGATTTGCGTGCCTCTGGTGATCGCATGTCTCTTCCTCGCCGCGTGTGACAACGTCGGTCGCGCGTGGGATCGAAAGGGCGGTGGAGGCGGCGGCAAGGACGAGAGCCCCGCGACGGCGATCCGCGTGCCGGAGGCCGGGGATGTCGTGCGCTCGACGCGACCGTCGATCCTCCTGGCCGGCCCTTCGGGTTCGGGCCTGCCGCCGACGACTCCCGTCGTCCTGCTCTTCGACGAGACGATGAACGCGGACAGTATTCGCGCATCGACGGGGGATACGCCGACGCATCTGTTCGTCCGCGCACAGGGTTCGGATGCCGCGGTGCCTGGGGTCTATCGATTCTTCTTGGACGGCCGGTGTGTCGTGTTCACGCCCAACACGGGATTCCTCCGTGCGACCTACGAGGTCGTCGTCGGGTCCCAGGTCGCGGATCTCGACAAGCAGAAGGCGCTCAAGGCCGGAGTCGTCACGACGTTCACGACCGACGGAACGGTCGACGCTGGTTTGCGCGTCATCGCCGCAGTGCCGAGCGACAAAGAGCGTTTCGTGAAGCAGTCGTCGTCGATCCTCACCGTGCTCTCCGCACCGGTCGACGAAACCACCGTCGACAGCACGACCTACTTCCTCGAGGACAGCGCCAACGCGACGGTCGACGCGGACATCAAGTACCCCGTCACCGTGCAGAACGTGCGGGATACGCGATTCCTCGAACTCGACCCGAAGAACGATCTCGATGGCGGTGAGACCTTCCGGCTCAGCGTCACGAACGACATCATGGCGGACAAGGTGCGCCTCGACCCGGGGCGGCGGAACCCGATCGTCTCGTTCACGACATCGTCCGTCGAATCGCCTTCGACGGTCGCGATCGGCAATCCGGTGGCGGGGTTTCCGCTCGGGATCAATCGTGACAACGTGGCGGCACTCGCGGCAGCGGTCTCCGCACCCGCAGCGACGCGCACGGGAGACAAGGTCGTGGCGCGCATCTACGGATTCGATGCCAGCAAGACCGTCGATACGCAGCTCTTCTACGGAAACAGTGCCTCGGCGACGAAGGATGGAGCCGACACCGTCTCCGTCGCGATCGGGAGCGAACTCGGCACCGTCGACGCGCCACGGCTGAAAGAAGGCACGGTCTCGCTGGTCGCCTGGATCGAACGTGGCAGCGAAGTGACGGGTGCGATTCGCCTCGATGATCTGTCCTTCGACGTGACGCCGCCCGCACTGACTACGCTCGGGCCGCCCGGGGATGCCACGACGTTCGTGACGGACCTCGGGTTCTCCGCGGTCTTCGGGACCGCGAGCGAACAGCTCGGCAAGCTCGAGTTGACGGTGGGGGCGACGACGCTCGGACTCGGCGGCGCGGACGAGACCGGGCGCTTCTGGAGTCATCCCGTTCTGCTGACGCGCAGTGCGACGCCCGTGGCCTTCGCGCTCGCGATGTTCGATCGGGCGGGCAATCGTGCCGCGGCGACGACCAACGGCACGATCGTACAACGCGGCTTCCTCACGGGTTCCGTCACGGCGACGAACACGATCGATGTCGAGGTGTACGACGAAGCGACGTTCGACGTCATTCCCGGTGCCCGTGTCCTCGTCGAACCGGGCTTGCCGCAGAAGCCGTCGATCGGACGTGTGATCGCGACGACCGACGCGAACGGAATGGCGAGCTTCACCGGCCGTACGGATCCGAACTACACCGTCACGGTCGTCGCCGATGGGTATCACTTGCGCACGGTGCTCGCGACGACCGCCGCGCGCCTTTCGTTGCCGCTCCGACCGATCGCCGAGGCAACGAGCCTCGCCACCGTCAACTTGACGTTCTTGAACGGCACGCGAACGCGCGTCGGCATCAACGTGCTCGACGACGACACGCTCGGGAGTTCGGTTGCCACCACGACCGCGTCGGCCCGGAAGTTGACGAACGTCGCGATTCGACCGAATCGTCCCGTGTTCCTGTCAGGCTTTGCGGGCACGTTCCCGCCCACGCAGAAGCCCACGTACGACAGCGGCGGCACTCAGGTCGGGGCGACGAGCAGCGGGCGCGGCAGCAATGGGGTTCCGTTGCCCAGTCCGAGCGGCGGGGCGAGCGTCGAGACGACGGTCGCCATGCTCCCCGCGAGCCAAGGATCGACGCCGCTGTACCGCAACCTCGCCGCGAGCTATGCAGTCGACTTCGCGGTCGCGACCGGTCTCGATACCGCCAATCTCGCCGAGGCTCCACGCGTGTCGTTCGAAATGACGCTCTCGGGTCTCGCGGGCTCGTGCTACGTCGGGCCCGGCATCGCGTCGGGTGGGCCGGCGAACTTCACGATCGACGGATCCTTCTCGTCGACCGCGCTCGCAGACTTCAGCGAGCAGGGCCAGGTGCTGTGGGCGACCGTCCAGGCCACCGATCGCAGCGGCAATAGCTCGCGGAACCGTTCCTACTTCGCGAGTGCGTTGCTCGGCGCCGTGACGCGGCTCGCGCCGGCCGCTGCCATACCGACGATCCTGTCGCCTGCCGGCACGTTCACCGGCAGCCCTGCTGTGCAGTTCTCCGACCGTCTCGACGCGAGCGTCATCACTCCAGGCCTCGCGGTGCGGGAACTCCGCGCACGCGATCCGGCCGGTCGGCGTTGGACCGTGCTCGGGTTCGACGGGGATGCGGCAGGAGGAACGGACACGGTGCAGTTTCCCGACCTGTCGGGTGCGGGCGTGACCGGCCTCCGCGTCGGCAGTTGGTCGATCGACGCCGTCGACCGTCTCCTGGTCTCGCCCGGCTTCGGAACCGGTGAACTCGTCTTCGAAGACCTTCCGCGCCTCGAAGCCACGTGGGCGCGCGCGGCACCGGTCGTGCACACCGTTCAATAGCGGGCCTGCGGACGCCGCGATCCTCCCGCGGAAAGATCACGCGCGCTCTCGCGCTGCGGGCTGCGGATGTTTAGGTTGGCCGTTTTCGAAGAATGGGAGGGCTCGCCAGATGCGAACGAAGACACTCGGGTCGTTGCTGATCGCGACCGTGCTGCTCGGATCCACGTCCTGTCGCGTGTCGGATCGCCGTGGGTTCACGCTCGACCTCACCGATTTCGAACAGAGCGCGGCCGTCCTCGATGACGTGATGGTCTGGCCCGTGCAGCAGCGCGGCGTGCGCCTGTCCGATACCCTGCTGCAGCGTATGACCGACCGGTTGCATCGGGGGGTCGTTCGCCGCGAATACTCGGCTCTGAATCGAGCGATGATCGACAAGATCGCCGAGATGCAAGGGCCGGACGAGTCCATCGCGATCCAGGCCGCCAAGCAGAAGCGCGCCGACGGCGTGCTCTTGTTGCACCTGACGAAGTGGGACGAACGTGGGCTCCTGAGCCTCGGAAAGGTGCGTGCCGAGGGGGAACTCCGCCTGTTGTCACCCGACGGTGCCGTGCTATGGCAGGGCCGCCTCGTGTGCGACGAAGTCCTCGTCGACGGGCTCGGTGGTCCTCGGAATCTCGAGGAGCGCCGTGAGGTCGCGGTCGAACGACTCGCCGATCTCGTCGCGGCGCGCTTACCGCAGCATCGCGTCTGACCGTTCCGGCAAGAGCGTCACGAGGGTGCGAGTGCTGCCGCTACGGGCAGGCCGTGCTGGATTGCAGGCTTGCGTCCGGCGGCGTGCCTGACTACCCTTCCCGCGATCTTCGAACTAGACCTCGCACGCGGAGCGCCTGTGCTCGTCGGCGACGGTGACTCGAACACACGACGGACAAGGAACACACGGGCATGGTTCTCACCACTCAGGAAAAGCGCGACCTCATCGAGCAGTTCAAGCAGAGCGACAAGGACACCGGTGGAACCGAAGTCCAGGTCGCGATCCTCACGCACGAAGTCCGCGCCCTGACCGAACACCTGAAGAAGCACAAGAAGGACTTCCACACTCAGCGCGGTTTGCTCAAGAAGGTCGGGCACCGCAACCGATTGCTCGCATATCTGCGCCGCACGGAGCCGAATCGCTACCTCGAACTGATCGAGAAGCTCGGCCTGCGACGCTGAAACTCGATATCCGGATCGGCACGACTGCGGGCGCGTTCGCCCGGCGCTCTTCCGGACAAGCACTGCGCGAACGCTGCTAGGGCGCGCGCAACATTCCTCCCGGCTCGAGGCAGGTGGCCTTGGCCGGCTCTTCCCCCTCAAACCCGTAGACAGAATCCAAAGCGGTATCCCCGCGGTGATCGAGCGATTCTCGGTTGCCGTTCCAGGGTCGTTCGAGGCTCGATAGCGAGCCGCGGCCCGAGCAGTGATCTCCACGAGTCCGAGGTTCGGCGGTGGCGATCGAACGAGGCGAGGCTCCGATTGCGGGGGCGTCTCGGCGACCCACGGGCGCATCGTGCGCCGGGTCGTAGCGGCTCATCCACGGATGCCGCCGAATCGAAGGAAAGTAAGACACATGACAGTCGTTCGTCTCGAACGAGAGCTTGCCGGCCGCAAGCTGGTCTTGGAGACCGGCCGCCTCGCCAAGCAAGCCGATGCCGCGGTCCTCGTGACCTATGGCGAAACCGTGATCCTCGCCTGCGTGCAGAGCGCTGCTCCGCGTGAAGGCCTCGATTTCTTCCCCCTCCTCGTCGACTATCGCGAGAAGACGTACGCGGCGGGTAAGTTCCCCGGCGGCTTCTTCAAGCGCGAGGCACGGCCGACGGACAAGGAGACGCTGACCTCGCGTCTGATCGACCGGCCGATGCGGCCGCTGTTCCCCGATGGCTACAAGGACGATGTCCAGGTCCTCATCACCGTGCTCAGCTACGACGGTGAGAACGATCCCGACATCCCCTCGATGATCGGAGCGTTCGCCGCGGTCAACATCGCGACGATCCCGTTCGAGGGGCCGATGGGTGCGTGCCGGGTCGGCTTGGTCGGCGATCACTTCATCGTCAATCCGACGGCCGCCGAGAACGCCAAGTCCGAACTCGAGCTCGTTCTCGCTGCCACGAAGGACGCGATCACGATGGTCGAGGCCGGCGCGAAGGAACTCGACGAAGCCACGATGATCGAGGCCCTGGAGACCGGGCACGATGCCTGCAAAGAGGTCTGCGCGATCATCGCCGAGTTCGTGAAGAAGGCCGGCAAGAAGAAGAAGGTGTTCACGCCTGCGCCGGTTGACGAGAAGCTGCACGGCGAAGTCGAGAAGAAGTTCTACCGCAAGCTTGTCAAGGCGGTCACCTCGGCCGGCTCGAAGCACGAACGCAAGGACAAGGTCTCCGCCGTCAAGGACGAGATCGTCGAGTTCTATACGAAGTCGTTCAGCAAGCTCGCGCCCGACGAGGCGTCGAAGTCGCTCAAGGCGGTCAAGGCGCACGTGTACACGTTGACGTCGCGCGCCGAGCGCGAAGCCATTCTCAAGGGCAAGCGAACCGATGGGCGCGGAACGACGGACATCCGTCCGATCACGTGCACGGTCGGTGAGTTGCCCAGGGCTCACGGATCGTCGGTCTTCACGCGTGGCGAGACGCAGGCTCTCGTCGTCGCGACGCTCGGCACCAAGGACGACGAGCAGATCATCGACGGGCTCGGCGAAGAGGCGCGTCGGCGCTTCTTGCTTCACTACAACTTCCCGCCGTTCAGCGTCGGAGAGACGCGCCCAGTGCGCGGACCCGGGCGACGCGAAATCGGCCACGGCGCGCTCGCGTTGCGCGGGCTCGAGTCCGTGCTGCCGACGGCAGAGGAGTTCCCTTACACCATCCGGCTCGTCAGCGAGATCCTCGAGTCCAACGGCTCGAGCTCGATGGCGACGGTCTGCGGGGGCACGCTCGCGTTGATGGACGCGGGCGTTCCGATCCGTCAGCCCGTCGCGGGCATCGCGATGGGCCTCGTCAAGGAAGGCCGTAAAACCGCGATCCTCTCGGACATTCAAGGTTCGGAGGACCATTGCGGGGACATGGACTTCAAGGTCACCGGCACGCAGAACGGCATCACCGCGCTGCAGATGGACATCAAGTGCAAGGGCCTCACGCGCAAGCTGATGGAGCAAGCGCTCGAACAAGCCCGCGAAGGACGCGTGCACATCCTCAAGGAGATGCTGTCCTCGCTGCGCCGTCCACGCGAATCGCTCAGTGCCTACGCGCCACGCCTCGTCCGCCTCAAGATCGATCCCGAGAAGATCGGCATGATCATCGGCCCGGGCGGGAAGCACATCCGCGGGCTCCAGGACGAAACCAAGACGCGCATCAGTGTCGACGACGACGGAACCGTCATCGTCGCCGGTCTCGATGCGAAGGGTGTGGACCATGCCGTTCGCACGATCGAGGCGATGACCGCCGACGTCGAGGTCGGACGCACCTACAAGGGCAAGGTCGTCTCGATCAAGGAGTTCGGTGCGTTCGTCGAGATTCTTCCCGGACAGGAAGGCCTCTGCCACGTCTCCGAGCTCAGTGACGAGTTCATTCGATCGGTGACCGAAGTCGTTCAAGTCGGTGACGAGATCGACGTCAAGGTTCTCGACGTGGACCCGCTCGGCAAGATCAAGCTGTCGCGCAAGGCGTTGCTCGAAGGTGCGGGGGAGAGCCGCGCACCTCGTCGGGAGCGCGGTCCCCGCGACGACGAAGAGCGTCGCCCGCGTCGCGATCGTGACGGCCGAGACGAAGAGCGCCGTCCGCGCCGCGACCGAGACGATCGGGACGAGGAGCGTCGCCCGCGCCGTGACCGCGATGACCGTGACGAAGAGCGTCGTCCGCAGCGCGAGCGCGGTCCGCGCCGCGATCGAGGCGAGCGCGTCGAGGTCGAGCGTGAGTTCGACGAGGAGCGCCCGCGGCGTTCGCGCGATCATCGCGAGCGCGGTGGTCGTGGCGCACGCGACGAGGCTCCACGCGAGCGGCACGAAGGTCGTGGTGAAGGGTACGACGAGGAGCGCCCGGCTCGCCGCGAGCGGGATCGCGGGCGCGACTTCGACGAGGATCGCCCCCGACGCGGACGTGGCCGTGATCGCGATGCCGGTGCCGAAGAGCGCTCTTCGCGCCGTTCGAGAGACGATCGTCCCGAACGAACGGATCGCCGTCCGCAGGCCGAAGTCGAGTTCGACTACGAAGAAGAGGCGCCGCGTCGCCGCGGTGGGCGCGATCGGGATCGGTTCGACGAAGATCGTCCGCGTCGCTCGCGACGGGACGCCTACGACGAAGACCGCCCGCGTCGTGCCGATGCCGTAGAAGCGGACCCCGACTTCGATGACATTCCGCGTCGCGATCGCGATGTCGACGACAAGGGCGACCGTGCTCCGCGTCGTGGCCGTCGGAGCCGTCGCGATTCGGAATCGGACGCGCCGCGCCCACGACGTGGTGACGAGTTCGAGAGCGATGCCGAGGCACCTCGTCGCCCGCGGCGCGCTGCGTCGCGCGATGACGAACCGCGGCCGCGCGGTCGAGGACGCGCTGCAGCGGCAGCCAGCGAAGCTCCGGACTTCGACGAACCGGCACCGAGCGTTCGCGACGACGAGGACCGTCCGCGCAAGCGCCGGAGCCGCCGTGGTACCGAAGAGTCGACCTCGTCACGGTCGCGCTCGAGCACCGGTGAGTCCGCCCCGGCGGACGACGAATACGAAGCTCCGCGTCCCCGCCGCCGCCGGACGCGCACGCCTCGAGACTGAGGCCGTTTTCCCGGCGGGCCCTTGGGGCCGCCGGGTTTCTTCTATAAAGTCTTCAGTCTGCCCCGGTCGGTTCCCGATGAACTTCCCATCGGACGGTGTGCTGCGTCGCGCAGCACTTCGTGCCGACCGGTTCTACCTGTGGGGTGAGCCGGTCTCGGACCGAGAAGTTGGCGTTCATACGACCGGCAGCCCTACGGGGGAGTTTGTCGAGCCCCGTGCGGCTCGATGGTTCTTTTCGTCGTGCTAAGAGGTAGTCGCATGGTTCTCGGTCACGTCAAGTGGTTCGACAATAGGAAGGGTTTCGGATTCGTCCGTACGGACGGAATCGACGAGGACATCTTCATTCACTACAGCAACATCGAACAGGATGGCTTCAAGTGCCTCCAGGACGGTGAGCCTGTGGAGTTCGAACTCGAAAACGGCAACAAGGGCTATCACGCCCTGAATGTGCGACGCATCCTCGAGCAACGTCGCGACACGCTTCCGCAGCACGACGAAACCGTCGTTCCGCAGCTGAGCTGAAACACGCACGCTCGTGCATCGATGATCGATCCCGTGAGTCCTGGCGGCTCACGGGATCGATTCGTTTCCGGGCCATGGCCGTGGGGGGATAGCCACAAGCCACGCGCGCAGTTCGCGAATCGCGAAGGACGGGAGCGGTGCGACGGCATACACTGGGTCCGCCGTGTGCAGTCCCCTCTCGCAGAGCCGCCTGCTCTGGCTGACCTTCACTGCTCTTTGTTGCGTCCTCGCGCATGCGTCCGCGCAGGGCGACGGAGCGGCGAGTCACGCCCGCGTCCGCATCCATGAGATCGCGACGCCGATCGAGGTCGACGGGGAAGCGCTCGAATGGACCGGAGTCGAGGTGTTGCATCTCGATCGCCGCTCCCAGCTGGTCGCTACCGACCGCATCGATTGGGATGGGCCCGAGGATGCGTCGGCGCTCGTCCGGCTCGCGTACGACGAAGGCCATCTCTACCTCTATGCGCGGATCTACGACCGCGGTCCACTCGCACCGAAGCAGGGGGAGACGTGGGAGAGTGGCGACGTTCTCGAGCTGTTCTTCGACTCCGATCTGCGGGATGCACAGGCTGGAGAGCTGGCTTGGAACGACGACGACTTGCAGTTGATGCTGTTGCCGTTCGCGCCGGGTCGCCCCTGGTCGTTCGTCGGTCGTCCCGAGAAGGTCGTGGCGCGCGGA
>JAGQQW010000104.1 GCA_020426005.1 Planctomycetota bacterium | reverse complement strand
GTACTTTCGCGCGTGTTTTGTCCCTGGCACGTTTCGCGCACTTTCTCGGGGCGGAGTCTCTGGGACCGCAGCAGGGACGCGCGGCCGCGAACGACGGTAGGATCGCGCTCATGACTGTGAACCCCTTTCGGATCGCTTGGCTCGCTTGCCCGGTGGTGATCACGATCCTGTCCGTGGCGCCGATTCGTGCTCAGGACGATGCGGCGCAGGATCGGACCGCACCAGTTGGCGACGAAGCGTCGGAGGACGCCGTCGAGGACATCGCACCTGTTGTCGCTTGGACCTACGACGGTGACGGTGCGAGCTTCGACGGTGTGTTCGTCGATCACGGCGTCGCCTATGCGATCGATCGGAAGGGCCGTGGTCGCGTGCACGCGATCGAAACGACGACCGGCAAGGCAATCTGGGTCGCACACGACATCCCGATGTCGTACGGGTATGGCATCGCGCGAAGCCCGAACACCGAGCCCGACTACGTCTTCGTCGGCTGTGACAACGGCCTCGTCGCTCTGCACCGCACGACGGGCAAAGTAGCGTGGCACACGAAGATCGACCTCGGCGTCGCGGGCCCGGCCTGCACCAACGATTCCGTCGTCGCGGCGAGCGCGGACGGCAATGTGTATGCGTGCAACCTGAGGACGGGAGAGATTCTCTGGAAGCAGGACTACCTCGACGATGCACCGGGCGACCCGGCCGGTTTTCGCGGCGACAATGCGCGGTTCGGGGGCAAACCCGCGCGACCCGGCGGAGCCTCGACCGACGGTCGCATCGTCGCGATGTCGATCTTCGACCAGTGCCGGACGATCGCGTTCGACGCGAAGTCCGGCGAGCGGCTCTGGTCCTTTCCGACGCATGGGTGGCAGTACGGAGAAGTTCGCTTCGACCCGCGTAACGCGTATTTCGGAAGTCAGGACAAGCACTTCTACGCGGTCGACAAGAAGCGCGGAAAGCTCGTGTGGAAGATCGAATCCAAGGCGCGTGTCGAAGCCGCCGGAGCACCGACGAGGCGTGCGACCTACTTCGGTTCTTGTGACGGCAAGCTCTACGCGGTCGATCGCGTGATGGGGTCGATCCAGTGGACCTGCGACGCGGCGGGCAAGGGCAGCCCGATCTACGCAGCCCCTGCTGTCGTCGGTGACACGGTCTATTTCGCGACGTTGCGCCCCGGCAAGCTCTACGCGGTCGACCGCGAACGGGGCGAGCTACGCTGGAAACTCGAGCCCCTCGCAGACTCGGAAATCAACAGCGATGTCGTGACGGACGGCACGCTCATCCTCGTCACGACGCGACGCGCCAGCGAGGACAAGGGGAAGTCGGCCGTCATCGCGATTCGCACATCGCGTTGACAGCGCACTGAAGAAGTCGGAGGCTTCGAGAGCGACCGAAGTGTCGATGCCACGCGCTGCGCTTCGGCTATCGATCCGTCACGTTCGCCTTGGGCTCCTCGAGCGTGATCACCGACGTCCAGCAGAGGTAGCGCATCGGCGGAATCACTGCCAAGAGTCCGCGGTCGATCGCGGACAGCACCGTGTTGGCGGGCTTCTTGAGCCAGCGCAGACCGGGGATGTACGAGAACGTCGCAGCGCCGAGCGACGTCAGGACGTAGCCACGCACGTGCACACGCTCGAAGTAGCGCTTCATGGTGCGGATGTCCTTCGGCACGAGCGGATGCTCATCGTCGGTGCGCATCGCGGGCGTCACCGCTCGATACCCGGCGATGACGGGGTTGTAGGCCATCGGCTCCATCATGATGACCTTGCCACCCTTGTCGAGCGAACGGGACCAGCTCCGCATCGCACGCTCGATGTCGAGGTGATGCAGCACGCCAGTGCAGCAGATCAGGTCGTAGCTGCCCGGCTCGACGTCGAGTTCTTCGGCGTTGCCGACGACGGCATTCGCGATGTGGCTGAGCCCTTCGTCGGCGATCGCGCGATTGAGTTTGGCAATCGCCGCATCCGCGATGTCGATCCCGAGGACTTCCTTCGCGCCGAGTCGCGCGAGCGGCGTCACGCCGCCCTCGGCACACCCGACGACGACCACGCGCTTGTCCTTCGCGAGCCGCGCGATGGCGTCGTAATACTCCTTCCGGCCCTTGTCAGCGAGGAAGTAGAACTTGTCGCGACGCTCCTCGAACTCGTCCAACTCCCCGTCGGCGCGCTTGTTCTGGTATTCGGCCTCGGCAGCGAGGCGTGCTTCGACATCGTGGCTGGTCATGACTTCGAGCAGGGCTGCGAATGGAGATCGTTCCGGTCGTGAAGTAGCATCGGCCGTGGCACGACAGACGGTGCAAAAAACCGATCAAATTGCGGCGCTGGCAAACGGCGTGGCATGCGAAGCCGCGATGCGATGGAGCCCTCGGATTCCCGCGCAGGCAGTGCATCGAGGACGAGGGCCGAGAAGTATGCCCGACCACGGTGCCATCGGCCAGCTCGTGCCATGCGACACGCTGCAGCGTGCTGCTTGCTGCACAGCGGCGTCAGACCGTGCAGCCTCGCGTCTCGTGCCTCTCGCGAACCGAACGCCCAATCAGTAGCCCGACTCCTTGGGCAGCTGGACCGTCAACTCCTTCCGGGGACCCGCAACGACTTGCAGCTGTCGAACCTCGCGATAGAGCAGCTCGTCCGCACGCGCACCATGCTGCGCCCGAAGTTCTTGCTGCTTCTTCCAGTCGGAATACTCCTTGTGCTGGACGAGCAAGGTCCAGGTGCCGACGGGAAGCCGTACTTCGAGCACTCCATCGGCATCCGACATACCACAGCTGACATGCTCCTCGAGCAGCGCGCTCTTGATGAAGATTCGCGCATCCGACGCGGGCTGATCTTCGGCATCGCGAAGCAAGAGCCGCATCCTCCCTGTTTGCACGCGAAGGGCCACTTCTTGGCTCGCTCCAGGTTGCAATGCGAAACTCGAATCGGCCGGAATCGAGATCCAATGACCAAGCTCTGCGTCGTTCCACATGATCTTCGCGCGATAACTGCCGGGCGCGAGCAGAACCTCGAAGCGACCCTCGTCATCGGTCCGCGGCTGCGCGCTGGTCTTCTGAGACTCGCCGAATCCATCGTCGAAACGCTTCCCTTGTAGGAACACGGAACCCCGCGCACAGGCCTCCCCATCGACAAGGACACGTCCCGTCACCCGTGAATGCAGATGACTCGACAAGTCGAGTTCGAGCCTTCGTGTCTCTCCCTCCTTCAGTGCGCTCAAGCGCGCGATGACAGAACGACTATGGCTGAAGGCATTGGATCCAACGGCACGCGCGGTGACGAGCTCGAGCGTCCAATCGCCCGATGGGATCCCTTCAACCGTGAAGCTGCCGTCGCGATCCACGAAGACGGTCTCGCTGGCCGGATAGTGGATCACAGGCTCTCCGTCACGCGCCTGCACGAGTCGAACCGACGGCCTCATCGGATGCCCAATCGAGTTCGCAGACGACTCGCCACTGAGTCCGGCGATTTCGCGCATTTGCTCGAGAAGTTCCTTGGGTCGAATCACTCCCGTGACGCTTGCACCCGACGCTACGACGATCTCGATCGGCGCTTCGCTCGCGTCGAGCACGATCCCATTTTCGCAGATCGGCGTATGACCTGGCCCGAGCACGCGCAATGCGAGCGGCGCCTTGCCTGGTCCTTCGACAGTGGCCTCGCCCGTGAGGTTCGTCTCCGCCTCGACGACCAGGATCGCCTCCGACACCGTTTGCTGATGGATCCAGTAGTTCTCGTCGCGGACGACCTTCGTCGAATCATCGACTGCCGCCCCGAAGAGCGGCTCCAACAGTTCGACGCGCGTGCCTGCCACCGGCTCACCGTTCGCACGAAGCACGCGAACGATGCGGGACACCGTCGGTGTCAATTCGATCGTCTGACGGGTCGCTCCCGTATCGGTGACTACGAACTCGTGCACGGGGTTGCGCTGCCACGTCCGCCCGTTGGGTTCGACAACGAGCCAGAGCGTGCCTCGTGGCAAGTTCCCGAGTGTCGTGATACCTCCAGGGTGCTCGCCACGATTGCGGACCTCGAAATCAGTGCCACTCTGACGACCTACCGTTCCGGGTTTCGGAAAGACGCGAATACCGTATTCTTCGATCGGCTTACCCGTCGTCGCATCGCGCACGAGGAGGTCGACGGAAAGACCGCGCCGCACGACGAGGCGCACGTCGCGTGCGCCCCACTCGTAGAACTCTTCGGTACGGACGTCTTCGAAACCGTCACCGTGGGCTGCGATCGCGAAGGGACCCGCTAGGTCGCGCGTACTCGTGCGGCGGATCGTGAACGCGCCATCGCGCACGGAGGTTTGGAACGCGCCGGGTCGTCCGCTTCGTTCGATCGTCTCGATCGATGCGCGCGCGACGGGTCTGCCGAGGTCATCGACGACGGTTCCCGTGATCGTCTCCACCTCGGATCGAGCACGAACGATGATGTCGACGTGCTTCCGAGTCGTCGAGGGCTCGAGTTGGATCGTGGGCTCGACGACTTCGTATTCCTGCACGTCCGCGGTCCACGTGCCGAACGCCAGCACTCCACGGACCGAATAACTTCCATCGTCACGCGTCTTAGCCTGGAACGAACTGTGCGGACGCATCTCGTCGGGCTTGCCAAGAGAGAATTTCGACCGAGGCATGTGCAGGGAAATCAGTGCCTTTGCGATCGGTTTCGAGTTCGTGTCTCGGACGAACCCTTCGACCAAGGCACCACGCTCTAGCCGAACGTCCCCGACATCGACACGAGCGCCCTCGGCAATCTCGATCCAGAATGCTCCCATCTGGACACAGCCATCGGCTCTGGCCTCGAGCATGAACTGGAACGGCGGGGGCGGCACGAACTCGATCGCGAAGCGACCGTCCGCTCGAGTCGTGACGTCCTCCGGGTGCGTCCACTCGATTGAATCGTGGTCCTTCAAGTACGCGTCCCTGCGCTGTCCATCGGCTGTCACCCCACGCAAGGCCAGAACGCATCCCGCCGAAGGCTCCCCATGCGCGTCGACGCAGCGCCCTACGATGCAAGCGGTACGCGCGTCGATGGGAGCGCCACCGGCACTCCGATCGGGAGCGAGACGCGTCTCCTGCACGCCTTCGGGTTCACCTCGATCGGCAACGACCACGTTGTCGAACGGTGCGTCGATCTGCGAAGGAGAAGTATTCCCGAGGTCGACCTCAGGCACGTTCTGGCGATCGAAGACGAACCAAGCGAGCCCGCCGAGCAGCAGGACGAGGACAGCGATGCCGAATGCGTATTTCATGGGTGGACGACCCTCAGGTTGGAAACGTGGCTCGGAACGAGGGGGCGAGTCGTGTCTAGTCGTGGGGCACGACGCTCAGTAGCCAGCCTCCGCGGGTAGCCGAATCTTCAACTCCTTCGCCGGACCCGCGACGACCTGGATCGACTGCAGGTTGCGGTACATCAGCTCGTTGGCGCGCATGCCATGCTTCTGCTGAAGTTCTCGCAGCTTCGCGGGGTCCTGATAATCCTTGTGCTGCACCAGCAGAATCCAGCTGCCAGTGGGGAGGAGCACGTCGACCGCACCCTCGGTGTTCGACCTGCCCAGCTCGGTCGGTTCGTCGTCGAGCGGTCCCTTCGCGGCGATCCTCACGTCCGATACAGCATGGTCCTCGGAATCACGAAGCAGCAGACGTAGCCTGCCCGTCTGCACGCGAAGTGTTACATCCTGGGTTTCGCCAGGCGCTACGACGATGCGGGTATGGATCGGGAAGTGAGCCCAGCGCTTCGCCAGAGCGTCCAAGACCATGAGCTCCACACGGTAGCTCCCGGGTTCGAGCAGGACTTCGAAGCGACTCTCGTCGTCCGTATGCACTTGGGCACCCAGCATCGGCGAGTTGCCCAGACCATCGTCAGGTCGCTTGGCCTTCAGGAGGACAGAGCCTTTCGAACATGGCTCCCCGTCGACGAGAACGAGTCCCTTCACCCGCGCGCGCACGCGTCGCGACAGGTCGAGGTCGAGCGTGCGCGTCTCCCCTTCCTTCAACTCATTCAAGCGTGCGACGGCCTCTCCCCCACTCGTGAACGTCCGCGGTCCGACGGCACGTGCCATGACGAGTTCGAGCATCCAATCACCCGTCGGAGCACCCTCGATCGAGAACCCACCATCACGATCGACGTAGATCTTCTCCTTGGCTGGATAGTATTCGCGCCGCGTTCCGTCTCCGTTCCGGGCGAGCCGGACGGACGGTCGCAGCGAGTACGCGGTAGAACTCGAATCATCCTTCGAACTGAGGCCGACTTGTTCACGAAGTTGTTCGAGGAGCTCCTTCGGTCCGATCGTCCCCGTAACGCGAGCGCCAGACGGCACGAGGATCTCGATCGGCGCGTCGCTCGCATCGAGTACGATGCCGTTCTCGAAGATCGGTGCATGACCCGGCCCGAGCACACCCAACGCGAGCTGCGCCCTCCCAGGCCCTTCGATCGTCGCCTCGCCAGCCGCGTTCGACGTTGCCTCGAACACGTGGAGCGCTTGCGCCATCGACGGTACTTGGATCGAGTATCGTTCGTCGCGAATGACTTTCGTCGACGCATCGACCACTGCACCGAAGAGCGGATCGACGAGTTCGATGCGCGTGCCTTCGACCGGATCCCCGTTCGAACGACGCACGCGCACGATGCGCGAAACGGTCTTCGTCAACTCGATCGTCTGACGCGCCGCTCCCGCATCCGTGACCACGAACTCGTGCACCGGGTTGCGCTGCCACGTCCGTCCTTTGGGCTCGACGACGAGCCATAGCGTTCCTCGCGGCAGGCGTTCGAGAGTCGTGAGGCCACCGGCATGCTCACCGCGATTGCGAACTTCGAAATCAGAAGAACTCTGACGCTGCAACGTGCCAGGCTTCGGAAAGACGCGGACGCCATACTCTTCGACCGGCTTGCCCGTCGTGGCATCTCGAACGAGGAGTTCGACGTCGAGTCCACGCCGCATGACGAGACGTACGTCACGTGCGCCCCATTCGTAGAACTCGGTCGTGCGAGCATCTTCGAAACCATTGCTCGAAGCCGCGATCGCGAACGGCCCTTCGGAGTTGCCAGCCCCGATGCGCCGGATCGAGAATGCGCCATCGCGCGTCACGCCTCGAAATGCACCGGGGCGCCCGTTGCGCTCGACCGTTTCGACCGAAGCGCGAGCAACAGGCACCCCGAGGTCATCGACGACGGTGCCAGTGATCGTCTCCACGTCGGCTCGGGCCCTGACAACGATGTCGACGCTGTGCCTGGTCGTCGCGGTCTCGAGTTCGATCGTCGGCTCGACGACTTCGTACTCACGCACGCCGACGGTCCAAGCCCCAAACGACATCGCCCCAGCAACGGCATAACTGCCGTCCTCACCGGTTCGCGCATACCCGGAGTTCCGAGGGCGTAAGGCGTCGTGCTTGCCTATCGACACGAAGCCTCCGCTCGCTCGCGCCGCGCGCAGGAAAATCTGCGCCTTCGCAATGGGTTTCGCGTTCGTGTCGCGCACGAACCCCTCGATCAACGCACCGGGGTCCATCCGAACATCGCCGACGTCCTTGCGCTCGCCCTCGGCGATCGTCGACCATCTCCCTCCCGTCTCGACGCGCCCGTCAGCCTTGACGTCGAGCGCGAACTGGAATGGTGGCGGCGGCACGAACTCGATCACGAAACGCCCATCTGCCCCCGTCGTGACGTCGTCGGGGTCCGTCCAAGCGGGCGCGTCGTGGTCCTTCCGATAGGCATCCATGCGCTCGGTGTTGGCACCCCACCCGTGTAGGTGCACGACGCATCCCGCCAGCGGCTTGCCGTGCTCGTCCACGCAACGGCCGACGATGCGTGCCAATCGGCTGTCACGCGTGTCAGCACTCGCGGTGTCGGGGTTTGCGGCGCGGTGCGCCTCCGGCTCGTCGACCGCGCCACTTCGATCAGCGACAACTTCGTTGCCGGACGGCGCGTCGAACTCCGAAGGAGGCGTGCGCCCGAGGTCGACCGCCGGCACTGCCTCGCGATCGAACACGAACCAAGCGAGCCCGCCGAGCAGGACGAGGACAGCGATACCGATCGCGTACTTCATGGGTGGTTGCCTTCTGGTTCGATATGGGATTGACTTCAGAACCCCGCCGAAGCAGGAAGTTCGACCGGGATGTCCACGGTCTCGCCACGTGTGAATTGGATCAACTTCACGTCATGCAACGCGCGCTTCCAAGCTTGCGGATCGCCTGCGTGCTGGCGGTAGAACTCCTGCGACTTCGCCGGATCGAAGAGATCCACGTGTTGCACGCGGAGCTGCCACGACCCGACCGCGAGGCGCACGCGAACGACACCGTCGGCATCCGCTTCGGGCAGCCAAGTGCCTTGGTCGTTCCCGGTGTTGTGCGCGTAGAGCAGACAGCGCTTCACCTTCTCGCCGTTCGAATCTCGAACGACGATGCGGCGCGTTGCGGTCTGCACCGCGATCGTCGTCCGTGCGTGCTCACCCGGTGCAACGGTCACTGGCGTAGGAACCGCGACGTGGAACCATCGCTTCGACTCGGGATCCAGCATCCGCAGGGAGACTCGATACGTGCCGGGAGGCATCAACTGTTCGATGTCGCCACTCGCATCGGTCGTCGGCTGTAGCCAATGCGTGAGGACCTCGCCTGACGCATCTTGGCCTCCATCGCCCTGGAAGTGGACCTGCCCGTCCGCGAACGGCGCACCATCGAGAAGAACGTGCGCAGAAAGCGTCGCGCGCAGGTATCGGGACAAGTCGAGTTCGACATCGCGGGTCTCGCCCTCCGTCAAACTGGAAACCAGCGCAACGCCGAGTCGGTGCGTCGTCGACGTTCGTTGATCCCCGCGGGACGCCACGAGCGTCAGGACCCAATCGCCCGGCGGCACGCCAGTGATGGTGAAGCTGCCATCCGCTTCGAATGGCAACTTGCCCGCGAGAGGATGCTCGATTCGTTTCGAACCTTCGGTGCGCGATAGCAAGATGCCCGGCATGAGCATTCGGTCTCGCGGGCTCTGTTCACCGGTTTGGGCGACTCCGGCTTCGCGCCGCAACTGATCGAGCAGCTCGATCGGCACGAGCTTGCCGACGACACGAGCGCCATCCGGAACCACGATCTCGATCGGGCCGTCGCCGCTGCCGAGCACGATGCCATCGCGACAGAGCGGAGCATGTCGGTCGCCGATCACGCGCAACGACATGGCCGTCGCCGACGGTCCCTGGACGGTGACCTCACCCACTGCGTCGGTCTTGCCTTCGTCGACACGCAGACCTTGGTCCGGGGACGTGTTCTGCCCCAGCGCCATCGGAGTGGCGAGGACCGTCGCCGCATCCACCGGATTTCCTCCGATCGACTCGATCAACTGGACGGTCGTCCCCGCGACCGGATCCCCGTTCGCGCGCCGGACCCGCACGACACGCGAGACAGCTGCGTGAAGTTCGACGTACTGACGAGCCGCTCCCGAGTCCGTCACCTCGAATTCGTGCAGCGAACTACGACACCACGACTTCCCTTGCGGCTCGACGATGAGGTAATGCGATCCGCGGACGAGACCGGTCACGATCGTGAGCCCATCTTCGTGCGTGCCCCGGTAACAAACCTCGGACTGACTCGAGCTCCAGCTTCGCCGCGTACCAGGCTTCGGAAAGACGCGAAGGCCGTAGTTCTCGATCGGCTCCCCGCTCGTCGACTTCACACAGACCTCGACATCGAGACCGCGCTTCATCTCGATTCGAAGATCCGTGGTACCCCACGGAATCCGCTCGCCCGGACTCGCGTCTTCGTAGCCGTCCGCAGTCGCGTAGATGGTGAGCGGCTCGTCGCGATCCGACGGGCCTCGGTGGAACGTGAACCGACCATCGCGCTTGGCGGACTGGAAACCGTTGGCAAGCGGGTGAGCCATGACACGAGCTCTCGCAATCGGCTCTCCACGGTCATCGGCGACGACACCGCTGATCGTGTCGGCGACCTCGTGCGCAGCCACGACGATCTCGACCCGTTCGACTGGCCGCGCCGCAATCAGTTCGATCGAAGTCGGCCGTTCGAGTTGCTGATCGCGAACGCTGACGGACCATCGACCCGGCAGCATCTTGCGACGAACGACGAAGCTCCCGTCAGCGGCAGTGCGAAGGCTCTCGGAGTCCGGCGACCGGAGCTTCGTCGTGTTCAGGCGTTCGCTCATGGCCGCAGGACCTCGTGGGTTTTCGTATTGCAACGAGACGTTCGCTTCCGCGACGGGACTCCCCTTCGTCGTTACGACGCGTCCCGTGACCTCGACTCCCGGAACGAGAGCGCAGTCCCCGAGATCGATCCGCCGCCCGTAAGCGATCTCGCTCCAACTACCGGACAAGGCCACGCGACCTGTCGACATGATGCTGGCGTAGAACCGGTATGGGGGTGGCGGGACGAACTCGAACGCGAAGCTGCCATCCTCACCCGTCGTGATGCTCTCCGGTGCGGTCCATTCGACAGGGTCGTGATCCCGCAGATACTCGTCCATGCGCTCCGAGTTCGCTCGCCCCCCGCGGAAGCGAACGACGCAGCCGACCAGGGGCTCACCGTTCTCGTTCACGCAGCGCCCCACGACGTGTGCCGAACATCCGGCCGTCGAGTCGCCACTCGATGCCTCCTGGACGGAACTGCGCCGCGTCTCTTGCTCGGTTTCTTCGACCGGCGGCTCCGCCACCACGGGACTCGCGGACGGCAGGTCGGACCGAACGGAAGGCACCGACCCGAGTTCGACATCCGGCGCACGCTCCCCGTCGAAGACGAACCAAGCGAGCCCGCCGAGCAGCAGGACGAAGACGGCGATTCCGATCGTGTACTTCATGGGTGATTGGCCTCGGGATTCGTCATGAGATCGGGCTTCAGAACCCCGCCGAAGCGGGCAGGTCGACCCGGAACTCCACGGGTCCGGCAGAGGTGACTTCGATCTCTCGAACGTCGTGCATGGACAATCTCCGCACGTCGGCATCGCCCGGGTGTTGCACCAAGAACTCGCGATACCTCCGCTCGTCCATGAACTCGGCGCGGCGAACGCGCAGCATCCATGTGCCGCTGACGAGTCGGGTGAGGATGACACCCTCGTCGTCGGGTTGGGGTAGCCAGATGCCTCGTACGTCGAACGGCCGTTCGGCGACGAGATGTACGCTGGTGACCTTCTTTCCCCTCGAGTCGCGCACCGCGATCCGCACCGTCGCAGTATGCACGACGAAGGATGCCGTCGTGGCCTGGCCCGGGTGCACGATCACGGACTCGTTCGCGACGAGTCGCTCCCAGCGATTCGTAGCAGAGTCTTGGAGCCACAGCACAGCGTGATATTGGCCCGGAGGCACGAGTTGCTCGAACTCGCCGGCGTCATCCGTTCTGACGGTGACGTGGGTCTGCGCCTGCTTGCCATTCACGTCCCTGATGCCTCTTCCGATGAGGGCGACGCGTCCGTTGGCAAACGCGGATCCGTCGAGCGCGACCCGCGCCGTGAGCATCGAACGCACGTGATTCGTCAAGTCGATGTCGACCTCGCGAGTCTCGCCATCGGTCAGCTCCTTGACCTGTGCAACCGCAACGGGTGCGTTGTGGTTCACACGGCTATCGTAGGTCGACATGACGAGTTCGAGTGTCCAAGTGCCGGGTGGCACTCCGTCGAATACGAAGCTCCCATCCGCTCGACACACTTGCTTGTTTGTCAACGGAACTCGCTCGGTGCTCGTGCCGACCGTGCGCACGAGTCGAACCCCCGGCGCCCGCGCAGCTTCGGACGCACTGAGTCGCCCGCTCGACGGCAGTCCCGATTGCGACCGCAATCGTTCCAGCAGTTCGACCGGTCTCAACGCACCCACGACGCACGCACCACTCGGAACGACGATTTCGATCGGTCCATCGCCACGATCGAGAACCACATCGTTCTGACAGATCGGAACGTGACCCGGACCGAGGACGCGCACGGCCAGCACGGTCCCGCCAGGTCCCTCGAGCGTTGCCTCGCCTCGTTCGTCCGTCACGACGTCGTCGACTCGAAGTCCGCAGTTCGTCCGCCTCATCGCGAACAGGAAGTTGAAATCGTCATACACTCGCGTGTCGAGATCGACTGGCACCTTCGAAGGCGATTCGACGAGCTGCACGCGCGTGCCTTCGATGCACACTCCGTGCGCGCGAGTCACGCGAACCACCCGCGATACCGTCGCGCGAAGCTCGACGTCCTGGCGTGGCGCCCCCGAGCCCGTGACCTCGAACTCGTGCCAAGAACTGCGTTGCCACGTTCGCCCGCTCGGCTCGACGAGGAGAACGTGTGGACCGCGCACGAGCCCCGTCACGGTCGTGAGTCCCCCCGCGTGCTTGCCGCGGTTCCGCACGGTTGATCCCGTCGTCATCAAGTCGAGGTTCGAACTACCAGGTTTCGTGAAGACGCGAACTCCGTATTCCTCGACCGGCTCGCCGGTCGGGGATCGGACGCACACCTCCACCGCAACGCCCCGTCTCATGACGATACAAAGTCCAGTTGCACCCCACGCACACGAGTCGTCGGTGCTGCCGGCCTCGTATCCGTTCGCACTCGCTCGGACCGTGAATGGACCGTCGGGATCCGCCGGTCCGCGACGAATCGTGAACGTACCGTCGCGTGCCGTCTCGGTGACATCCCGCGCACTCTGGAGCCACGGAAACACGAAGATGCGCGCACCTTCGACCAGCGCGCCTCGATCGTCGACGACGACTCCCGTCATCGTCTCGATGTCTTCCTCTGCGACGACCACGACATCGACACACTCGATCTGGCCAGCGGCGTGCAGCTCGATCTTCTGCGGTTCGACGATCTGATGCTCACGAACATGGAGATTCCACGTTCCGGCTTGCAGATTGCTCGGCAGCGCGAACCTACCGTCCGTCGCGGTCGTCACTTCATGGGAGACGACAGGCGTGAGTTCACCGCGCCGATCAGGAACCGCCGCCGTTCGCGGATTCTCCCACCGAAGCGATAGCCGTGCCTTGGCGACGGGACTGCCCTTCGTGGTCAGGATACGACCACTCACGCCGGCTCCCGCCACAAGCGTGATGTCGCCGAGGTCGACACGTCGTCCCTCTTCGATGCACTGCCAACGTCCGCACACATCGACGCATGCTGGCGCGCGAACGTCGAGCTCGAACCGATACGGCGTCGGTGGCACGAACCGGATTTCGAAACGACCGTCCGCCAACGTCGTCAAGGCACCGGGGTCCTCCCAGACGACCCCCGCGTGATCCTTCAACCAAGCATCCATGCGCTTGGGACTGCCACGAACACCGATCAAGCGGACGACGCAGCCGGCCAGGGGCTCACCATTCTCGTTCACGCAGCGTCCGACGATGTGTGCCGAACGTGCTTCCTTCGGTTCGGGACTCGACGCTTCCTCGACGAACGCGCGGCGAGTCTCTTGCTCGGCATCACCGCGACTGCGATCCACCACCACGGGGCTCGCAGTCGGCACGTCGGCCTGCAAGGAAGGCGCATTCCCGAGATCGACCTCAGGCGCGTCCGCTCGATCGAACACGAACCAAGCGAGCCCGCCGAGCAGTAGGACAAGGACGGCGATACCGATCGAGAACTTCATGGGTGATTGGCCCTTGGGTTCGACATGGGATCGGGCCTCAGAATCCCGCCGAAGCGGGAAGCACAACCGGGATCTCGTCGGTCCTGCTATGGGTGAGTTGGATCCGCGCGACGTCGTGGTGGGCGCGCGCCCACGCACCAGGGTCGGTTTCGAACTGCCGCTCGAGCTTCGGTGCCTTCTGTGGGTCGTAGAGATCCGCGTGAAGCACCTGCAGTCGCCACGTGCCGATCGTCAGCCGTGCTCGAATCACACCGTCGTCATCCTGGTCGGGGAGCAACGTCTCGCCGTCGTCGGCCGCGTTCTTCGCGACGAGGCGGACGTGCGTCGCTTTCTCTCCCTTCGAATCGCGCACGACGATGCGCAGCGTCACGGTCTGCACCGAGATCGTCGCCTGGACCTTCGCGCCGGGAGCGACGACGATCTGCTTTGGAGCTCTGAAGCGGAGCCTGCTCTTGGTCTTGGCGTCCGCGACCTCGAGGTGGATGGTGTAGGTCGCCGGAGCCACGAGCTGCTCGATCCTTCCAGCGGCATCCGTGCGCAAACTCCGCGTGATGTTGTGTCGACCATTCGCGCGGTCATGGCCGCTGCCCTCGCAGATCACGCGCCCTTCGCCGAACGCTTCACCGTCGAGCAGAACGAGGGCCGACAGCGTCCCACGTAGGTGTCCCGACAGATCGAGATCGACTCGGCGAGTTGCTCCATCCTCCAGGTTTCGAAGCGCTGCGACCTCGACACGACTCGTCGTCCCGCCGAAGCCGCTACCGCGAGACGAGACGAGCGCCAGGTTCCAGTTGCCGGGTGGGACGGCGTCGATGGCGAAGCTCCCATCGTCCGCGATCCGCTGCGTTCCATCGCGAGGGAACTCCTGACGGCTCGCACCATCACGACGCACCAGCAGGACACCGGGGGCTCGCCGCGCTTCGCGTTCGCCCAGCTCCCCCGTCGCCGGCAAGCCGGCTTGGATGCGCAACTGCGTGATCAACTCAGCCGGGCCGATCTTGCCCACGATTCGTGCACCGGCCGACACGGTCACCTCGATCGGTCCCTGCCCCACATCGAGCCGTACGTCCTGACGGCAGACTGGCACGTGCGACCCACGCACCAGCAATGCCAGCGCGACCTGCTCCGGCCCCGTCAGGGTGGCTTCGCCCCGTTCATTCGTCTTGGCATCGTCGACCCGGAGCGCACGATTCGGCCGTCGGTCGAACTGCAAGCTCTCGACTTCGACGATGTTCGTCGAGTCGTCGAGCGGCGTGTCGGACAAGGCCTCGACGAGCACGCACTGCGAACCTGCCACGGGGGTGCCACCGGCATCGATCACGCGGACGACGCGCGATACGTTTTCCATCAGCTCGACGTACTGCCGTGGAGCTCCGGAGTCCGTGACTTCGAACCTCCGCATCGCGCTGCGCTGCCACCGAGTCCCTTTGGGTTCGACGATGAGGACGTTGGTTCCTCGAAGCACCCCTGTGACAGTCGTGACACCGCCGGCGTGTACGCCTCGATTGCGAACCTTGGATTGACGCGACGACCGGCTCTTGGGCGATCCGGGTTCGGGGAACAAACGAAGCCCGTATTCTGCGATCGGCACGCCATTCGTCGATCGCACGCACACCTCGACATCGAGCCCACGATGCAAGACGATCCGAACATCGTGCGTACCCCAATCGATCGGCGTTTCGGAGCGTGCTTCCTCGTGACCGTCTGCGCGCAAACGAATCGTGATGGCATTGGCGGAGTCCTCAGCGCGGCGCTTGATCACGAAGGCGCCGTCGCGTCCGGTCTCGTTCAGCCAGCTTGTGCTCCGTAGCCTTGGAAGCGTCTCGACGCGCGCTCGGGCAATCGGGCTTCCGAGATCATCGACGACGATTCCGCGGATGATCTGGCTGTCGTCCTCCGCCGCAACGACGATCTGGATCGACTCGCCGTCCCTCGCCGAACTCAGTTCGATCGTCTTTGGCTCGATGAGCTCCCGATCCCGAACGACAACCGCCCACCTACCTTCCTGCATTCGGCCCGAGATCGCGAAGGTTCCATCCGCGTTTGCGCGCAGATTGTGTGATGTTCGCGGCAAGACGTCGGGTCGCTGTGCGAAGACGGCATCTCGGCCGCGCGGATCCTGCCAGTCGAACGCGACATCGACGTTCGCGACCGCAACACCTGTCTCAGAGACGACTCGCCCGACCACTCGAGAGCCGCGCAGGAATCTCAGATCACCGAGGTCCTTGCGCATCCCCGCAGCGATCTCGCTCCAGTGACCCTGCATCGGGACGTGGTCGGTCGACTCGACGCTCAGCATGAACTGAAAAGGCGGCGGTGGTACGAACTCGACGACGAAGCACCCATCCGCGCCCGTCGTGACGTCCAGCGGATCTTCCCATGCAACTTCGTCGTGGTCCCTCATATAGGCATCCAACCGCTCCTGATTGATGCCCCACCCGTGCAAGCGGACGACGCACCCAGCCAACGGATTTCCGTTCTCGTCCACGCAACGACCGGAGAGCTGCGCAATTGCACTGTCATCGGTTCCGACGCGCGGTTCGTCGGGTGCAGTCGCGGGATCGACACGGCGGCTCGCATCCGGTTCGTTTGCCGCCAGAGCGTCGCGTTGGCCGACTGCGCTCGCCGACGCTGCGTCGACCCAGGAATCTGGCGCTGGTCCGAATTCCACGCCCGGCGCACGCTCACCAACGAACACGATCCAAGCAAACCCGCCGAGCAGCAGAACGAGGACGGAGATTCCGATCGTGTACTTCATGGGTGGATTGCCTCCGGGTACGAGTTGCGACTCTCGGGTGGAGCCCTGCCGTGACCGGCAGTCCGCGCGAGGCGCGGCCCGGTCAGAACCCCGCCGAAGCGGGCAGGTCGATCCGAAGTTCCGCGGGTCCGCCGGAGGCGACTTGGATCTCCCGCACGTCTTGCATGGTCAGCTTCCAGGCGTTGGCATCGCCTTGGTGCTGCAGCAAGAAGGCCCGGAACTTCTGCACGTCCATGTATTCGGCGCGGCGAACACGCAGCTTCCACGTGCCGCTCGGGAGCCGCGTATGAATGACTCCCTCGTCGTCCGGCTCGGGTAACCAGATGCCGGGTTCGTCGAACGAGCGTTCGGCAACGATGCGTACACTCGTCACCTTCTCGCCGCTCGAGTCACGAACCGCGAGTCGCAGCGTTGCAGACTGCACGACGAACGTTACGGTCACGGGTACGCCGGGGTTCACGATCACCGACTCGTTCGCGGCGAGTTGGTCCCAGCGATTCGTCGCGGGGTCTTGGATCTGCAAGGTGACGTGATACTGCCCCGGCGGCACGAGCTGCTCGAACTCCCCGGCGCTGTCGGTCCGGACCGTCGACCACGTCTTCGCCTGCTGCCCGCTCACGTCTCGGGGCCCGGTTCCGGCCAGAGTCACGAGACCGTCCGCGTACGCCTTCCCATCGAGCACGACGCGCGCCTTGAGTGTCGACTGCACGTGGTTCGTCAAATCGACGTCGACTTTCCGCGTCTCGCCATCGGTCAGACCCGCGATCTGCGCGACCGCAACGCCGCTCGTCGAGTACATCCTTCGATCGGCCGTCGACGTCAAGAGTTGGAGCGTCCACGTGCCCGGTGGCACGCCTTCGATGGCGAAGGACCCGTCCGCTTCGCACGCCTGCTTGCCGGTAACCGGGATGTGCTCGGTGAGGTCGCCGACCTTCCGCATCAGGCGAACGCCGGGCGCACGCGACGCTTGGGCAGCACTCGGGGAGCCGCCCACCGGTAGTCCCGATTGTTGCCACACTCGTTCCAGCAGATCGACCGGTCCCAAGGTACCGACGACACGCGCTCCACCCGGGACGACGATCTCGATCAGACCTTCGTCTCGATCGAGAACGATGTCGTTCTGACAGACCGGTACGTGGCCCGGACCGAGAACGCGTAGCGCCAACTCGGTCCCGCCGGGTCCCTCGAGCGTGACCTCACCTTGCTCGTCGGTCACCTCGTCGTCGATGAGTCGCCCCATGATCGACCCAGCCGGCATGTACATCGAGTGGATATCCTCGTAGACAGGCGTCTTGGTATCGATCGGTGCCTTCGATGGCGACTCGACGAGCTGCACGCGCGTACCTTCGATGCGCTCTCCGTCAGCGCGAGCCACGCGAACCACGCGCTCGACCGTTGCCTGCAGCACCACGTCCTGACGTGGTGCCCCGGAATCCGTCACGACGAACTCGTGCCACGAACTGCGTTGCCACGCGCGACCGGTCGGCTCGA
>JAGQQW010000103.1 GCA_020426005.1 Planctomycetota bacterium | reverse complement strand
GGCGCTTTCACCGCCCCGGCAGATCCCGAAAGCCTCGCCGAATCGACGATTCGCCTCGTCGCGTGCCCGACTTGTTCAACGCGCTGTTAGTACGTGAAGCGCGTGATGGGAACGAGACCGATCTCGACCGTTCCACTGGTCGCCGTGACGTTCGTCGCGACGACGCGGGCCATCGGAGGCAGTCCACAGACTTGGACCTTGTGCCCGTTACTGAAGCTCATGCCGAGCGCATTTGCCGCCCTGTCGATCGCGAGGCCTTGGAACCGCAGCCACACCCCCACGAGGCTCGGTACGGGTGGCACCGTGCCTGGCAAGCGCAGCTCACCGAGCGAGTTCGCACTCCCACCCACGGCAACCGTGATATCCGTGTTGAGCGTGCAGCCCGTCCCGCCGAATCCGTCGAGTGCTGCCGGCAGCACGAGCCCTTGCCATGTTCCGCTCTCGATCGTGCCTAGGAACCCGAGAGCCAAATCCTGTGGTCGCAGCGAGGAGAGGCGCAACGTGAACGCACCTCCTGGCACGAGCGATGTCGTGGGACAGTCCGCGAGCGGAACGAGCTGATTCGACCCGGCACAGCCCGGTTTCCCAAAGTCCGCACGAGCGCTCGTGCACGACGCGTCGAGGTCGAGCTCGTAGCGTCCGGCTTGTTGCGAGTGGACGATGAGTTCGACGAGGAGACCGTTCATCGACGGATCGACGCGGAACGGCCGATCCAACGCGAACTCGATCTGAAACGCACGCGGACCGGGCGCAGTCGTGATCGCCGGGAGCGTGATCACGCGTCGCGTGAGCGCGATGGCGTAGTCGAGCCCACGATTCTGAGCGAAGGTGGCCGCGAGCGTCGCGCTCGAGGAGACACTTCCGATGCCGATTTCGAGGTCGACGCCTTTGGCAGGAATGTCGCGAGCGCCGTCGGCGCGCCATGCAATGCGCGCGATGTCGATCTTGCCTGCCGGAAAGAGAGCGCTCCCGTAGCCTTGCTGGACCCGCACGGCAGTCGATCGACCGAAGGGAAGACTCGTGAAGCTGCCTCCCTCGACGGTCGCGTACGACTGCGGCACGACGAGCGTCGTTTGCGCACGTCCCGTGAGCGTGAGCAGCGCCAATGCAAGAGTGGTCAAGGCGGCGCTGGCAACGGTGGTTTCGCGTGCTGGATCCATCTCTCCATGGATCGGCATCCGAGCCACGCACACGTGAGCCGATGAAGACATATGGAACTGCCTCGCCCGGAACCGACATCTCCGGCTTTGCTCGCGCTCGGTCCGCTCGACCGCGCGTTCATCGATCTTCGTCGCCTGTGCCGTGACGCCGGCATCGCGCTGGATCGTGCCGACAGCGAGGCACGCGCACTCGAAGTGTTCTTTCGACGTGGCGGCCATGACGCGATTCTGTGCACGGGCGCACTGCGCGACGATCAGGCCGCTGACCGAATCCTCGACACGCTACGGGGTATCGACGACGGCTTGGTGTTGTGGAAACTCGACGAGTTCGTCGCGAGCTTGGCCACGACCGGAACCGTCCACACCGGCGCGGCGGCGAGCCGTCAGTTCAAGCAGAGGTGGTAGATCGAAGTCTTGCCACAGCCGCACGAGAAGCGCACGAACTCGCGCGTGCCGATCACGCCTTGGACGCGACGCCGATCGACCGCGACGGCGACGAGACGCATGTCACGCTCACCGTCGTGACGGCTCGCGATCCGACGGTCTCCAGGAGTCGAACCGAGCCACGAAATCTTGCCGACTTCGGCGCGACACGCGAGGCAACACAGACCGCGCTCGGACTCCAGGTCCTCGGTGAACAACATCGATTCGTAGCACTTGTTGGCAGACACGGCACGCACCCGCGGCAATCGTCTCGTAGTCGTGGCAGGCAAGCAGTCGGTTGCGACTGCAGATCCTCAGCGGCGGATCTTCGACGATAGCGCAATGTCCTCGGAATTGGGCCGCTGCCATGGGGGCAATCCTGTCGCGATCGGGGCGATTTCGGTGATTCTGGCAATTATGGCCCTTCTCGGTCCCGTTCGAGCGGACGGGTCGATTCCGATCGTTTTCACGAATCGAACGAGCCCTGGGCCCGGGTTCGGACATTCAGTTCCCGGTGCATGTACGACCCGACGATCCATTCGACGAGCTCTTCGAGCCCGGTCCACGACACCCTGTCCGTATCCGCGGTGCCGACCTATTCGGCATCACGGCGCGCAATGTCGACATAGAGGTCTCTTCGCATGGTGAGCAATACGCGCCGCCACGCATTCTCGGCCTTCCGGACGCATCCATTCGTGAGGCGTACTACCGTGTCTCGACGGCGTTTCGGAGCCTGCGCTGGAAGTTTCCGCGTGGCCAGATCACGATCAATCTCGCACCGGCGAGCACGCGCAAAGCCGGAACGGCATTCGATCTCGCGATCGCCCTCGCACTGGCGAGCCTCACCGGCGTCCTCGCGCCACATCGATTGGCCGACACGCTCTTCGTTGGCGAAGTCGGTCTGGACGGAGGCCTACGTCCGGTCCGCGGCATCCTGCCGATCCTCGATCTCTGCGTTGCGGCAGGGATCCCTCGCCTTTGCTGCCCGGACGAAAACGCCGCACTGGCCAGTCTCGTCGAGGCACCGGTCGAAGTCGTCCCGCTCTCGAGTCTGGAGGAAGCTCTCACCGTCTGTGCAGGTGGCGATACTCGACCCGCACCCACGCTACCGATGTCCGACGCGACACTCTCCACGCATCCCGACATCGCACGCGTCCGCGGTCAGGAGAGTGCGACCGAGGCGCTCGTGATCGCAGGAGCCGGTGGTCATCATCTTCTGATGTCCGGCCCACCCGGCTGTGGCAAGACACTCCTCGCTCGATGCCTGCCGGGCATCCTCCCGAATCTCGAACGAAGCGATCGACTCGCACTCGCCCGCATTCACAGCGCATTCGCCACGATCGACAGCGTCGAGCTCGCGACAATCCTCACCGCAGGTCGCAGGCCGTTTCGGGCGCCGCATCACACGACGAGCTACGCGGGCCTCGTCGGCGGCGGACGACCGATTCGTCCAGGCGAGATCACGCGCGCGCACCTCGGCGTGCTCTTTCTCGACGAACTTCCGGAGTTTCCGCGAAACGCGCTCGAGGCGCTCCGTCAGCCGCTCGAAGAGGGCCGCATCGTCGTGTCCCGTGCGAGCGCCATCCTCACTCTCCCGGCGCAGTTCCAACTCGTCGTGGCAATGAACCCATGCCCGTGCGGGATGCTCGGCCACCCGACGAGGCCTTGCGTCGACACTCCGAAGCAGATCGCCAGCTACCGCTCACGAATCTCCGGCCCTCTTCTCGACCGGATCGATCTGCAACTCGCGATGCACCCGATCGATGCGAGCAGCCTGCTCCGCGAAGAACGCAGTGGCCCGACATCGAGCGAGCTGCGTCGACGGGTCGAAGAGGCGCGCGACATCGCACTCACGCGGAATCGCGGACACCTCAATGCAGCCCTCGACGAAGGTGCGCTACGCCGCGATCTCGCCCCATCGGCACATCGCCTACTGACAGCTGGAGGTCGGCAGAGCTCGCTATCCGCGCGAGCGATCGTCCGCGTATTGCGTGTCGCGCGCACGGTTGCCGATCTAACGAAGAAGGCGTCGATCGACGACGAAGCGGTGGCGACCGCGCTGCACTTCCGAATGCGGATCGATCGTTCTTGATGACCGCGAGTGCGCACGGTTCACGTCACGACGAACCAATAGTGCTCGCCTTCCTTCCAGTCGGGCCGCCGCCGTCGGATTTCGGCTCGCACGAGTTCGTCCGCCCCTCGTACGCCGAGCGCGACGAGCATGAGATCGGAATCGACACCGTCCAGAGCCTCCGGCGGCTTGACCGGTACGTCTCCGCCACGGAGCGAACCGATCTTCTTCGGATCGACGTCGATGATCGCGATCGGAGTCCTTCCGATTCGGCGCAGGAAACGCAGCCAAGGTCTTGCTGTCGACCCGGCTCCCCAGAGCAGGACGCGACTCCGCTCGAGACATCGCTCTCGCACATACGACATCGCGACGTCGCGGAACGCGGAGCGCGCGTACCGATCACTCGTGCGCGTCAGGCGTGCATCGTGGTCCCGCATCTCGACGAGGACCTCGGGCACTTTCGAGAACCGCACACCCTCACGGTGCATCCGCAACCAGAGCTCGAAGTCCTCCGGTCCGACGTCGCGATACCCGCCGACTCGCGTGAACAGCTCGCTTCGGATCGTGGCCGCCGGGTGCACGACGGCGGATTCGTAGTACTGCAAGCGCCTGAAGTCGTCGGCGCTCTGGACACCATTCACCCAGGACTCGTAGCGCTTCATTCCTTCGGGCACCGGTCCGCCGTCCCGAACGAAGCGGACTTGCCCATCGACCACACCGATGTCGGGCTCCCGGACCAAGAGCGCGAGCTGCATGGCAATTCGTTGCGGCATGGCGATGTCGTCCGCATCGAGCCGCGCCACGAACGGACCACGGCAATGCTGGAGCCCGTTGTTGAGAGCAGCGACGAGACCCAGCCGCTCTTGTTCGATCAGAACGATGCGTCGGTCACGACCCTTAGCCGCCCGAACGCGCCTTCGAGTGTCGTCATGACTCCCGTCATCGACGATGATCACCTCGATTTCGAACGCGACGTCGCCAGTGTGCTGTGCGAGCGCCGAGTCGATTGCGGCATCGATCGTGGACGCCGCATCGCGCGCAGGAACGAGGAAGCTGACGAGGACGGCCACGCACGGTAATCGTAACGGGCACGTCGTCGCGCGAGTAGGCGATCAGCGCGACGGGCTCGCGAGCGAATTCGAAGCGACATTACGCGTCGACTCGCAGATGTCGCCTACGAGGTCACGTGCTTCGTCGCTCACGCGAGCGACTTGTCGCCGATCCCCTTCGAGCGTCACGACCACCCAGCCGGAACCTTGTTCGCGCATCCAGTGGACGACATCGATCTGGTGGCCGACCCGATCCTTCATGATGCCGCGGATTTCCAAACCAGGCCGCCCATCGAAGAGACGAAGCTCTTGCCCTGTCTCGCGAAACGACTCGTGATCGATGCGAAACGCTGTGAGCATGCTCTCGGAGGCCGACTGCAGGATCGACGTGCCCGTCGTGTCGCCTTCGACCCACCGAACGCGCACGTGGACGTCGATCGGGGGCACGAGTTCGATGCAATGACCGCGCTCGACCGTGCGTCCGAGTTGCCATGTCGCTCGCGGCAAGAACACGTCGAGATCGCCGAGCGTCGCGACGCGCGGACGCTTGATCAGACGACCATAGGTCGCCGTCGCGATCGCCGTCGCTTCGGAAACAGGTTCCGCAACCAAGTGGATACCGTTGACCTCGACGAGCAGGATCGAACCGTCCGTCGCGATCCATTCGCGTCGCGTTCGCCCATGCTCCTTCGACTCGATGAGCGTGGCCGTCGTTCGCGCGACCTGATTGCTCTTGCGCGGTGCGGGAACTCCATCCTGCAACTCGTAGCGACGGAGCTCGAAAACACCATCGAGAGGGTCGTAGATCGAAGCTGCGTATTCGTGTGCGCCATCGGATTCACCGCGTCTGACGGATTCCGCGACGGCGAGTGGGAACGAGTTTCCGGCCGGGAACGGTACCGTTCGCGTGGATCGTCCATCCGTTCCTGCTTCCACGATTCGGAGTGAGGCGTCCTCGACCTCTCCGCGCACGAGTCGCTCACGCAAGACCCGTTCGTCGGCGAGCTTCGAGACAGCTTCTCGGAACACGAACGAGACCGGTGCACGATTTGCGTCGAGCACTTCGATCCGACTCATGAAGCTCTTGCGCCCCTCGTTGACGAACGTCCACTGCTCCTCGAGCTGTGCGCCACCGTCTTCGGTCGAACGCACGTAGTAGTGCATCTTGCCGATGTGCCGGCCGAGTTCGTCCCGGAGATGGAACCACGCGTTGCGCCCATCCCAGTAGGAGGTCGTGCCCTCTTTGGCATCCGTCTCGATCGCATGGCTTCGCCGCACGATCTTGGAGACCATCGACTTGGCGATCTCCAGCTCTTGCCCGTGCGCGATGCGAATCGTCAACGACGTATCCGCATCCGCGACGATCGTGCCCTCGAACTCGTTCCCGTTCTGGAGCACGACGAGATCGTTCGCATTCGCCGCCCTGGTTGCCCCCTCCGACTGAGCACTCGCGGCATGGCCGACGAGGAGAGACGCGACGAGCGCGATGGCGCGAACGGAACCGTACCAGGGGGAGGTCGTGACCATGTCCGACTTTTCGACATCCCGCCTCTGCGACTGGAGTCAATCGCGTCCCGGTGCAGCGCGAACCGAGCGCCGCAGCGCGAATGCAGCAGCGACGAGAGCCGCGATCAGCACCAGGGCAAGCCCGATCGGCACGTACGATCGGAACCGCCTCGCGAACCCGATCGGCCACACGTGGCGGAAGTCACGGTCGTCCACGAACTGCAGGGTCTGCGGCAGGACCTCCCCACCGTCGGTCTTCGGCACGACACCGTAGATCGTGCTCCAGCTTCGCGCCGCATCCTCGGGCGTCTTGGCAGGCACCCGTCCACGAGCGTTCTCGTACGCGTACAGCCAGTGCCCGATCGCCGGACTGAGCCTCGGAGTGAGCACGATTCTCTGGAAGAGATCCTCACTCGGATCCACGTCGCGAAACCGTTCGACGCTCGCGGTTTGGCCCAAGTCGTAGAAGCCGCGATACGGAGTGAGGATGCCGCCCAGATTGATGACGAATCCAGCTGCGGCGAGCCATGGCAGGACGCGCCGCACCTTGCTTGCCCTCGGGAAACGATCGAACACGAACGCAACGGCGATCGCGATGACGAGGACGGCGCCGACGGTCATGTAGCGCGCGGCCCATGCTTGTGACGAATGCCATCCCGTCATCTTGGCGTGGAGGAACCACGGGAAGACGAGGATCGCTGCCGCCAACATGAGCTCGAGGCGGACCCCTCTTCGAACGATCCAGAACGTAGCCGGGACGATCGCCAAGAGAGGACAGAACACCAGCGCACCCTTCCCGGGACTCGCGAGCAAGAAGAGCACGCCGAGGTGCCACGGGAAGTTCCAGTAGCCGTCGCTCGTGCCCGCTGTGTATCCGAATTCGCGGATGTCGCCAAAGCGCGCCTCGTTGAACACGGCAAGCTCGATCAAGAACGCAACGATCGGCAAACCGAACGCGAGCGCGCTCCGAAGGACCGGCATCGGATCGCGCCAGCGCGCTTCGGCGGAAAGTCTGCGCCAGCAGGTGACGACGACGTAGATCGAGAGTGCCACGACCGCCACGAGTTGTGCGGGGCGACACGCGATCGAAATGCCGCTGGAGATTCCGGCGACCACGAGCGACGCCGAGGATGCACCGCGCAGACTCCAAGCCAACACGCGCTCGAACGAGGCCACGAGGAAGAACCCCGCGGTGACATCACTCATGCCTTCGCGCGTGCCCGGCCAGAGCTGTGTCGTCAAGCATGCGATCAAGACTGCGATCACGCGCGAACGCAGCGAGAGTCCCAAATGGCCGAGTGCGAGGAAGATGACGAGCCCAAGTCCGGCGGCGAAGATCGCGGAATGGAGGCTCGCAAGGAGGTGCGCGAAGAACTCTTCGGAAAGTGCACGCGTGTAGCCGGCGTTGGCCCCGAGCGCCTTCGCATCCGCAACCGCATTCTCGAGTCCCGCACGCGACACTTCCGCGAACGCGGCATCGAGCGCGCGCCCAGCGGCATAGAACGGAACGAGGACGATCGCATGCCCGATGCCGAACCACGAATAGTAGTTCCCGTCGATACCGCGCATGCAGTCGAAGCCACGACGCCCCGGTCCCGGCACGAAGTTGACGATACCGAGTTCCGAAGTGCTCGCATCCGCGTGCTTGTCGGACAGCGCCGCACTTCCTCGGAGCCACAGTGCACGCGCCGTTTGGAGTTCGACTTCGGCATCCGGATTGACGATGCCGCCCTGACCGCCGAGCACGAAGATCGAGAGCAGGACGACGAAGAGCCACCGAGCCGATCGACGCTCTGTGTGCGTCTCGTTCATACGCCCTGGTCGTGACTCTCGATGCCGAGCCATCGTAGATAGGCCGGAGCAACGCAGGTCGGATCGAGGACGACGAGCTCGGGAACGTCGTACGGATGCGTCTCCGAAAGACGCGCGACGCGGTCTTCGACCTCGTCGGCATCGCACGCGAACTTGACGAGGAGCAGCTGTTCGGTCGCGGTCTCGACTCGGCCCTTCCAGCGGTACGTCGACGAGACTCCGGGCACGATGCTGACGCAGGCGGCGATTCGCGATTCGACCCAACCTCGCGCGAGCCGTCGCGCCACGGCCTCGTCATCGACGGTCGTGATCAGCAGATGCGCGTTCACGTGCCGCGCTCGAGCCGATCGGCGAGCCAGGAACTCATACCGATGTCCAGAATACGCCGTTGTGTCTCGCCGACAGGATATGGCACACGGTGGTATTCGAGTCGCAACCCGTCGACGACGGCAAAGCACGACCTCGGATCCCCGTCTCTCGGCTGCCCAACGCTACCGACATTGACGATCACTTGCGATTCCGGCAGCACGAACGACGTTCGATCGTCCTCGACTTGATGAAAGCGAAAGTCGACGCCGTGCCATCCTGGCCAATGCGTATGTCCGACGAAACACCGCTGCTCGAATCGGGAGAAGAGGTCCTCCATCTTCTCCGGATACAGAAAGCCGTCCGATCGAAGCACGTATTCCTTGATCGGATCCCGCGGAGACGCATGCACGAACATGTCGCCATCACGCTCGACGCGTTCGGGCAAGGTGAGTAGCCAGTTCCAGCGCTTCTTCTTACCCGGCGAGAACAGGCCTGGCTTGAGTCGGCGCCGGTGCCACATCAGGCTCTCTTGCGCCATCGGGTTGAAGTCGCGGAGGTCTCCGGTCATCCCCCAATCGTGATTGCCCTTGAGTGTGAAGGTGCAGCGGTCCCGGACGAGGTCGATGCATGGTTCTGGATCGGGCCCATAACCGATCACGTCGCCGAGGCAGTAGATCTCATCGACACCGATCTCGTCGATCCGACGGAACACGGCTTCCGTCGCGAACATGTTCGAGTGAATGTCGGAAACGATCGCGACGACGCCCACGGCTACGCTCCGATGGCTTCGAGGATCGCGTTCCGCAGGCTGAGCTGCGCCTTCTGGAGGGGACCGTCGAGCGTCGCCCCCGCTGCTTTCTTGTGGCCGCCACCCCCGAAGCTCCGCGCAATCGCATCGACTTCGAAATCGCGGTTGGCGCGCAGGCTGATCTTGACCTTGCCGTCGACGAGCTCTTTGAGCAGCGCGACGACGAGGACGCCGTCGACCGACCGCAACGGATCGAGTAGGCCATCGGTGTTGAACTGCGACTTGCGCGCACTCGTACAGTAGGCGGCATCGAGCGCGAGTTCGGCAATCGCGCCATCGGCTTCGAACGTGGCGCGCGACAAACCATCGGCCAACAAGAAGACCGAGGACTGCGGGTTGCGCCGATACATCGCATCGTAGATGCGATGAGGCTCGAGACCGGCAGCGATCAAAGACTCGGTGATCGAAAGTGCGCGACGGTCCGTATTGGAATACCGAAACCAGCCAGTGTCCGACACGATCGAGACGAAGATGCCCTCGGCAGCTGCGCGCGACAACGGCAGGTTCATCGCCTCGTAGAGCGCGTGGACGAGGCAGCCTGCGGACGGGGCCGTGACATCCCACAGCAGGTAGTCGCCGTCTCCGGCATCGCTCCCTTCGTGGTGGTCGACCACGACTCGCGGAACGCCTCTCGACTTGGCCGCTTCCGTACCGACACTTCCGAGGCGCGACAACGTCGAGCAGTCCGTCAAGAAGTGCACATCATGAGGCGGCAGCGCATTGCCCGGTTCGTGAACGCCGAACGTCGTGTGCTCTTGCAAGAAGTCGAAGATCGCCTCCGGAGCGTCTGCATTGAGGATGTGCACCTCCTTGCCGAGCTCATGGAGCAACTGATACAGGGCACACTGCGTTCCGATACAGTCCCCGTCCGGATTGACGTGTCCCGAGATCAGGAAGCGATCATGATCCCGAATGATCTGGCGTACGTCGTCGAACAAGGGCTCTCCTGGCGGCAGCGAAGGGGAGCATCATAGGCTTCCATGGCGTGCGAAAAACTCCGGCCCGCCAGAAATGGCGCGCCGGAGTTTCGACTGAGATCGTACTGCGCGGATCAGCCGCGATAGTAGACGCGCAGATTCGTGATCTCGATCGTGCCGCTCTTGCTCGGCGTCTTCGACTTGTCGAGGACGATCAGATAGAGCATCCCGTTGCCCGCCGTCGTCTCGTACTTCTTGAGCGAGAAGTCCTTGACCGTGGCGGGAACCCACGGCGTGAAGTCGCCGATGGGCTTCGATGTCTGCGCGTCCGCCGCGACGCTCTTGAAGTAGATCGCCACGGGCTGCGTGTCGTCGGCGAACTTGCTGCCCGGAACGACACGGGGATCGTCGCTATACGTGACGGGAACGCCGTCGATCTTGGCTTCGATCTTGTAGTAGAGCCAAGTCGGCGGGAAGAGCGACTGCGCGACGTAGATACCCGATGCCGCGACGGACTGAGTCGAATCATCGATCGGCCGCAGCAACCCGGTGTTGTCGTCCGCAGCTGCCGGAACGAAGCCGCCGAATGCAGCGAAGCTGGGCTTGGGATCCGCCTCGACGCGGATGTAGCCGGCACCACCCTTCCCGGCGCTGCTCTTGATATCGAGGAGCTGCGACGTTTCGGCGAACGTGCCTCCGATACCGCCGGACACGTCGACCTTGCCGACGATCGTCGGGACGCCACCCGCTTGCACGAGGACCGAGCCACCACTGCCGCCACCTCCCGGTGCGCGTGCGGGGGGCTGTCCGTTGGAGTTGCGAATGTCCAGAGCACCACCGCCCTGAGCGTAGATCTCACCCGTCGAGGACACGATGAAGTCCGAACCGGCTTCGAAGGCGATGCTGCCACCGCCACCACCACCGCCGCCGCCGACGGACCAGACGTAGTTCGTCTTGACGGCCGTGTATGCGGCGTGCGTACCACCACCACCACCACCGGATCCACCGAGACGGAACGTGTCCTTGCTCGACACCGTCGACGAGACCGGCAAGACCGCGAAGGCCTTGCTCGCGGCTTCTTGCGGCGGGAACTCAGCAGGAGTGTACGGGCCGAGGATCGGCGACGCCGAAGTCTTCTCGACCAGGCCCGTCGTGCCGAGCAGCGCGCCGTTTCCGCGATCGAACAGCGAGCCGCCGCTGCCTCCGTTGGCCATCATGCGCACGAAGATGTCGAAGTTCTGGAGCTTGATCCAGACGACGTCCAGGTCCTTGCCGGAGCGCGGGAACGCGAGCGCACCTGGACCACCGGTGCCCGCAGTCTGCGATGCACGCGGGTGCCCCGTCGGAACTTGGACGTTGGCGCCATTGCGGCCGTTGATCGAACCGGTCGTGTAGCTGGGCAGGTCCGCACCCTGGCCACCTGCGCCACCACCCGGTCCACCGATTCCGCCGGCCCAGCCAGTACTGGGATTGATCGGCGACTGGTCGACCGGCATCGGCGACACGAGAGTCACGACGCCGTTGATCTGGATGGTTCCCGACGCGCGGATCAAAGGCGGCTTCGTCCCGACGAAGCGGATGTGCTCCTTCTCACCGACGATGAAGTCCGTGAACTCGAGCACGCCATTGGTGACCTTGATCTCGACGCCCGTGAGCGTGCGCGTCTCCGAGATCGTGATGTCGTCCGTGTTCCACTCGTAGATGTCGCGCCCCTGCGCATCCTTCTGCTGCAGGTCCTTGCCATCGACGGCGCTGAACGACCCGAGCACCCCGGAACCTCCGAGGCGACCGACCGTGAGCTTGCCGTTGCCCCACGCAGCACCACTGCGAACCTTGTCGGCCTTTCCGGCGGCAGCGAACGTCTCTTCGATGTACTGATCGACGATCGAACGCGACTCGACTACGAAGTCGAAGACTTGGGATTCGGCGGACTTGCCCGAGAGGTCCCGGATCTGGTCGGTGATCTCGACCTGGACGCAGGCCTCACTCGGCATCAGGAGGGACGGGCGGAAGACCACACGCGTGCGACCGGTCAACGGATCCTCGGAGAGTGCCGCAGTCCCAGGTAGCGGGAAGTAGCGACGCGAACAACCGTTCGGCGCCGTCGAATCCGGCAGCGCGACCTTGTAGAGAATCGTGCCACCCGTGCCGCCGTTCTGGAACGGGAGCGTGTTGATGCTCTCCGAAAACTCGACGACGATCAGCGAGTCGGCCTTGACGTTGCTGAGGCTTTCGGGGACGACGAGCTCGCCGATCGGCGGCTTGCCATCGGCATCCACGACACCGAGGTCGGTGACGAGCGAGCACGCGAGGCGAGCACCGAGCTTGTCTCCCGAAATCGACTCGATCGACGCAGTCGCGCCCGGACCACCCGCAATCTCGAGCGAGTATTCCTCGTTGGCGACGAAGCCGTATTCGGTACTCGAGAGAACCGCAGGCTTGAAGATCACGTCCGAACCCTGAACCAGGAGATCCCCGATCGGCTGCTCACCCTGCGAGCTGCGCAAACGCACCGTCGACGGTGAGACCGACGCGGGATCGATCGGTTGGCTGAAGCGGAAGACGAGCCGTTGGTTGACCGGGATGCTCTTGATGCTGCAGCCCTCGAGCGAGCAGCCGAGGCTGCAGGACACGAGGCAGAGGCTCGAAGAGCCACGGCACGCCGCGCCGAGCCCACCGGTGGCGTTGCTGCCACTACAGGCAGCGAACGAGAGCACGAACGGCAACGCGAGGAGGAGCTTGGATGTCGTTCTCATCGGATCAGCCTTGGTAGCGATAGGTCATCTTGTTGACGACGATCTTGGTGGCGGAGCTGCGATTGAAGCGCAGCAGCACGCGGAAGGTGTTGCCACCGACACGCGTCAGTCCATCGATGTTTCCGGAGATCCACTGCGAGAACGTCGACGGGACCGGACGCTTCGTCTGCGCGTCCAGCTGTGCGCCCTGGAACAGGATCTCGATCGGCTCGCCGGCCTTCGCTTCGCGCCCGAGGGTCGCGTCGTCGCTGAAGACGACCGGCACATCGTCGATCGTTGCCTCGATCACGTAGCGCAGGTACTTCGGCGGGAAGAACAGCCCGGTGTCGTACCACTCGGTCGCGAGGATCGAGTTGGTGTTGACGTCCTCGCTGTGGATCGAACCCACGTTGTCCGCGGAGACCGGCGGATCGAAGTTGCCGAGGGCCGCGAGTGCCGGAGGCGGATTCGACTCGTAGCGCAAGAGTCCCGCGCCGCCTTCCCCACTCAGGCTGTCGACGGTCAGCAAGTAAGGCGAACTGTCGTAACGCCCACCGAGACCACCGGCCGCGGTCACCGTGCCACGGATGTCCGGAAGGCCGCCCACCTGAAGCAGGATCGAGCCCCCACTGCCTGCGCCGCCGGGCGCCGGATTGGTGAACTGTTGCTGATCACAGGAGAAGGTCTGGCCGCTTCCCCCTTGGACGGAGAGAATGCCGCGAATCCCGACGTTGAAGTCACTGCCGACTTGGATGTGGAGGATTCCGCCACCTCCGGCACCGCCCGAACCCGGCGACCAGCCGAGCGGCTCGAAACCGGACGCATCGAAGCACGAGCTCGGGTGCGTCCCCGAACCACCACCGCCGGCACCGCCGACAAGGTAGAGCGACGAACTCTTCTCGGTGCGACCGCGCAGGAGTGCGATGTCGACCGGGGTGCTGGATGCGCCGGCCGGCCCGAAGTCGTACGGTTGCGACTTCTCGGTGCCCTTCATGTTGTCGATGACCGAACCGAGCTTGCCCTGCGTGAGGAACGAACCTCCGCTCCCACCAGGCGTCGCGGTTTGGCAGATGACGCCCGAATAGGCCGAGAACTTGACGTCCTTGTCGATTCCGGTCGACGGCCACGGCCCTGTCGGCTTCCCGCCGGTGTTCGCCGCGGTCGCCGTGAACGGGTGACCGGCCGGCAAGCGTAGGGCTTCGCCCGCGGTGCCCGAGAGGTTCTTCGCCCCGATCCTGTTCGGGCTGTCTCCCCCGTTTCCGCCGGTGCCACCACCGATCGCCCCGGCAAAGCCAGGCTGACCATTCACCGGCGGCTTGCCACCCGAGCCTTGGAGCTTGGTCGCGAGCGTGGGCGGAAGCGTCACGGCGCCTTCGATATCGACGCGCCCTGACACGCGCAGCACCGGGACCTTCGACCCGACGAACTGCAGGTGCACGCCGGCCGGCACGACGAAGCTCGTGAACTCGAAGATGCCATTGACGATCGGCTCTTCTTGCCCGCTGAGGGTGAGGAGGTCGGGGATCTTGACGGTGTCGACGTTGATCTGCCAGATCTCGCGATCTTGTGCATCCTTCGTCGTGGTGTCCGTCGCGACGTACGCGTAGTCGAAATCCCCGTGGAGGCCACTGCCACCGACGAGCGGCGCGACGACCGCGCCCTGCACCCACTTGGCACCGCCTCGAGTGAGGTCCTGCGTCGACGGATCCGAGAAGTCGTCTTCGATCTCGCGGATCGGCACGTCACCCGCACACGTCAAGAACGAGAACGTCTGCTGTTGCGCACGCTTGCCGGACAAGTCGCGCACCTGGTCGGTCACCGTCGCGAGGATGCAGAAGCCACCGGGTGGCTCGAACGCGGGCCGGAAGGCAAGACGCGTCCGTTGCGTGATCTTGTCGACACTCAGCGTGCGCACGCCGGGCAGATCGATCGTGTTGGTCGAGCAGTTGCCGTTGGAGTCGGCTTGCGCGATCTGGAAGCGCATGCCCTGCGAGGTCTCGCTGAGCGTCTGCGGATCCACGAGTTCGGAGAACTCGATCAGGATGTTCGTATTGCGCTCGATGCAGGTCTTGCCGAGCGTGCTCGGAATCAGCATCGATGCGCGAGGCGGCTGACCGTCGAAGTCGACGATGCCGAGCGAGACTTCGAGTCGACACGAGAAGTCGCTCGCAAGCGCGTCCCCCGACGTCGATCGGAGCGTCTCGAACGCGTTCCCCTTGGACGGGATCAACAGGGTGTAGGTCTCGTCCTTCGTGAACCCGAAGAACGTCTCCCCCCCGGCCTGACCGACTTCGGGGACGAAGCTGATCGTCGCGCCTTGGACGAGGAAGGCCCCGAGCGGTTCGTTGCCGGCCTTGTCGCGCATGCGCACCGTGTTGGTGTTGACGCTCGCCGGATCGATCTCGAGGTTGAAGGTGAAATCGAGCCGCTGATTGACGGCGATATTGCTCAGGCTGCAACCACTGGTGCTGCAACCGAGGTTGCACGCGGTCACGCAGAGCGCCTGGGCGCCGTTGTTGCAACCGACGATCGCATCGGGAGTCTTCCCGCCGCCGCCGCTACAGGAAGGAAGGAGCAGGGCGAACAGGAGCGCGGAGGAGAGGATCGGTCCGGTGGTTCGGACGTTCATGGTGACCTCGTCACGGTGCGGGGGATGGCGATCGGGGAGGGCGCAAACGGCGATGCGACGCCATTCGAACCAACGGAGCACGCGCCGAAAACCGTGCCCCGAAGCGTGTCTCTTGGAAGAATCGTCAGTCAAGTCTCGTGCCGACTTCCACTTGGTATGAGAATAGCCTGGGGAGACGGCGCGGGGAAGTATAGCCCGCGTTCGACGATGACGAGATTTCCGCGCTAACTGCATTCTGAACAACGGCTTGTCCGGAGGCTCCGTTCCACGCTCCGATCGACGCTCCGCCTTCGAGTTCGGGATTCCCTCCCCGAGCCGGCGTGCGGTTTCCCACGACGATCGTTCGAGGTCGCGCGAAGTCGCACCGGACCGGCCCCGGTTCCCTGCAGTGCCCCTCGTGCCCTTCTGACCCTACACGGCCCCGATCCATGGCCCCGACGAACCCCACCGTGCGAACCAATCCGATCCCCGTCTTCCTCGCGAGCCTCGCAGTCTTCGCTGGCATCGGCGCCTGGCTGCATTGGCGGCTGCTGCCCGCACTCGAAGCCCAGACCGAGCGCCTGAAGGGCATCGAGCAGCGCCTCGATCGCATCGAGAATTCCGTCGAACTGCTCCACTTCGGCCGGGATCCCGAGGGGTGGCCGGTCGACGCCGTGCTCGGCTATCTCGAGACCTGGGCCGAGCGCGAGCAGCAATACGGCAACAGTCTTCTCGAGCAACCCGTGCTCGAAGAGCACATCGGGCGCGGGGTCGCGGCCCTCCGGGCCATCGGTCCGAGCGCCTACGACCAAGTCGAGCGACGGTTCGTCGACATCGCTGGAGACCCGAAGCAGACGCCGTACGCCAAGCGCCTTCTCCGCGTGCTCGCTCAACTCGACCCGCAGAAGAGCCGCGACTTCCTCGTTGCCCAGCTGACCGATGTCGGCATGCATTCGCCGATTCGAACCTGCGCCGGTGAGCTGTTGCAGGGCATCGATGCGGATCTTGCCGGTGCGAAGATCCGTCAGATCCTCCTGACCGAGAACTATCGTGGGTCCCGGCATGGCATGCCGTCGGGCCCGACGAAGACGGGCGGCGTCCCGGTCCGTGGCTATCCCGGCTTCGCGAGTCTCGTCAATCTCTACCTGCGCTCGCACGACTCGGGCAAGGCGGACACGCTCTTGGTGGTCCTGAGGACGCCGGGTCACGACGTCGCGACATATCAGGGCGCGGTCGACGGGCTCATCGAAGCGAAGGACCCCGAATCCGTCGAGACGATCCGCAAGATCTTCGAGGGCGGAGCCGAAACGACTCTCGAGCAACGCAACGCGCTGCTGCGTCGCAAACTCGCGCGTGCCGTTGCCGAGATCCAAGGCACGCTCGCGTGTCCTTGGTTGCGCGAGATGTTCGCACGCGAGAACGACGAAGCCGTACGCCTGCACCTCGGACAACTCCTGCAGCAATGGTGCGGATGAACGAGAACGACGACGCGGTCTGCATCGTCGATACGCACTGTCACCTCGGCTACGACGACGAAGGTCCTCCACTCGAGGATCTCGTGGCGCGCGCGCAGGCAGCAGGCGTCGTCGCTCTCGTCGACGTCGGTATCGACGTCGCGACGAGTCGCGCGGCGCTCCTTCGATCGCACGAAATCCCGTTCGTGTTCGCGAGTGCAGGCCTGCACCCGAACTCGTGCGCCGAGTGGAACGACGAACTCGACGCGATCGCGGACCTCGCGACCGACCCGTCGATCGTGGCCATCGGCGAGACCGGGCTCGACCTCTACTGGAAACACGTCGACCTCGCGACCCAAGTCGCGTCGCTCGAGGCGCACCTCGACCTCGCACGACGACTCGACAAGCCGGTCATCCTCCACTGCCGGGACGCATTCGACGAGTTGCTCCCGGTGCTCGCGGACCACGCTCCCGTCCGTGGCGTCTTGCACTGCTTCTCGGGAACGGCCGATCGAGCAAAATCCTGCCTCGATGTCGGGCTCCACGTTTCGTTCGCGGGCCCCCTCACCTACACGCGCAACGAAGCGCTACGCGAAGCGGCGCGCGTCATCCCCGACGACCGCGTGCTCGTCGAGACGGACGCCCCGTTCTTGCCGCCGCAATCCCGACGCGGGAAGCGCAACGAACCCGCGAACGTATTCGAAGTCCAAAGCAGACTCGCCGAACTCCGCGGCCGATCCACCGCCGACATGGCCCGCATCTGCACGCGCAACGCGACGCGGTTGTTCCCCGGGCTCACAGCGAGCGCTGCTGCCGAGTAGCACCGGAAGTCGCGTGCTAACACAACCTTGTCAGGTTCTTGGCGCCATGTCGCGCATCCTGCAGGGCCGTCCTGCCCCTTCCCTCCGCTCGGGCTCCGAGAGGCGCGGGGCAGGTGGGAGGAGCCGTCCTAATGGTGTGC
>JAGQQW010000102.1 GCA_020426005.1 Planctomycetota bacterium | reverse complement strand
GGCGATGCGATCTCCTCGGTGCACGAGATACCGCGCACCGCGGACTTCGATCTCACGGTCGAGCGCGAGTCGCTCGAAGCCGACGATGCCGAGCGTGGTCCCGACGATGGCACCGACGAGCAGTTGGAAGCAGAGCAGCGCGGCGAGCACCCCGATACAGGCTGCGAAGCGCGTGCGCGCAGGCTGAACGGCGTGCAGCGGGATCATGCGCCGTCCCGCGTCCCCGGGGCCGAACATCGGCCAGGAGGATCTCAGGGACAGGGCTACGACGACCGTCGGCAAGGCGAGTGCGCACGCGACCAGGGGGGCGCGGCGTTCCCAATCCGCGTTGGGCAGTGCCTGTGCTTGGAGTCGCGTGACATCGGCGCCGTGCACGGCGAACACCATCCAGGCGACCAGGCACGCCACAGAGCCGAGGATCACCGGCCCCGTCGCGATCGAGCGGAAGGCGCGCGCTGAGACTTCCATCATCGGTCTTCGTAGCGCGCGAGCGCTTCGGCGAGACGGAGTTGCTTGACGCGGCCTTCCGGGTCTCGAAGCACGACATCCGGCGTCCCGATCTGCACGGCTCGTCCTCGGTGCAGTACGAGCACGCGATCGAACAGGTCCGCGCCGAGGCCGTCGAGGACGTGCGTCGCGACCAGTGCCGCGCCGCCTCGTGCTCGATGCGCCTCGAGCTCTTCGCGCAAGGTTTGCAGCGCGAGCGGATCGAGTCCCGAACCCGGCTCATCGAGCACGAGCAGTGGCACTTGCCGTGCGATGGCCTCGGCGAAGGCGAGACGCCGTTCCATGCCGGTCGACCACGTGCCGTGCGCGCGATGCGAGGCATCGGCGAGGCCCAGACGTGCGAGGATTTCGTCGGCGCGTTCACGAGCTGCGTGACGATCGAAGCCCGCCATCGCCAGGGTGAGCGTCAAATACTCGCGCCCCGTCAGTCGCTCGAGTGGCAACCGACCATCGAGAACGACCCCGACGCGTGCACGCAGGTTCTTGATCGTCGGTGCTTCTCCGAAAAGGCGTACGCTGCCCTTCGTGGGCGTGCGGAACCCGAGCGCGCAGCGGATCAGGGACGACTTGCCCGAACCATTCGCTCCGACGAGCGCCCAGAGCGATCCTGCCGGAATCTCGAACGTGAGATCGTGCAGGGCCTCGACGCGCCCTGATCCGAACGTGCCGGTGCGATATTCGAGGGAGAGCCCGTCGACGTGTACGAACGGGCGTGGGGCACGCTCCTCCGCGTCGCGTGTCGCCGTAGTCTCGATTGGTTGGTTCATCGGCCTACTATCAGCGTATGGAGACGGCGAAATCGCGCACTCGGCACGGTCCGACTTTTTCGACACGCTGTTACGATCATGGCCGGAGCACACATGCAAGTTCGATTGATTCTCCTGAGCGGGTCGCGAGTCGGTGAAGAGGTTCGCGTCGACGACGAAGCCGTGTTGGGGCGCAGCGCTGATTGTGCCCTCTCCCTCGAAGACAACGGTGTGTCGCGTCATCACGCGCGGGTGCGTCTCGAAGACGACGGATCCGTTTGGATCGAAGATCTCGGTTCGAGCAACGGCACGAAGATCGCGGGACAACGCGTGCGCGAAGCGAAGCTCGAGGACGGGGACATCTTCGAACTCGCGACCGTCAAGGTGCGGGTCAAAGTCTCCGGGCACGAGTCGGTAGCGCCGAGTTCCGCGGACCAAGGAGCCGCACCACCGGCGGAACCCGCTGGGACAGGCTTCGAAGACCTCGAGATCGAAGAGCCTGTCGTCACCGTGAGATCTGCCCCACGGACCGATTCGCAGCCCCCGCGCCCGAAGCCGGCCGAAGTCGTCGTCTCCTCGAAGTCGATCACGCCGCGAGTTCCCGCGAGTCGCCAAGGCAACCTCCTCGCCGAAGACCTCGCGCAGCAGACGGGTCTCCCGAAGCTCCTGATGGTCCTCGTCGCGGTCGCGGCGGCAGGAGGCGTCTTCTGGCTCCTGTTCGAAGCCGTTCGCTGAGGACCGTCCCGCGCTTCCGGAGCTCGAGCGGAGGGGTCGGACCCCGATAGCCTCGACGAATCAGTCAGGCTCGATTTCGGATATTCTGGCCGGGCCGCGTAGGTGCACCTTTCCCGTTCGTCTCGACCGGAATCGACAACCATGAGCTTCTGGGCATTCGTCGCGCTCGCCATTGCGATCTTCGCCACCGTCGAAATCATCAACAAGGTCTCGCAGGCGAACCAGGCGGTGCGCATCGCGCGGATCGAAGCCGACCTCAAGCGTGATCTCGTCGATCGGCTCGGAGACCCGAACCTCGTTGCACGCGTCGTCGAAGCGAAGTTCAGCGGTAGCGAAGATGCCTTCGTTCCAGGCGGTGGAACGTCGCTGCAAGCCAAGGTCGTCATGCAGGGGGACGAGGCCCAACCCGCGCCTCAGGGCTCGGGGATTCTCTTCTCGGGGCTCGTGTTGAGTTGCGTCGGCGGTGCGTTCCTCGTGCTCGCCGGCATGCAGGACAACGACTTCGCGATTCCGGGCGTGCTGTGCCTCGCTTGTGGTCTCGCCTTCTTGGTCTACCCGACCGCACGGGACGAGCTCGCGAGGGCGCGTTCCCAAGCGCAGATCCAGGCGCGCGCGGCGCGTTCGGGCGAATAGCATTCGGTGAGTCTCGGACGGGCGTTGGCGGCGCCCTCACGCGCAACCTCGCTCTCGGCGACGTCCGCGATCGCCCGGGACCAGTCCTCGACGTTCTTCGGCTCGTTGTCCGCGTCGTTTCCAACGGGGATCGAAGCGTCTCCCAGAATGGCGTGAGGCACGCTTCCAGCCCGCACCAATACGGGGCATCCGACGAGGGCGGCTTCGAGCGCCGGAAGACCGAAACCTTCGAGACGAGTCGGAAAACAGAGCGCTTTCGCCGAAGCGAGGATCGGCCATCGTTCTCCATCACGCACGTCATGCACGAAGTGCACGTGGGGGGCGATATCCAGTTCTCTCGCGAGCGCCGACACGGCACGCCAGCCATCGGATTCCGGGCCGACGAAGACGAGCGGAGGGAGAACGCCTTGCCGTAACCTTCGTGCGGCGGCGTAGGCCCGGACCAAGAAGGGTAAGTCCTTGCGCGCCTCGCAGCGCGCGAGGCTGATCAAAGCACCGGGCGGCACGCGGGTGACCTGAGGCCATGTCTGTGCCGGTGGCACTCGAATCCCTGCGGGAACGATCTCGACACGCGTGTCGACGATGCTGCGGAGTCTACGGGCGACCTCCTCGGACGGCGCAATGGCCACCGTGCAACGGTGCAGCGCGTTCCGAAGCGCACGTCGCACGCAAAGTCGATGGACGACGCTGCGTGCGAACGTGCCGGTATCGCGCACGTCGTGCACGAGCAATGCGGTCCGCACCGTGAGCCGCGGATGCGGAAGCGATGCGAGCTCGAGCAGGTCGAACTCGCGGGTCGCGCGGTCGAGGATGCGCACTTCTCTCCGCACACGCGCGAGGGTGGGGGCGGCACACAGATCCATGCGGCAGACGTTGCCGTGCGGCAGTGCACGGACGGCATCGTCCAGATCCGGATCCGGGTCGCGGCCCGTCAACAACGTGATGTCGTAGTCGCGTGCTTCCGGCAGTTCGGCGAGACCGACGAGCAGCGAGGCCAAGCGGTTCTTCGCGCCCGATGGGGCGCCGAGCAGACGGTCGCCGAAGAGCCAGCCTTGGAGTGCGATCCGGTGGCGCATCATGAGTGCGCGACCTCCGCGAGTAGCGAACGCCATCCTCGAGCCGTCGCATCCGGTGTGAAGTCCCGAGCGAATGATGGTCCTCGTATCGACGCACGTGTCGCGAGCGCTTCGTCTCGAAGCAAACGTTCGAGGCCGCGCACGATCGATGCGACGTCGTACGGATCGCAAGTCGCGACGAGATCTCCACACGCATCGTGGGCCGGGGAACGCTCGGCAACCAATGCGGGTCGACCGCACGCGAGTGCCTCGAAGGCCGGTAGGCCGAAGCCTTCACTGCACGATGCGAGCACGACACCACGCGCGTCGGCAATGCGTGAGACCACTTCGTCATCGGTCGCGCCGCGCACGAGTTCCCAATCCTCTGGCGGCGAGAACGACGCGGCGCGTTCGTAGCCGATCCACGTCATCGGGTGCTCACGCCGCATTGCCGGTTCGAGCATCGCGTGGGCACGCGCGACTCTGTGCAGGTTCTTGCGCCTTCTCGAGGCGCCTACGAAGACGACGCCGCGTCGATGCCGCGAGGGCGGAGAGTGTTCGGAGCTTGCTGTGAGCGCAGCGCGTCCCAGCGGCTGCGCGATGACATGAGCTCGCGACGCGAGGTGCGGTTCTTCGGCGAGAAGGTCGTCCAGGGTTCGCCGGGACGGGACGATCACGGCCGTCGCACGTGCGATCAAGGCTCGGCGCGCGCGGCGTTGACGGTAGGCACGCAGTCGCGAGTCTTCGCCATCTTCCTCGACGCTCGGGGGAAGCTCATGAACGGTCGCGATCGTTGGACAAGGTGCACGTGCAGGCAACGCCGTCGTGGGTGTGAGCAACGCACGGGCGCGCAATGTTGCGAGTTGTCTCGGCAGGAAGAAACGCCTCCAGACAGGTAGTGCGACCTTCGGGAGAACTCGAACGTCGATGCCGCTCGCGATCGCGCAATCGGGGCCTGAGATCGACACGTGACAGTCGTACGGCACGAAGAGGACGATGCGGTGCTCGTCGAAGCGAGAGAACGCGTCGAGCGTGCGGAGAAAACACCGTTCGACTCCGGTCGGGCGAGAGCCACCGAGGCACGATCCGTCGAAGGCGATGCAAGGCTTCATCGAAGTGCCTTCCAAAACGCTGCATGGTCCCGCGCGCAGCGTTCCCACGTGAAGCGTGAGCGCCGTTCGCTCCAGGCTTCGAGGCATTTCCTGCGCAGATCTCGGTCCGACATCAGATGGCGGATGGCGAGAGCGAGTTGGTCCGCATCCGTGCCATCGACGTGAACCGCAGCGTCACCACAAGTCTCTTGCATCGACGCACACGAACCGACGATTGCCGGCACACCGCACTCGAGGGCCTCGAGTGGCGGGAAACCGAATCCTTCCAGGTTCGACGGATAGACGAGGATGCTCGCTGCGCTGAGGAGATCGAGTGCGATTCGATCCGTCGCTTCGGGAAGCCAGTGACACGGGAAGCTGTGTGTGCTCCGCAGTCGCCGCACGACTGCGTCGCACTCCCAGCCTCGTGCACCGACGACGATGAGCGGCACGACGACTCCCGAGAGTGCAAGTAAATCGAGCGCGTCGAGAAGCGTCGCATGGTTCTTGCGCGGCTCGATCGTGCCGATCGCGAGTGCGTACTCTGTCGAACCGGACAATTCATGGGCGAGTGCCCGACCGCGTGCCCGGCGTCGGTCCTGTTCGTCCGGCTCACACGCGACGTGATCGACGCCGAACGGAATCACGCTCGCGCGCGGAGCGTCGGGCCAGCGTGCTCGGAGCCGTCGTGCTGTCGCTTGCGTCGGGCATGCGATCGCTTGCACGCGGCAGAGTGCGGATTCGAATCGAGCCTCGAGCATTGCGCTGGCCGCACTTCCGTGGAGCGAAGTGTCCTGCGCGAACGCGATGTCGTGAACCGTCATCGTGACAGGCAGCTGCGAGCGCACCGGCGGATACACGTAGTCCATCCAATGAAACGCATCGATGCACTCGCGGTGATGCGAACGCACGAGGCGGCTTGCATCGATCCCGAACTTGGCGAGAGCCTGGAGGCTGCGCCCCGGTAAACGACTCCTGTGGAGTGAGTCGCCGTGACGTCCGATCGCTGTCGTGAGCTCCTCTCGGAGCGGGCGTTTCATCCCGTGAGCGAACAACTCGAGTCGTACGTCCGTGTGCGCGACGATCGCCCGAGCGAGTTCTCGTACACTGCGTGCGATGCCGCTTCTCGAGAAGAGCGCAGGGCGATAGTCGATGCCGATGCGGAGTGTGCTCATGACGCCGATCGCTCGTCGCGTGAGGATCCGTGCGCCGCGTGGCCAGCGGCGATCGCGACGGCGATCTCTCCGATGACGATGCCCCATGCCGCACCGACGAAGCCGAACGCCAGTTGGAGCGTGAGGGTGGCGAGCGCGGTCAGCACGAGACCGATCACGGAGATTCGTAGAACGGTCGCTTCGCGTTCCTTGGCGATCAGATAGGGGATTGCAACTGCGGCAATGCAGAGCGCAGGCATCCCTGATGCGAAGATCCAGGCGAGTGTGCTCGCTCGTCCCGTCGCATCGAAGAGCGAGCACGCGATCCCGAGGCCGAGTCCCGTGACGACTCCGGTCACGAGCAAGGCCGCAACGACCTGTCCTGTGCGCACACTGCGGCGATCGACGAGGCCGAGTGGGCCGGCGAGTGTCGTCGAGATCGTCGCTGGCACGACCGACGCGATCGTAAAGAAGCGATGTGCGAACCCGAAGTCCGCGAACGAAGCACCCGCCGTGATTCCCCCGGCCGCGATGCCAACAGCGAGTGGCGTGCCGAGGAGATAACAAGCGCGCACGAGGTCGCCGCGGGTCGTGCGGTCGAGGGATGCGATGTCGTAGCGCGACACGCATTCCGCGGATGACGTTCGTCGGTGCCACTGGAAGGCGTGTAGCACGCCCCGGTCGAAGGACCGGAGCACCGTCGCATCGATCGAGCGTCGTGCCAACCAAGGCGCCAAGACGGGCGGCATGGTCCATGCCAACAGGCACGACGTCGTGCTCGCGAGGTCTGAAGCGGTGAGCGCGACGAGAAGTGCGCAACTCGCGAGACGCCCCGCGACCTCGATGCCGGCGAGTTGACGCGTGGCTCCGAGCGCGAGCTTCGAGGAGGTGAAGAGCAGCGCAGGAAGCAAGAGGAGTGCGATAGCGGGAAAGGACGTGGACCCCACGCCCGTGAGCCAAGGTGCGGCGATCGCGAAGACAGCGGCGGCTACCAGGGCTCGCCGCGTAGCTCGAGCGAACACTGGCGACGCAATGCTCGGTGGTTCCGTTCGATTCTTCTGTGCGAAGTGCATCGCGAGGGCAGGCACGAGCTTCGTGCCGAGACCTGCGAGGACGAAGGTCGAGAGCAACCCGTGCAGGAGCAAGAGCACGAAGAAGTCACTCGCAGCGCCTTCGGAGAGGATGCTCTTGACGAGAAGAAGGCTCGCGGTCGCGGCGACGAACGTCATGACGCGCCCGATCAGCAGACCGAGTAGGGCGCCTGCAAACTGAGACACCGAGCTTCCAAGGGCCACGCGTGGGCGCGTACGATGTCGCGATGGCGTCGGGTCGGAGGCTGGATCGAGAACGGACACGTGGAGGCTCGGACGTGACGAAGGGACGTTTCTTGGCTACCGAACGATTGGCTAGGGAACGATTGGCGCGGGAACAACGAGCACACGCGCGACGGAGCACGAGTGGAGATCACGCCGTGACGGAGGCAAATCTCGGATGAGTATCGACTCTCCCGGCGCGCGCGGAGGGCGACCGACGATTCTCCTCTGGACTGTCATCGTCGGGCTGTTGGCGTTCGTCGTCATCCTCGGACCGTGGGATCACTCTACGAAACCCTGGGACTACCCGGAACTCGGCCCGTTGCCAACGCAAGAGGTGTCGAAAGGCGAGCCCGAGCGCGACGGGGATCGGCCGCTCCCGCCGGGAGTCAGCCTCGACGAAAGAGCTGCGCCGGTTCGTGTCGAACTGCGGCTGCGACCGAAGGGTGCGATCCTGACCGAAGGTGAGGTCTTCGGGCCTGCGTCGGTCGTCGTCGAGAGCATCGTGCAAGCCATCGTCGACGGCGTGGCTGGCGATCGCGCCGTACCGTGCACGATGCGCGCGATCGCGGGCGTGCCGGGCGAGTTCGTCCGATCGATCGAAGGACGTACGGTCGTGTCGGGGCTCCCTCGCGCCAGGGTCCTTCTTTCCTTCGAAGGGCCGGGCGGTCGACGTTTCGACACACTCGTGCGAGCGCCACGAACCGAGCCGATTCGAATCGACTGGTCCAAGACCGGCGTCGTGGCCGGCAAGGTCTTCGGTACGGATGGCGGCTCGCCCGAACCCGGTGCGTCGGTCGAGATCGCGGGACAGAGCTTTGCGTGTTCGGCGGACGGCAGCTTCTCGGCGACGGGTTTGGTCCAGGGATCGAGTGTGCCGATCGTCGTGCGCGCTCCGGGACGATCGCTTCATCTCGAGACGATCGAAGTCGGCTCGAGCGCGTACGAACTGCGCTTCGTCCTCCGAGAAGGGTGGAAGCTGCGTTGCACGGCGCCGGACGTCGCGCCGAGTGTGCTCGCGGTCGTGCCGGCAGCACGGATGGAGCGCCCGTTCCCGTTCTATGCATTGCGTCCACGCGATCTCGGTCGTGGACGCTTCGAGATCGACGGGCTGCCCGTCGGGTGCGATGTGTCGATCGCGACCGTATCGGCGAGGCAGGTTTGCCTGGCACCGACGCACGTGCGCGCACCGTATCGTGCGGGCACCGTCGATGCGGTCGTCGCCTCCACGGCTCCGGAAACGGTCGAGGGTGTCGTCACACTCTCGGTGCGCGAGCCACGTGCTGCGACCGTGACGATCACGGCGTCGGATGCCAAGGGACCACCGTGGGGAGTGTCCCTGTTCGGCGGTGATTCGCTGGTTCCCGGCACCTATGCGCGACTCGGAACAGCCACGGTGCAATGCGCTGCCGGCGAGTCGTACATCGTCGCGATGCCTGCTCGTCGCACGGAACTCCGGGTCGAGGCCGATGGCTTCTCAGGAGAGGCGCGCGTGCTCCAGCGCGCGCGTCGGCTGCGTGCTGACTTCGAGCTACAAGCCGCGCAGTCGGCACCGACAGGCTCTACACCTCGCGCCGGGGACGCGCGCCTCGAGATCGCGTTCGACGATTTGCCGCCGGTCGTCCCGTGGCTCGAGCTGCAGGTCTTCTGGTCCGGCGAGCCGCGAGGTAGTGCGCTTCGCATCGATCCGCGACGTGTGCATGTCGTACCGCTCGGAGGCCCGGCTCTGATCGACCTCGTCTACCGGCGACCTGGTCACCGTCAGCCGCTCGCGTCGAAGGCGTTGCGGGTCCTCGCGCACGAGGCAGTGCGATTGCCATTCCCAGGCACTTGAGACCGCGCTGTGCAGCGGATCAGGCGTTGGCATCGAGAAGTCGTGACGAATCTCGCGCGAGGCCGCGCTTCGTAGCCGAAGACTGGCCATCGGAGGGGAGCGCATGGAAGTCCATCCTCGTTCTGGCGCGCCGCGGGCGCGCGTCGTCGGTGTCCGGAGTGATTCTGGTCCTGCTCGGGTCTCGACTCGGTCCGACGGCGTCGTCGCCGTGTTCGTGCTCGGCGTCGTCGTCTCGCTCTTGTGGGGCGGTTCTTGTTCTGGGTGGCTGCGGTTCGACGTCGGCGGTCATGCCGAGGGTGCGCAATTCCTGGATCGCACGGTGGACGAGCTGCGCAGTCTTCCGTTCGAAGACCTCGCACGACAACAAGCGTCTCACCAAGTCGACAGCGACTATCGAGTCGATTACTCGGTTCGAAGAAAACGTCACGACATGCTCGAGATCCAGGCGTCGCTTGTCGATCGAAGAGGTGGAACGACCATCGATCGTCTCGTGACGTGGCGATCGCGTGGTGAAATGAACGCAGCGACACCGCGATGACCGAGCACAAGAAGCGCATTCTCGCGATCTCATCGGGGGGCGGGCACTGGATCGAACTCCTTCGAGTACGCCCAGCCTTCGAGGGACACGATGTCACCTGGGTGACGGTTCGTGAGTCCTATCGCCAGGACGTGCTCGGTGATGCCTTCGTCGTCGTCCCGGATGCGACACGCTGGGACAAGATGCGACTCGCGCGATGTGCGATGAAGATCCTCTGGACCATCCTGAGAACTCGGCCGCACGTGGTCGTGTCGACCGGCGCGGCACCGGGCTTCTTCGGTATCCGTATCGGCAAGCTCCTCGGGGCGAAGACGGTCTGGCTCGACAGCATCGCCAACGTCGACGAGCTGTCGATGTCCGGACAGCGTGTCGCCAAACATGCCGATCTGTGGCTCACGCAGTGGGAGCACCTCGCTTCGCCCCAAGGCCCGACGTTTCGAGGAGCCGTGCTGTGATCCTCGTCACCGTCGGAGCCCAGATGCCGTTCGACCGACTGGTACTCGCCGTGGATGCGTGGGCGTCAGGTGCGGATCGATGTGCGGAGGTCTTTGCTCAAATCGGCGACGAAGGTATTGCTCCGGCATCGATCGAATGGACGCGCTTCCTCGAGCCCGACGAGTTTCGCCGCAGGCTCGAGCAGACAAGCCTGCTCGTGGCCCACGCGGGAACTGGATCGATCTTCTGTGCTCTCGAGTTCGGGATCCCCGTGCTCGTGATGCCGCGACACGCGGCCAAGGGCGAAACGCGCAACGACCATCAAATCGCGACAGCACGGCGCTTCGAAGCACTCGGTCACGTCCACGTGGCGTGGGACGAACACGAAGTCGCATCGAAGATCGATACGTTGCTCTCCGAGCTCGACGAGCGACCGCGCGTTGCTCCGTGTGCGTCACCCGAGCTACTCGACGCGCTATCGGACTTCGTCGCCGCGTCTTAGTGCCCGAGAGCTCTTGATGGTCGCCGCTTCGGCGAGGATGCGATCGAGGATCGCGAAGACCTGGTCGCTGCCCGCTTCCATTTCCGCGATCGCCGATTGCATGACGGTGTAGTTGTTCTCGAGGTTGCCGAGGATGTCGAGGATGCGCCTCGTGCCTGCGTGCACCTGCGCGTGCGGTCGTTCGAGCGCGCCATAGCTCGAACAGTGGCGGAAGTTCTTGACGCCTTCGCCTTCGTAATACCACTTGCCGAGTCGGCACTCGTGGTGATCGACGTAGCGCAGCTGAGCCTCCCGTCGGACGATCGATAGGTACGTATTGACCTTCCAGATGACGTGGTCGAGCTTGGCCAGACTGACGAAGATCCTCTCATTCGAACGACCGACGTCCGACAGCGTCTCTTCGTTGCTGCGGTAGGTGCGTCCGAGGCGCTCGGAAAAACCGGCGATCGCCGTGCGCGTCGTGGCGCTCAGTTCACGCGACTCGGTGATCGACGCGCGTGCACTCGTCGAGTGGTCCTGGATGCCCTTCACGAGTTCGGAGATCCGTTCGACCATGTCGGCCGTCTGCTTCGACAGGCTCTTGACCTCGTTGGCGACGACCGCGAAGCCGCGACCCGCCTCACCGGCGCGAGAGGCTTCGATCGTCGCGTTGAGCGCGAGGAGGTTCGTCTGCGAGGCGACGTCGGCGATCTCTCGGAGGAAACCGGCGATGCCTTCGACGTGCTGCTCCAACGTCGACATCTTGGACGACGAGTCGTCGAGGCGAGAATCGAGATCGCGTGACGAGTCTTGGATCGTCTGTGACTCGTCGACGAGGGCCCCGAACTCCTGTTGGATGCGATCACAGCGATCGATGATGCGCTTGTTGAGATCGACCGTCTCGCTGATGTTCGCCTGGATCGTGCTCAGGCCGGCCTTCACGCGTTGATTCTCGGACTCGAACAGTTTCGCGAGTTCGCGACTCCATTCGCTCGTGTCGGTCACGCCTGAAGACGGAGTCGCGACTGCAGAAGGCGCTGCTCCCGTAGCCTTGGAGAACGCCGCATCGAAGTCAGAGAATCCGTTCTGATCACTACCAAACATCGCATGTCGGTCATCGACAACGAACAGGTTTGCACTTCAGGTAATCTTCCTTAGCTTTCGTGCCCATGAATGGACGTAGATATCCCAGCCCAGTTCTTGCGTGGACGCGCGACACGTCGCTCGGAATCGTGAGCGCACATGTCTCGTAGCCCGTGGTTCGTGATCCGTGATGCCGTGCATGGCGACATCTACCTCACTCGTGAGGAGGGGCGGATCCTCGACTGTCCGGAAATGCAACGCCTTCGCGGCATCCGACAACTCGGCCTCGCGCATCTCGTGTATCCGAGTGCGCGGCATTCGAGATTCGAGCACTCGATCGGAACCCTGCACATGGCGCAGGCGATGATCGACGCGATCCGCCGCAATGCCCACCTCGATCCCTCACTGTGTCGCGACGTCAGCGAAGCCGAAGCGCGGGTGATCCGTGCCGCGGCTCTCGTGCACGACGTCACGCACATCCCGTTCGGTCACAACATCGAGGACCAGTCCGCGATCCTTCCGCGACACGATGAGCCTGCGCGGTTCGAGCGCATGCTCGGCGAGGACACGGAGCTCGGTTCCGAACTCGAGCGTCAAGGGATCCGTAACGACGTACTCACGCTGCTCGGTGCGAGAGACGAACCGACTTCGCCTTTCCTCGGGCAGATGGTCAGCGACACGATTTGCTCCGACCTGATGGACTACCTGAGGCGGGACTCGTACTTCACGGGCCTGCAGGTCGGCTACGACGCACGCATCGTCGGGTACTTCCGAGTCGATCCAGTCGAGGCACGACTCTTCGTCGACTGTGAGAAGGAAGGTCTGCTGCGCGACGACATCGTGTCCGAAGTGCTGCGCATGTTGCAGGCGCGCTACTACTTCTCCGAACGCGTCTATTACCACCACGCGAAGATCGCTGCCGGGGCGATGGTCGCTCGTGCGGTCGAGACGGCCTTGGAAGAGGAATGGCTGCGACCAGGTGAACTCTACGGCATGACGGACGAAGGGCTCATGATCGCACTCGAGCAGCGATGCGACCCTGCTCGCACCGATGTGCGCATGCTGCTCGACAGGTTGGCTCGGCGCGTTCTCTACAAGCGAGTCGCGGTCTTCCCGTGGGCATCGAACCAGAATGTGCAGGCGCGCTTGATCGATGAGTTCTTCTCGCCGCGGTCCACCGCCACGAGGTCCTCATGGGAGCGGGCTCTCGAAGCCGAAGTGCACGAGCGGTTCGGACGGCACGAGCAGGTGCTCTTCTACTGCCCGAGTCGCAAGATGCAGCTCAAAGAAGTCGCGACTCTCGTGCGCGTTCCGTGGGCGGACACGCTTGCGCCACTGAGTGACTTCAAGGATCGATTGCCGCGCATCGCGGATCTCGAGCAGTCGTATTTGAGGCTCTGGAAAGCCTACGTCTTCACGAGTGCCGTTGATCCCGAGGTGCGCAAGTTCATCCAGCAGCGAGTGCACGCGAGATTGCCGTACGCGGTCGACGAATACCGCATGCGGTGAGTGCGATCCCGCTGCGCGCCGGTCACTTGCTCAGGTGGTCGAGCACGGTGCTCTGCAGCTTCTTGTAGAGTTCGCGCGTCGCGTCGATGTCGAGCAGGTTGTAGTCGGCGATGTCGCGGTAGCGCTTCTCGGCGAATGCTGCGGCAACGCCGGATCCATCCATCTCGCCCTTGGGGCTCTCGATCCCGAACGCCCAACAGGCGGCTTCGAGGTTCATCGGTCGCGCGCCGAAGCCGCTTCCCGTCAGGATCTGGTAGAGGTCGAGATGTGGTTCGTGGAGGTAGGGCGGCTGCGAAACGAGATCGCAGCGCACCTCGACGCCGAGAATCGCCGAGCGATTCCGTAAGAACGGCAAGTCGAAGTTGCGCCCGTTGAACGTGACGATGAGTTGAGCTTGCGCTGCGAGGGACCAGAACTGGTCGAGCATGTCGACTTCGCGACGCACGAGGAGCCAATCAGGGGCATCCTGCGCCATCGACTCGACATCGCCGTCGAGTGGCGCGAACAAGACGTGGCCGCCCGCTGGCGCAGTCGCGTCACCGACCGCGATCGAGACGACTCGCGAGAAGAGCGGGTTGAGCGACAGAACCTTGTCGACGGGCCATTCGCGTTCTTTTGCGATCGCCTCGATCTGTTCTCGGATCGATGCGGGCATCGAGTCGAGCGCGACGCGCGGCGCCGTTTCGATGTCGATGACGATCTTTGCTGCGGCGACATCTTGCAGCTCGGCCATGCCCTTGCCGTAGACATCGTCGGGATCCCATTTGCCGTCGTCCCGCTCGTCCAACAAGCGAACTCGATGGATCTGGAGTTGTGGCGTTCCCTTGTAGTTCCCGCGATGACCTCGGATCTTGACGACGTCACCGACGGTCAAGTCCGAAGCTCGTTCGAAATCTTCGTGATCGGAGAAGAGTGTCGCAGAGAGTGATCCACTCATGTCTGCGAACGCGATGCGTAACATGTCGTCGCCGCGCTGCGTCTTGCGCAGGTCTTTGGACGCGACGCGGGCGTAGATGTCGGCTTCTCGCTGATCGAGGTCGGAGATCTTCATGGCTCGTTTGGTTCGTTCCGCACGCGGCTACGGTAGGTGGTCGTCGAGCCAAGCGCGTACGCGATGCAAGGCTTCGTCGATGACGTCGATCCCCTGAGTCAAGCTGAAGCGCAGATGACCGGGGGCTCCGAACGCCGTTCCTGGAACGATGGCGACACGAGCCTCGACGAGCAAGCGCGATGCGAGCGCCGTGTCATCGATTCCGAGTCGCTCGAGCACGTCGTGGACCGCGGGGAAGGCGTAGAAGGCGCCCATGGGCTCCAACAGCTCGAATTCGGGGAGCCACTCGAGTCCCTTGGAAAAGTGTGCACGTCGTTCGACGATGGCTCCGACCATCGATCGTGTGGCCGCTCGCGATTCGTCCGTGAATGCCGACAATGCCGCCGCTTGTGCGATTGCGCAGGCGTTTCCGAGCAATTGACTCTGGAGTTTGCCTGCCGCTTCGATCAGGGGCGGTGGACCGATCATCCAGCCGAGGCGCCACCCCGGGACGGCGTGACTCTTGGAGAGACCATCGAACACGATCGTGCGCTCGAGGCCTTCGTCGAACCCGGATGGACTCGGCGCTCGATCGGTATCGGCGTCGGTCACGGCGGCGTAGATCTCGTCCGACAGGATCGTGACGTCATGTTCTCGGCACAGATCGTGGAGTGCCCTCAGTTCGTCCGACGAGTACACGCGCCCGGTCGGATTGTTCGGCGAGTTGACGAGCAGTACGCGACAGGCAGGCCGTGCGAGCTCGCGCTCGAGTTCGCCGAAGTCCGGAACGAATGCATTGTCTGCAGAGCACGGGAAGATCCGTGGTACACCGCCTGCGAGTCGTACGATATGTGGGTAGGAGACCCAGTACGGGGCGAGGACGACGACTTCGTCCCCGGGCTCCAGGAGCGCCAAGAGCGCGATGTGGATCGCGGGCTTGGTTCCTGCCGTCACGAGAATGTTGTCACGCGTGAGCTGCGCAGCGAAGCCACTCTGTGCGGCCTCCGCCAACGAGGCGCGCAGCTCGGGAGTACCCGAGGTGGCGGTGTAGCGCCCGACGCCGCTCTCGAGAAAGGCGTGCGCTGCAGCTTCGAGCGGAGGTGCCGGGGCGAAGTCGGGTTCTCCTGCAGCGAGCGATAGAACATCGATACCCTCGGCGCGAAGCGCGGCGGCGCGAGCGCTGATGGCGAGAGTGACCGATTCTTCGACAGCTTGTGGGCGGCTCGCGATCTTCAAGCGGCGCAGGATAGCAGCTGCACTGTTCTCGTCGCACGGGAAGTCCGAGGCGCGCCCTTCGTCGAAGCCGATTCCGCCGGTCACGTACCGGACTTTCGGGGCAGCCTGCGACCCCACGGCCCTGCTACCCTGCTGCGCAGATGAACTGGAAGAAGCTGCTCAAAGTCCTGGCGATCACGATCTTCGCGACGATCGTGCTCGTCGTCGCTGCCTTTGCGACCTTCGTCTACAACCCGTTCGAGGGGAACTACGGCGAACTTCGCCGCGCCGTGCCCTACGGCGTCGACTTCTTTGCCGCGAAGCCGGACCTCGCCAAGGACTTCGACGACTTCCCGGTGCCGCTCTTCTGGCAGGACTTCGAGACCAGCCCGGCGTTCCCGAAGATCCGCATCGGCACGATCTACAAAGGGCTCCAACCGGATGTCGCGAAGGCCCTGGAAGAGGTTCGAAACATCGACGCGCAGCTGCGAGCCGTGCCCGTCCTCGGACTCAGCATCCTTGGCGATGCGATCGGCAAGGACCTCGCGATCGCCGGAAAAATGAAGGCGGATCGCTCGAGTTTCGACGTGTGTGCCTACACGCTCGTCAGTTGGAAAGTGCGAGCCGGGATCGAGATGCTCGGCTTCGACTTCGTTCGTTCGCGGTTGCAAGGCTTGACCGTCAACGAAGAGGACGGCATCTACGAGTTGCGTGGGAATCAGGCGCCGTTCTGGCTCACGCGAGTGAAGGACCTCGTGATCGCAGGGACTTCGAAGGACCTCGTCGTCGAATCGCGCGCGCTCGCGACCAACGAGTCGAGTGGCGACTCGATCTGGACCTCCGCGGACTACAACGACCTGTTGGCGAGTTCGCTCGACAACGTGACAGGGACTGGCGGCATTGTCGAGCTCATGGCCGATCTCGCGACGCTGCGTGACTACGCGCCCGCCTTCGCGACCTGGCCCGGGACGGGCATCGATGTGACCCAAGAGCAGAAGCTCATTCGCGCATTCCTGTCGCCGAAGGCGATGCGGCGCATGTGGTCGAGCCTCGAATTCGATACCTCGGTCGCGAAGCTCAAGTCGAGCCTGCTGCTCGATCCAGGGGAGCTGGACGACTTCCAGCGCCGGTTCCAGGACGCGAACCCGGGCGACAAGACGTGGCTCCAGTCGTTCTTGCGTCTCGCTCCCTACACCGCTGCATTCGTTGCCACGATGCGCGTTCCGCCCGGGGAGTTCTTTCGCACTGCATTCCGGACCCTCGAGCAAGATGCACAGAACCTCATCGACGACGGGATCAGGCGTTCCGGTCGCAGCACCGGCATCGACGGAATGATCGATCAGGTTGCGCCAGCCCTCGAGCCGTGGGTCGGCGTCATCTTCCGCAACAACGACTACCCGCGATACAAGAAGGAGTTCGAGGTCGGGATCCCGTCGCCTGCGCCGGTATGGGCTCTCGTGATGCGTGCAGAGAACGGAGCGGGGAAGAACGTCGAAGACTTGATCACGCTGTTCCGCGAGCAGTTGCGATTCAGTCTGAAGTTCGATGGCCAGGACTTCATCATCCCGGTCGGCCCCAACAAGGAGCAGAAGATCCAAGAGTGGGGGAATCGGATGATGCCGGGCACGGGCCAGATCGCGGTGCTCTACGACGACAAGAGTCGCGACTTCATCGTGAGCAACTCGGGCAAGCTCGTGCGTGAGATGATCAACTCGCAGTTCAGCAGCAACGGCATGAGGAGCATCCTCAAGAACGACGAAGTCCTGAAGCGCACGGTCGCGGGATTGCCGCAGGGCGTGTCCGGCTTTGCGTGGCTGAGCGGCGCGCGTGCCCTCAACGTCGTGCAAGGCTATCAGGAGTTCACTTCGAAGCGATTGCAGCAGCAAGCCGCCGATCCGGGGTTCCTGCTCGCCGAGCGCGGCGGAGTCGAGAAGATGATCCTCAGTCGCGACTTCCCCGGCCGCCGCGATTCGACTCGATTGTCGCCGAGTGAGATGGAGCGTTTCGACAAGCTCGTCGACGCCGAACTTGCGCGCCGTTGGCAGACCGAACGATCGCGCCTCGGTCGCGATTCCGAGCGACAGTTCCGTGAAGCAGCAGCTTGGCTCGAGGCGCTCGGTAGCGCTGCCCTCGTGGTTCGAACGCACTCGAAACAACTCGACTTCGAGCTGCAACTCACCGTGCCGTGGTAATCGGACGGGGTAATCGGAGGTGGGAATCGATGAGGGCAATCGATCGGGGGGATCGATCGGGCGCCGCGGGAGGGATTCGGGAAGAATTCGGACCAGAAGCTCTCGCAGGCGGAGCTTCGAGGCGCTACCGTTCCGCCCCTCAAGGATCCGATTCGTTCGGGTCCGGCCCTCCGGGGCTCCGTGACGCGCCGCGCATGTGGCGATGACACCGGAGTTCGCGCGCCGCTTGCCGAGGTGGTGGAATTGGCAGACACGCTAGCTTGAGGGGCTAGTGGCCCTTACGGGCCGTGCAGGTTCAAGTCCTGTCCTCGGCACCATTTTTCCCGCGCTCGCCCCCGTCCACCGGGTGCGCATGCGCAGGAGCGTGCGGTCGCTCCGCCGCCCTGCGCGAGATTGTCCCGGCTCCCCCCTGTGCAGGTCGAGATTTGGGGTGATAATACAGGGAGTTCTCTGTCGGCCGGACTGGCGCACCTTGCTGCTCCGGCTCGACTCCTGACCTGCTAGCGTCCCGTCCTTTCATGAGGCTGCCCAACCCCCCCCTCGGAAAGCGGTTCTCGCCCTCTGCGAGCCGCACCGTCGATCCGGTGAAGGTGG
>JAGQQW010000101.1 GCA_020426005.1 Planctomycetota bacterium | reverse complement strand
AGCGTAGCGGCGTCTCTCGTAAGGCGCACGGACGCAGGCAGATCGGGTGATCTGGCGAGGGAGTGCAACGCAGCGAGGGGCGTCGATCCGCCCCGACAAATGCAACGTACTCCTGACGGGGGACACTAGCAGTTCGTATTCGATCGTTCGTTCGGCTGTCGTGCACGATGGCGTCAGCGGATTCGCCGATCGCTTTCGACGGGTCGTCGTGATGCCGTGCGGCAAGACGAGCCACGCGATCGGTGGACCGGATTCGGAATCGAGCTTCACTCCCTCGTTCGCGCGGAGTTTCCAGTAGAGGCGGAAGGACGACCCAGGGTGGACCGGGTTCGGTGCGACGACGCTATCGACGGCGATCGCGAGTTCGTCGACCGCGATGGCGTGCTTCGCATCGGGTTCGCGGTCGTCGGCCTCGGCGAGATCGCGCTTGCGCAACGGCGTTGCCAGTTCGGATCCTTCGGGTTCGACGACGAGGTTCGGCACGACCGCACCGCGTTTCCGCAATGCGTCACGTGCCTCGGCGATCCAGTCGTAGAACGGGTAGGGCTTGTCGAGTCGTGGACCGTACTGCTGGATTCGACGACGATAGATGTAGTTGGACGGAGAGGCATCGATTGCTCTCGCCCACGCATCGATTGCGGCTTGGAAGTCCGATGCGTGCATCGCTGCGTATGTGGAGCTTCTTCGTTGTGCGTCGTATACCAGCGGCGGCTCGTGCGAGCTACCGACAGCGCTTCACGCTTCCTCTCACGATGATTTCCTCTCACGATGATTCCGAACGCATGTACGAAGCGCTACCGACTCTCCTAAATGGAACCTGGCGTGGTGCTGGCCGCGGTACGTTTCCTACGATCGACGACTTCGAATTCGAGGAAGTCACGACCTTCCGCGTACGAGATCTCGAGCCGGCAACGATCGCTTACGAACAACGCACGATGGTCGTGGGTGCGAATGCGATTCGCGAGCCGAGTCATTGGGAGTCGGGCTTCTTCCTCCTTTTCGAGGACGGTCGTATCGAGGTCCTCAACGCGCAGAACTCTGGCCGCGTGGAGGTTCTCTCGGGCTCGTGTGAGATCATCGATGCGACGACCGCGCGCCTCGAACTCGCGAGTGTCGTGCATGCGCACGATCCGCGCATGATCGCGACACGCCGCATCCTCGAAGTCCGCGGCGACGAACTGCACTATGAAGTGCACATGCAAACGACGAATGTCGACGTGCTGCAGAAGCACCTGTGGGCAAGCTTGCGGCGTGATTCCCCTGCGTGATTTAACGACTCGTCGTTCGGTGTCGACGAGTCATTGGCTGCCCAAGCGAGCCATGATCCCATTGCTCGGCGTCGTTGCGTTCGTTGCCGGATCGAGCGTCGCGCCCTGATAGATGACCGCCTGGTAGAGGTACGTGAAGTTCGGCGGCATGGTGACGTTTGCCGTCAGCGGAAGGGCGCCGATCGCCATCGTGACGAGGTTGGGTGAGTTCGGCGTCATGTCCACGTAGGCCATGCCGCCCGGAATCGCGGACGGCGTCACTGGAGCATTGCTCGCGAGAATGATCCCGACTTGTCCGACGGGTCCTGTCAGGGTCATCGAGTACGCTCCGGACGGCACGAGTGGACGCGAGCTCGTGTCCAGCCGCGCAGTCGGCGGATTGGGAAGCAGGGTGCTCGTCCCGAGTGGTTGGACCGTGACGGATCCCAGAATCGACGTCAGATTGGGACTACCGTTGACGAGATCCGTCGCGCCCATGCCGTAGAGGTCGGGCCCGACGGCGAGTCCACCGTTCTGGCTCGCCGCGAGCAGCGTGACTTGCGTCAAGGTGTTGCTGCCTGGAGTGACCGCGCGCGTCGAGAGGATGCGTAGCACCGTGCTTCCGCTTCCGCCTGAAGTCGCTGCGACGTCGCCGATTCCGTCTCCATCGATGTCGCCGAGTGCCACCATGCGGCCCGTGAATGGAATGCCATTGGGCATGCTCGCTTGTGCTGCGGTCACGGTCGGAGCCGCCATGAGTCCGTTCGGAGTGTGGAACAGGTAGACGTTCGCATTCACTCCGTTCGAACCCGCCGCCAGCGTCGCGAAATCGCTGAGTGGGGAGAAGCCGTTGTTTTGCAGCTGTCCCACGCTCGCGACCGCGGTGCCCAGTCGTTCGCCAGCGATACCGCGATAGAGAAACGCGCGTGGATAGGCCGACGGGGACGCGAGGTCCCAGATTGCGACATAGCCTTCGGGCGTCGTGCCCGTCGGGCTGATGTAGTCGGGCGCGCCAGCGGCGAGGAGCCCTCCGGGACCAGCGGCGAGCGAGGTCCCGCATGAACCGCCAAGCGTGCCCGTCACCGCCTGTACGTCGAGTGTGCGAAGAAGGCTGCCATTGCTCGGATCGTACAGGAAGACTTGGTTCGTTCCCGGGCTGCCCACCGCGAGTGCTCTCCCGTACGCAGCTGCGGCATACGGCACGACTTCGAGGCTCGTTCCGAAGCCGAGCGGGCCCGTGAGCGTCTGCAGCAGAGCCACACCTATCGTTCCGTTGAAGTTCGTGCGCGGTGAGAAGATGTGGACTTCACCTCGAGCAAAGGGATTGTTCGTGAGATTGGGAGACGCGACGGCGAAGTCGTCGCGTGGGTCGACTGCGTCGACATTGCCGACGTTCGCAAGCGCATGGCCGAAGCGCGCTCCGTTTGCGGGGTAGTTCAGAAGGGCGGCAGAGTTGATGTTCACGAGGATCGTTGCAGCCGTGGAGTTCGGGCTTTCCCCCGAAATGATGTAGACGGAACCCGAAGGACTCGCGGGTGTACCGTCTCCCGGAGCTGCGACGAGCAGATCCCCACGACCGAGCCCATCGACGTCGTCCAGGACTGCGACTTCGCGGCCGAATTTCGGGTTGAGGGTCGTGCCGTAGATCGCGGTTTGTGCCGCGAGGGTGGTGGCGATGGACGTCGCGAGCACGACGGTGCTCGCGCGGTAGATGGATCGGCGTGATCCGGATGACGATGGGATCGACTTCATGATTTGCGGCTCTACTTGCTGGGTCGTGCGCGCGGAGATCTCCGCCAAACGTGGCGGTGCCCGAGCGCGCGTTCCCCCAGAAGGGCGCAGAATCGGATCACGACCGGAATCGTCGTTTCGTCTCGCGTTCGATTTGCTCGGCGACGTGCTTCAGTCGCAACGGTTGACGGCGCGAATCGAATGGCAATCGATGCACGTCCAGAAGACGACTTGGACCGTCATCGTGGTGCCATCGTCGTGCACCATCGGCAGTTCTTCGTGGTCGTGCACGACTGCGAAGACACGCAAGAACGGCTTCGACCAATCCATGTCGTCTTCAGTGTGGTGCTCGCACTTCGGGTTCTTGCACTGGAGTGTCTCCTTGCCTTGTGCGAGTTGCGGGATGCCACCGACCTGCAACACAGGTGGAGGAAACCCGCTCGCAATGCGCTGTGGGTCGCAGTCGAGCCACTCGGCGAGTCGGGTCGTCTGCTCGTCGTCCAGCCAACCCTCTTGATTGCACGCGAGATCGTACGACGCACGCATGTCCTCGGGGATCGGTTCGAGTTCGAGCGCGTGCTCCTCGAAGCCGTCCGGGTAGTTCGCGTACGGAAAGTCCTCGGAGGGCTCTCCGCTGCGCTGATCGAGGACTTCGATTCGGTTTTGAGACACGAGTCGATACGTCATGTCGGTTGCGCAGCGCCAGCAATACAGCAGTGGCAAGAAGCGGTGGCGCTTCCAGCGCGCGAAGTCGGTTGCCTGGCGCCGATGCGAGCGCGCAACGATGCGTTCGAAGCGCGGATCTTCGCGGTCGAGCGTCCAGATCAGGAGCAGCGGATGCTCACACGTCGTGCAGGTCGCTCCCCGGAAATGGTCGCTGGCGAGCCCGCCCTGGGTGTGGAGTGGCGCAGCAGGTCGGGTTTCGCGAACCGGGCGTGCGCGAAACCCGGGCTTCAGGAACCAAGTCGGTGACATGCTTCGAGCATAGTCGTTGCGCCTCGGTGAGCCACGCGGTGGGCGTGGTTGTCGATCTTGTCATTCTTGCTCGTGAGCCCGATGCCGCCAGTACTCGGCGTCGCCAAGGATGCGATCTACGGCTGCCGGATCGTGCCGTGCACGTGCTTGGGGGAGCTCGTTCAGTTCATGCCTTGCGTAGTGCCCGTCGAATCGAATACGTGTCGCGTCGAGTGGAATGTGGGTGCCGTCGAGGTAGGCGACGAGGTCACCGACTTCGAAGTATTCGAGCGCTCGCTCCATGGATGCACACCATTCATGAACCTCGTCGTCCGTGAGTTCTCCGTACAGATCGTGGTCCAACACACGGCGCCCGATGTCTTCGAGAGTCAGGTCTGTTTCGCGGACTTCCGCGATCACATAGGTCTCACGACAGCTCGAGCACGTGAAACGCCAACCACACCCGCACCAAGGGCAATCGAGCTGACGAGGGAACATCGCGAGCTGGTCCTTGCACTTGCAACCGGATCGCACGTCGAGGTCCGACTTGAACAAGTACTTCGTCGCGCGTTGCTTTCTCGGAACACAGACTCCGAGATGCACACCGGTCGGGTCGTGTTGGATTTCGATCTCCTCGAGATGTCGTCCGGCATCGACTTCGACTCGAACAGCGCCGGGCCATGGGTTTGCAGCCCAATCAAACTCGTCGAGTCGCAGTGCTTCGTGTTCGGAGAAGAGCGTCTTGCACGAGTCGTCACCTGCTCGCAGCCCGTAGATGCCGACCGGCAGCGCCGGGAAGAAGAACGAACCATCGACGTCGACGCGACTCTCGACGAGGATCGGTGCATTGCAAAACGCGACGACCCACACGTGGCCGACGAGGTCCGGATGAATGTCCATGACTCTCCCGCGGAGAGATCCCGTGGGTCGCGGCAGGAAGCCGTCGTCCTGGGTCGGGGAGATGTGATACCACTGGCGGGGCTCACCCGGTGCATCGACCGTGAACCAAGGACCGGAGCTGCCGTGCGGGAAGCGCAGCTTGTCGCGCTCGCACCAGAGCCACGTCACCGGACTCGCGGCATGCGTTGCGCAGCCTCGACGAACGTCCATGTTGGGAGCATTCCTTCGAGCCCATCCCCAACGCGTTACGCATACCGGATCGCGCGTCGGTAAAGGCAGCTCCCTTTCCGTCTCACGATCGTCGTTGTCGTTCTCGTCGCAGTTCACCGGTTCGGCACAGGGGACGACGAACTCGGGTGGAGGCTGTCGGTCCTCGGGCACGACCAAGTCGAATCGCCCTTCGAGTCCGTTCGCGCAAACGGCATGCAGCCGATACTCGCCGTCACTACGGAATCCGATTTGAAAGCGGCCGTTCCCGAGATCCTCCCACTGAGTCTCGGAACAGTGCGCGACGAGCAGCTCTCCGTTGGGGCCGCGATACATGGGCAAGAGCTGCATCGAGACCACATGGACTGGCTCGTCGGTCGTTACATCGATCGCCCTACCGAGGATCCACCTGGCTTCGAGTCGAATCGTGATCTGACCATCGTCCTCCTCACCGCTCCACGCAGTCGTGTAGCCACGCTTCGACGCAGTCACAGCGTGAGTCCTGGTTCCGTCCCACGTCACGAGTTGAAAGCTGCCGTCGTCTGCACTCTGTGTGGGCTCTATTTCTCCGAGGCAGAATTCGACACGCGCCTGCGCAACCGGGAGGCCGGCCTCGTCGACGACACGGCCTCGCACGATGAGTGGCTCATCGACAAGCACGAGGTCCCCGAGATCCACAGTGCCGCAAAGGGGCTGCGAGTCGTTGGGCACCCAAACTCTTCGATAGCCGTCCGCCTCGATGAAGAGGTCGTGGTCGCACAACCCGAGCATCGGCGACGTGCACATGCCTCTCTCATCCGTCGTCCAACACGAGTTCGGTCCGTTCTGCTGGACCGTGTGCGCCATGTGGCGGTACCGAAACTCGCACGTCAACATGGCACCCGCAATCGGGTGACCAGCGCGATCGACAGCGCGCAATCGAATCCGGTGCCCTTGTGCCATCGCGACGTTCCCGAGATCGGTGACTTGATTCGGGAACACGCAGATGTCGTGAAGGCGCAAGCGCGCGTGGTCATCCTCGTCGATCCAGAGTCGAACCTCGGGACCAGCCCCGACGCCGTGCATGACGAAGTTTCCGTCGTCGTCCACGCGGACCTCGAGTGGCGTTCGATCGGGGCCATGCGAGAAGACTCGTGCGTCGCGCAAGACCCGGCCGTGGAGGTCGGTCACGCGACCGCGGATCCCTCCGCCTAGCAACCGGTGGGCTGGTTGCACTCGCATGCACGCACTCTATCGGTCTTTCTTGACCGGCTTGTCACTCGGCGACTCGCCGGTCTTCGTGGACTTCTCCGGGTCGGCGCGCTTCCAGATGTAGGAGCGCCTTGCCTTCCATGCTCCGTCCTCGAAAGAGAACGTCTTCGTCGTGTGTTGAAAGGGCCCGTCGATGATCCAGTCGTGCGCCGACTGCAAACTGGAGCCATCCGGTCCGAGGAAGAGCTGCTCGGTCCGAAGCTTGGTTGCGTTCTCCGAAGTGGTCTCACCCTCGCCATAGGAACCCCAAGAACTCCACTGCTGAAGCATTGCCTTCTTGGTGCCTGGATTCCAAAACGCGCGAAAGTCCCAGATCAGATCCGAACGCTTGTCGCCAGTGACCGCTCGCATCGAACCTTGGACGCTCTGCTTGCCGGCGCCCCAGACGAACGTGATTTCATAGGCATCCGCAGGCTCGTTCGGATTCTTGTAGGCCGAGTTGTCCGCGACCCAGGTGCCATCGCCCGCAGTCATGTACTCGAGGTGGGCCCGAAACCACTCGGGCGGCTTCACGGTCGCTGCGTCGTTGGTCCATGGCAAGGACAGGCTCAGGCCTGCGATGAGGATCGTCCAACACTTCAACATCGGAAAGCTCCTGGTGAAGGCCGCATTCTACCGTGCTTGGACTGCCCCGTAGTCGCGCATCCGCGTGGCAGCCTCTGGCCGCGGCTGCGCGACAGAACTCCTTCCCCGAGCTCGTCACACATGCAGATCGCGTCAGTCCTGATCGAGCGCTCGCTGCCGCCAATATTCTCCGTCGCCGAGGATCCGCTTGAGTTCTGCCGGGTTCTGCAGCGCGCGTGCGTGCGGCAATTCCTTCAAGTCGTGTGAAGCGTAGTAGCCTTCGAACCGGACGTCCTTCTCATCGACTCGCAGGTACTCGCCGTCGAGGTACACGACGACGTCCCCGGTGTCGAAGTCTTCGAGCGACTCTTCCATGTGCTCACACCACTCTTGCAGCTCCTCGTCGGTGATGTCGCCATACCCTTGGCGAGCGAGGACTCGGCGACCGATGTCCCTGAGCGATTCGTCGGTCTCACGCACTTCGGCGAAGATGTACGACTTGGCACACTTCGAGCACGCGATCATCCAACCACAACCACACCACGGACAATCGAGCTGACCGGTGGACATTGCTGGCTCGTCCTTGCAATCGCAAAAGGACAGCACGTCGTCATTGGCTTTGAACAGATACTTGGTCATCAGGCAGTGCCTCCGAACGAACCCCCACGATGCACTCCCACAGGGGCTTGGGCTAGCGCGAGCCCTACGGCTCGCGAACCCGGGTTTTAGCGCGAGTGGAACCGCGTCGAACGCGCTCGCGTTGCAATCGTAATCTACTCGTCACCGCTCTTCCGTCTCGTTCGGATGGGTTCAGCCTCGCAGGCTGCCAGCGACCGATTTATCTTCGACTTGTTGTCCAATCTCGAAGCGCTGATGCGTCTTGCGGTTCCATCACAGACATCCTCACAAGGAGAACACGACATGCGAGACTTCCTCCTGATCTTCGAAGGCGGAGATCCCGATTGGGCGAAGAACCTGAGCCCCGAGCAGATGCAAGGCGCGATGCAGGAATGGGGAGCCTGGTTCGAGGCGCTCGAGAAGAGCGGCAACCTGCGCAACCCCGGCGCCGCGCTCGAGAACGCGGGGGCGGCTGTGAAGGCCGACGGCGACCGCATCGTTACCGACTCGCTGTCGTCTGAGCTCAAGGAGCTCGTCGGCGGTTTCTCCGTGATCTGTGCCGAATCGCTCGACCATGCCACCGAACTCGCCAAGGGGGCACCGACGCTTCGTCACGAACCTGGCACGCGGGTCGTGATCCGTCCGATCTTCGAGATGCCGAACGGCTGAGAGTCCGCGTCAGAGCACGCGCGCGTATTGGTGCTCGAGTAGTGACAACTCGTGCACGGACGTGGCGCGTGCTCGCGCTTCGTCGAGCAAGCGCGCTGCATCGCGTTCCCGGCCAGCGCGGCGATAGAGCAGCGCGAGGCTCGCGGGCAGGACGGCGGACGACGCGATGCGAGCGTCGTCCGTCATGGCTTCGATGAGCGGGATCGCGGCTTCGGGTCCGTCTCTGTACGAGATCGCGATCGCATGATTGAGTCGAGCCATCACGTCGTCGTCGTGCTCGATCCACCGGTCGTAGAGATTGCAGATCGATGCCCAGTCCGTCTGTTCGAACGTTCGTGCCGTGCAGTGTCGCGCGGCGATCGCGGCTTCGAAGAGTTCTCGACTCGCTGCGGCGTGCGATGTCCTGCGCGAACGTACGAGCAAGGCGAGGCCGCGCCTGATGAGTGCTTGGTTCCATCGCGAGCGATCCTGCGCGTCGAGTCCGACGAGGTTGCCGTCGTCGTCGACGCGGGCATCGAGCCGCGCTGCGTGAAAGCACATCAGCGCGAGCAGCGCGATCGTCGGGCCGTCGGCGAGGCCCTTCTCGTCGACGATCAGCTTCGTGAGGCGCATCGCGTCGAAGCAGAGTTCGCGCTCGATCGGACGCTCTTTACCGCTCGCGTGACATCCTTCGTTGAAGAGCAGGTAGAGCACGCGACGCACGGTCGCGAGTGCGGCTTGGAGCACATCCCCACGCGGAAACTCGAAGGGTAGACCGCGCACGCGCTCGCGTGTCCGCGTCAACCGCTTGCGCACGGCCTCTGGACGAAGAACCAGTGCGCGTGCGACTGCCTGGACCGAGAACCCACAGAGCGACTTGAGGATCAGCAAGATGCTGTCCTCGGCTCCGAGCGAGGTGTGGCAGCACATGAAGATCATGCGCAACTCGTCATCGCGCACGCGCTCCTCGGCGAACTCCTGCTCGACCGTCGTCGTGAGCGTGAACTCCGAATCGAGAAACGTCGCGAGATCCGCAGCGAACTCCCGTCGTGTGCGTTCCCGTCGAATCGAGTCGATCGCACGCCGTCGTGCGACGGCGAGCAACCACGCCGCAGGGTCCTCCGGGACTCCATCGCGCGTCCACGTGTCGAGCGCTGCCACGAAGGATTCCTGGACGACGTCTTCGGCGAGCTCGAGGTTGTGCGGTCCGAAAATACGCGTGAGGACCGAGATCAAGCGTCCGCCGTGCTCTCGGGCCAGTTGCTCGAGCTGGGATTGCATGGACGTCGAATCTACCTGTTCTCAGCGGTTCCCTTCGTGCAACTCGTGCGCACGTGCGGTCACGTCCGCGACCCGAAGCGTGTCCGGCGCGCGCTCGTCGTCGACGATCCACGCTGCCTCGGCGAGATTGACGGTCGGGCAGACGTGGCGGGGGACGAGCGCGAGGAGCGTTCCTCGTGTGGGGACGGTGCCCGAGACGACGTCGAAGGGAAGATGCTCTTCGCTCGGCGTGCGCGCGGCGAGGCCAGGCCAGTCGGGCGCGATCGCGACGGGCGAGCCGGCTTCGGCGGCGAGGGCCTTCGAGCCGGCGTCGACGGTGACGATGCCGGGTGCTGGATGGCTGACCACCGTGCCGAGAACGAACGCGGCGAACTCGTAGTCGAGTTCTTCGCACTCGGCGGAGCGTGCGTCGAAGTAGACGAGCGTGCCGGGAGAGACGCGATGCACGGTTCGCTCGAGTCCTGCGAGTCCTGGGTGAGCGAGCGCCGGCATCAGGGACGGTGTTCCGCTCGTGATGACTTCTCGGACGTCAAGGCCTCGGTCTTCGAGGAACCCGACGAGGGACACGAGGCGATCCAGGAGCGGCTTCGCTTGCTGGCAGCGTTCGGCGAACGTTCCCGTATGGACGTGCCCTTCGTAGTAGTGAATACCGCGAAAGCGCTCTCCAGCAGCCTGTGCGCACGCGAGAACGAGTTCGCTCCTGTCTACGGGGATTCCTGTGCGGTGCATGCCGGCATTGACGTCGACGAAGGCGTCGAGGTCGTGATCGAGATTGCCCGTGTCTTCGATCAAGACCGAGACGCGTGAGCTCGGGTGAGCCCGTGCAATGTCGACGATGCGACGGAGGTTGGCGCCGCGATGCGGGTACGCGACCAGCAGGTCCCCCTCGATTCCTGCCGCGTCACAAGCGTCGAGGAGGCACTCCGCCTCGCGAGTGGTCGCACACTTGTAATTCGTGATTCCGGCAGCGATCGCTTCGTCGAACACGACGCGCAGCTTCGCCGACTTGACGTGCATGCGCAGGCGGTCACAGCCTCCCGCTGCCGCGATCATGCGCAACAGGTTACGACGAACCGCATCGAGGCGAATCACGAGCGCTGGCGTCAATGCATCGGAGAACCGTCCCAAGTCGAAGCCGATCGGCCAAGGAGTTCGCATGGCCGAATCATGCCGCGCTTCTCTCAGCTCCGACCTCCCGAATCCGAATCCGTCTGCCGATTCGGTCCACGCGAACTCGCAAGCAACCGCCAAGTGCACGAAACGTGCCAGGGACGTTTCGCGGTACTTTCGCGCGTGAAACGTGCCAGGGACGTTTCGCGCTACTTCGCGCGTGAAATGTGGCAGGGACGTTGCGTGGAGATCCATCCGAATCTCGACGCCAGGCTGATCAGGATGCCGAACAGCGCGGGGGACCCGTCCGCGACGACTCCGTTCACGAGGAGCGTGATGACGCCCGTGGCCCACAGAACCGAAGTCACTCGACTCCGGGTGGTTTCCCAACTGACGGGCCATGGCAGGGTGAGGAGCAGGTAGCCGAGGAGCGTTCCGCGAGCCGTGAAGAGACGGTCCGCGTCAACGCCCGTGCTGCGTCGGCGTCGAGACGTGTCTTGTCGACGTCGAGAGGAAGCTCCACGTCCATGAACAGGAACGCGACGACGATCAAGGCAATCCAACAGCACGTTGCGAAGCGCACGAGCATCCACTGGAGGAACCAAGTGATCGCGACGTTCCATGGGATCGGACCCCTTCGGACTCGTGATCTCTGCAACTGCTTACCTCCGATGAGTGGAGGGAGTCCGGGAGAACTCAGGAATCAGAATTCGCCGCGGTTCGGTCAAAGACGTGGCTGCGGCGATGTTCCAGGGTAGACGGTTCATCTCGGCCCAAGACTGTAGTAGGCGAACAACATAGACTATGGCACTTGCGTGGCGCGATCGACTCGCGTTCTCCACGCTCTTGGCGACAACCCATGAACCTCGGCGATCAACCTGTCGCCAAGTTCCACAAGCTCTCCCGTCGTTCACGCAGAAGTTTCGTATGCCCAGTGAGCCACACCTCCGGGACCGACTCGAACAACGGTTGCACGAGTTGCCCGTGCTGCCGCATTCGCTGGTCAAGCTGCTCGCCGTCGATTCCACATCCCCGGAGTTCTTCGACTCGTTCGTCGAGGTCGTCGAAATCGAGCCGGGCTTCGCGTCGCGCATCCTCGCGGTCGCGAACTCTGCCGAGAGCGCGAGTCAAGCGCCGGTGACCGCGTTGCGGGCGGCCGTGGCTCGGATCGGTGCGCGCGGGGCGTCGGACATCGTGATGGCGCTCTCGGTGACGCGCGTGTTCGTGCCCCACGACGACTGGGAGAAGAGCCTTTGGCGCCACGCGTTGCAGGTGGCGATCGCCGCGCGCGAGCTCGTCCACCTCATGCCGGATTCGCGGGTCGATCCCGACGAGGCGTACGTCGCAGGGCTACTGCACGACGTCGGGCGCTTCGTGCTCTTCCAAGAAGGGCCCGAAGAACTCCGAGCGGTCGACGAGGGCTCGTGGGACACGCCCGCGGGGCTCTTGGCCGAAGAACGTGAGATCTGCGGTCTCACGCACGCCGAACTCGGCGCGCTCGCGTGCGAGCGATGGAAGCTTCCCGATCGCATCCGCGAATGCGTGCGCCATCACCATGATCCAGCGGTGGGTGAGCCACGCACGGCTCTGGACGAGTTGATTCGCATCGTGCGGGTCGCGGACCTCGCGATGTTTCCTTCGGCCTTGCCGGGTTCACGTCGTCTCGAAGAAGAGAGCGACGAAGTGCTCCGTACGCGGCTCACGTCCGCACTGCCATCACTCGCGGACTTGTCGTCCGAACGACTGCGTGCCTTCTTGCACGAGGTCGGTGAGCGGGAGACCGAAATCCTGCACGCACTCGGACTCGTCTGATCGGCCGTACGTTCGCGTCACGACCTGCGCCAGTCGTGTGAGGCTCTCCGCGTGCGCCCGGGATCAGTCCTTGTCGAACGGGCTCGGCACGCGCAGGTCGTCTTCGATCAGGTGCTTGGCCACACTCTTGCGCGTCGCGCGCACACCCCGGTCGAGCGCTGCGAGTTTGTTGCGCGCATCGTCGAGTCGAACGGCGACGAGGTCCTGCAGGAGTGTGCGCAGTCGTTCGTTCGACCCGCCCTTGCGTCCGTGCACGCGGACGAACGCACCCAATGCGTTGAGCGCACCCATTGCGAGGTCGGCGAGTGCCGCGACGTCCTCTTGAGCTTCGACGACCTTCTTACCGTGTTTGACCAGAATGCGACGTGCACCGCGACTCGCGGCACGGAGCACGCGTTCGACCTGCGCCCAGTCCTCGGTGGCCTCCGACGTGCGCAACGATTCGTCGAGCGGACATTCGATGCGCGGAACGCTTCCCATCTTGAAGCGACCGAGCTCGACGAGGCTCGGCACGAAGCCGCCGGGCGACTTGAGCTTCTTCGCGGTCGAGCGTAGGTGCTTGCCGAGTCCCTTGAGTGCACCGAGCGCGAGCATCAAGCGCAGGATCTCGTTGGTGCCCTCGAAGATCATGTTGACGCGCGCGTCGCGTAGCACGCGCTCGTAAGGGAACTCGCGCATGAACCCGTTGCCGCCCGCGATCTGCAGCGCTTCGTGCGCGGTTTCCCACAGGCGTTCGGTGCACCAGACCTTGCACGCGGCGGCTTCGAGTGCCTGCGACGGAAGCGCCTCGCCGCGACCCTTGCGATCCGCGATGCCCGCGATCAGGTAGGCCATCGACTCCATGCCGAAGACCTCGGTCGCCATGCGCGCGAGCTTGTCGCGGATCAGGCCGAACGAGGCGATCGGGCGACCGAACTGTTCGCGCGCCTTGGCTTGCGCCGTCGCGAGTTCGAGCATGCGGCGCGCACTCGCGGCGCAGGCACCGGCGAGGCCGAGGCGTCCGGAGTTGAGCACTTCGAGCGCGATCTTGAACCCGTCGCCATCGTCGCCGATGCGCGCCGAATCGGGTACGACGACTCCATCGAGCGCGACGGTGGTCGTCGAGCTGCCCTTGAGTCCGAGCTTGTCCTCTTCGGCGCCGATGCGAACACCATCCTGCTCACGCAGCACGACGAAGCACGCGAGATGGGGTTTGCCTTCGGGCCAACCCGTCGGAGCTTCGGTGCGTGCGAAGACGGTGAAGAAGCCCGCGATCCCGCCGTTGGTGATCCACACCTTTTCGCCTTCGAGACGCCACGAACCGTCGTCCTGACGCGTCGCCTTCGTACGAATGCTCGCGGCATCCGAACCCGAACCAGGCTCGGTCAGACAGAACGCGGCGATCCGCTCACCGCTCGCGAGGTCGGGCTGCCAACGTGCCTTCTGCTCGTCGTTGCCGAAGAGCAGAAGCGCCTTCATGCCGATCGACGAATGCGCACCGAGCGTCACGGCAGTCGACGCACACTCGGCGCCGACGCGCGCGAGGATGCGCGTGTAGGACGTCTGCGAGAGGCCGAGGCCGCCGTGCTCTTCGGGGACGATCAGTCCGAAGAGGCCGAGTTCGGCGAAGGCCTCGAGCGTCGCGGGTTCGATCTTGGCGTTGCGGTCGATCGCGACCGGATCGAAATCGGTCGCGAGGAAGCGCTCGAGCGCATCGTGGAAGACGTCGAAGAGCTCGCTCTCCTCTGCAGGCACCTCGGGCCACGACGCGACCTGTCCATGCGGTAGACGGCCGTGAAAGAGCGCCGCGAGGATCGACTCGCCGTCGTTCGTGCGTTGTGGAGCCGCTTCGGTCGAGAGGGTGTTGGTATCGGTCATGGCCTGGTGTCTCGCGGGAAGAAGTCAGGGCGTGCGTGCCGCCCGTTCGTCCGTTGGATGTTTGTTGGATCGGTCGTTGCCGTTGTTCGTGCCGGTGCCGGTGTCGATGTCCGTGTCCTTGGAGACCGAGTTGGCGCCGTCACTGCCGCTGCCGCCAGAGCTACCGCTGCCGTCAGATCGCGCGGGCTCGCTCCCCGGGACCGACTGCTTGGCGGCCTCGCCAGCGAGCTTCTCGAGAATCGGCGGCACCTCGAACGCCGCATCGTTCTTCGCGAGTTCCTTCGCGCGCGCGGCGATGCGGTCGAGGCCCGTCGCACGTGCCCAGCGGATCGGTCCGCCGTGCGCCGGCGGAAAGCCGATGCCGAAGACCATCGCGAGATCGAGCTCTTCCTCGCTCGCGACGATGCCGTCCTGCAGACAACGGAACGCTTCGAGCACGAGCGCGAGGATCATGCGGTCACGCACGTCGTCGAGGCTCGGATGCTCGGGACTCGTGTCGATGGCCGTGCCGAGCACCTTGCGCGCGCGATCGGAGGACGTGCTCTTCTTGCCCTCGTGACGGTAGAAGCCCTCACCGGTCTTGCAGCCGAAGAGACCGTTCTCGCGCAAGAGCGCGAGTGCGCGCGGCGCCTGCATGCGTTCGGGGAACGCGTTCGCGAGCACGGTGCACACGCTCTCCGCGACATCGATTCCGATTTCGTCGAGCAAGCGCAGCGGCCCCATCGGCATGCCGAAGTCGGTCGCGACCTTGTCGATGCGTTCGATGCTCGACGGACGTCGAGCGCAGAGTTCGAGCGCTTGTGCGAGGTACGGAGCGAGGCAGCGATTGACGAGGAAACCCGGCGCGTCCTGCACGACGACCGGCGTCTTGCCGAGTTTGTTCGCGAGCTTCAGTGCCCGCGCGATCGTCGTGTCGGACACCGCATCGTGGCGGATGATCTCGACGAGCGGCATCTGCTCGGGCGGATTGAAGAAGTGCACACCGAGGAAGCGCTCCGGTGCGGCGAGACCCTTCGCGAGTTCCTTCAACGGAATCGAACTCGTGTTGGTCGCGAGAATCGCGCCATCGCATAGCTTCGGTTCGATCTTCGCGTAGAGACCCTGCTTGATCTCGAGCTTCTCCGCGACGGCCTCGAGCACGAGGTCGCGTCCGCGGAATCCACAGAGTTCGGTCGAAGGCTCGAACCTATCGAGGGCCGCTTGCGCTTCGTGCGGCTTCATGCGGCGCCGTTTCTGCGCCTTGTGCACGTGCTTACGAATCCGTGCGACGGCGCGTGACAGCGCTTCGGGCGCGAGATCGATCAGGCGTGTGCGAACACCGCGTGTCGCGCATAGCGTCGCGATCCCGGCACCCATGACACCGCCGCCGATGACGACCGTGCTCTCGATCGGCGCAGCCTTCTTGTCGAATCGATTCGCGAGCTTGCGTGCATTCTCACTCGCGAAGAACAAGCGGACGAGGTTCTTGCAGACCGGGCCCGTCGCGAGTTCGGCGAGGGCGCGTGCTTCGGCAGCGTAGCCCTCGGCTTCTCCGTGCTTGAGGCCGTGCAGCACGGTCTCCAAGAGTCGCATCGGTGCAGGGAACTGGCGTGCAGCGGTTTCGAGCTGTGCGCGCGCCTTCTTCCCCACGATGCCGCGACCCGCAGCCGTCCACGTGAGCATCCGATCGACGGTCTTCAGCTTGCGGAGTTCGTGGCGACGGTCGAGGTCTTCGAGCGCGCGCTCGCGCAAGAATGCGCGAGGAACGACACGATCGACGATTCCCGCCTTGGCAGCGCGGACGGCGTCGAGTCGCTTGCCTTGCAACATGAGCGGCAGCGCCTTCGGCAGCCCGATGAGACGCGTCAAGCGCTGAGTGCCACCCCATGCCGGCAAGATGCCGAGCTGAACCTCGGGCAGACCGATCTTGGTCGATTCGTCCGAGCTCGCGATGCGTCGATCGAGCGCGAGCGAAAACTCGCAACCACCGCCGAGGCATGCGCCATGGATCGCGGCGAGCGTCGGATACGGCAGCGCTTCGAAGCGCGCAAAGAGCCGTTGCCCACGTCGCGCCATCTCGGCGGCGACACCCGGATCCGTGATCGACTCGATCATGCGCACGTCCGCGCCCGCGATGAATCCCTTGTCGTCACCGAGGACGACGAGCCCCTTGCATCCCTTGTCGTCGCGTCCGATGCGTTCGAGCTCGGTCACCGCGCGTTCGAGTGCTTCGATACGTGCTAGATCGAAGACGAACAGGCCATCGCCACCGGACAAGCTCAAGACGAGTTTCGAGCCATGACGCTCGAGTGTGACACCACCGCCGAAGTCCTGCGTGCCGGCCGTCATGCTGCCACCTCCCAGATCTGTGCGTGTCCTTGGCCGCCACCGACGCACGCGCTCGCGACGCCGACGCCGCCACCTGCGGCATGCAGCTGTCGCAAGAGCCCGATCACGAGCCGCGCGCCGGTCGCACCGACCGGATGTCCGAGTGCGATCGCGCCGCCACGCGGATTGAGGACGCTGTCCTCGGGCGCGCCGAATGCACCGTCCCGTCCGAGCACGTCACGACAGAACTGCTCCGAATCGAGCGCACGCGAGCACGCGAGCACTTGGCTCGCGAACGCTTCGTTGATCTCCCAGACTTTCAGGTCGTCTCTGGTCACACCCGCAGCGTCCGCCGCGAACGGGATCGCGTGTGCGGGGCCGAGACCCATGCGTTCTGGCGACAGACCGGCGACGTGCGAGGCGCGCATGCGACCGAGCACCTCGAGTCCGCGACGCTGCGCTTCGGCCTCGCTCATGACGAGCAACGCGGCAGCGCCGTCGGTCACCGGGCACGCATTGCCGACCGTCACCGTGCCCTCGCGGCGATCGAAGAACGGCCGCAGCTTGCCGAGCGCATCGGCGCTCTGGTCATCGCGGGGCCCGTCGTCTTCGGCGACGGCGTTCTTCTCGAGATAGATCGGACAGATCTCGCCGGCGAAGTCGCCACGTGCACGCGCCGCTGCAGCTAGCTTGTGCGATCGCAGCGCGAACGCGTCTTGCTCGTTGCGCTCGATGTGCCAATCGGCGGCGAGCGTCTCGGCGGTCTTGCCCATGATCTGTCCGCAGACCGGATCCGTCAGTCCTTCGACGAGGGCGATGCGAGGTGCGAGCATCGATGGACGGAAGCTCGCGAGCACCTTGGCCTTGGCGCGCTTCGACTTGGCGCGCGACAGCGCTTCGAAGAACGCCGTCATCTTCGTGCCGTAGATGAGCGGGTACGACGACATCGACTCGGTCCCGCCGACGACGTAGATCGTCCCTTCTCCCGCTGCGATGCGACGCGCGGCGTCGTCGACGGCCTCGAAGCCCGAAGCGCAGTTCCGCTGCACCGTGACAGCCGGCATCGATGCAGGCAGACCCGCGCGCAGCGCGACGACACGTGCGATGTTCGACTCGCGGCTCGTAGGACCGACACAGCCGAGCACGAGTTCGTCGACGTCCTTCGGGTCGACCTCATGACGCGCGAGCAGTTCGCGCACGACGTGCGTCGCGAGATCCGTCGCACTCATCGAGCGGAACGCTCGACCGGCCTTGATCCAAGGTGTGCGCAAACCGGCGACGACGACAGCGCGTCGTTCGAGGTCCTCGGGAAGGCAGAGCGTCTTGCTCATGCGGGGCTCCTGGTGTCCAAGAATCGTTTCTCCTTGAGCTCGCGTTCCATGCCGACGCGCTCGAGCAGCGCGGGGATCGGCATGAAGCGGAATTCGTTCGGGCGCACTTCGCACGTGCTCTGGATCGAGCTGCGCAGTCGGTCTTCGAGTGCTGCCTCGTTGGTGCCCGGGCGCGCGGCGACGTAGACGATGAGTTCGTCCACCTCGTGCGGGTCGTCGTCCTTCTTGCGCAGGTGCACTTGCCACTCCTCGACCTCGAGGTCGTCGGCGAGCAGGCGACCGAGTTCTTCGAGGTCGACGAGTGTGCCCTTGACCTTCTTGAGGCTGACGCTGTGG
>JAGQQW010000100.1 GCA_020426005.1 Planctomycetota bacterium | reverse complement strand
CCGTGCGTTCCCCAAAGAGCGTCGTTCGCTGCCGCCGATGGTCGAATCCGAGAACCCAATTCCATGGGTCTGGCCGGTTCTTCGGCGCGTGCTTGCGCCACGCACCCGCTTTGTAGGCCCACAAGGCATTCGTGTCGTTCGACTGCGATGTGCCGAACAGGAGGATCTCGCCACTCCGTCGATCGAACGACATCGACCCACGCTTCACGACGAGCTTCGGACTCCTCGGGCTCGTCCGTTCCGTCCAGTCCGTGCCGTCCCACTCCCATGTGTCGGAATACCATGCGCCTCTTGCGTCGTAACCTCCGTAGAGCAAGACGCGGCGCATCGTCGGATCGTACGCCATCGTGTGTCCAGCACGTGGCGAGGGGCTCGACGGGGGTTGGATCTGTGTCCAGTTCGAACCGTCCCACTCCCACGTATCACGCAGCAAGTTGCCGCCGCTCCCTGCACCGCCGAAGAGTACGACTCGCTGCCGTGCAGCGTCGTACGCCATGGTCGTCGAAAGGGAGTTGCGCAGTGGGGGGCGCGTCGAAGGCTGCCGGAGGGTCCACACGGTGCCGTCGAACGTACGCGTATCGTTGCTCATGGCGCCCGTCGAACCGAAGGCAACCGTTTCGCGTCGGTTCGCGTCGTACGCCATCGCGGCTCCGAGTGGGCCTTGATCCTGACTCGTCGCGAGGGTCGTACCGTCCCATTCCAAGGATGCGTTCACGACGAAGCGCTGACGGGTCTCGTCATACACGGCAGTGTCGACTTGAAAGTGGGTCCGGTGATCGTGGCGGGTCCACTCGAGGCTCTGGGCCGCTGTTTGCGCTGCTGTCACGAGTGTCGCAGCCAGCGCCGTTGCCATGAGCCAGGCACGAAGCGGTGCGCCTCGCGCGAGTGTCACGAAGATTGGATTCCGGAACATCTTGGATTCACCGTGGGCTTGTTCGGAGTCGGTACGGTCTGCACCTCAGTTCCCGATCACGGTTTGCACAGCGTTGGTGAACGCGAGCCCGAGTACCGGCGATGCGGGGTCCAGGACGAAGGCTTGGGTGTGATAGCTCACACCGCGCAAGGTCGGATCGAACGGCAGGGGGAATGCCAGTTCGGCGAAACCCGCGTTGTTGGTGACTGCGCCGAAGGTCAGGAGTGGTGAGCCGACGTAGAGCGTGCAACCGCTGCCGAGACCCAGATTCTGTGTCAGCGGTGAGATGCCGTAGATGCACGGCGCGTTCGCAAGCGAACTCAGCACGTCGTAGGACAAGCGCTCCGTGCCGATTGAAGGGGCGTTTGCGGTCAGCGTTGGCTTCGCAGCGGTAGAGGAGCATCCCGTGCCGTTGCGAACGATGGATGGTTGCGTACCGAGACGATGCAACGTCCCAAAACGACCGATCATGACGATGCTCGACGCGCGTGTGTCGTACGCCATCGTGAGATCGTCTTTGACGTCCGCGCCGCTCGTTTGAATCCGCGACCAGTTGGATCCGTCGTACTCCCACGTATCCGAGAGCCAAATGTAGTTGGTCGGCGTACCGCCCTTACCGCCGTGCAGCACGACACGGCCTCGCGACGGGTCGTACGTCATTGTGCAGCGGGATCTTGGCGACGGCACAGCCACGGGAGAGGCTTGTCGCCAAGTCGAGCCATCGAACTCCCACGTATCGGCGAGGTATGTCGTCCCATCGCATCCACCGAAGACCACGACGCGCTGGCGGATGGCGTCGAATGCCATTCCGAACTCGCCACGAGCAGGAGGCTTGATCGTTGTCATGACTTGCGTCCAGTTCGAGCCATCGTATTCCCACGTGTTGTCCGAGGGCGTCGGCGGAACTTGATTGGTGCCGAGGCTCGTGTAGCCACCGAAGAGAACCGTTCGTCTCCGGGCATTGTCGTACACCATCGCGTGGTCCGCGACACCGGTCGGCGAACGACTCGGAGTCTTTCGAGCCCATGTCACTCCGTCCCATTCCCACGTGTCTGCCATCGGCGCTGCCGTAGTGATGAGCCTTCCGCCGAACAGGATCGTTCTCTTGCGTACCAAGTCGTAGCTCAGCGCGGTCGCCATGCGCCCTGCTGGCCGTGTCGGCGTAGCAGGTTTCGTCCACACGGTACCAGCGAGTTCACACGTGTCATCGAGCACTCCACCCGTCGGAGCCATGCCACCGAAGATCACGTGCGTGCGGCGCACGCTGTCAAACGTGTGCCCCGGAGCAGTGGTGGGTTCGACCACAGCACCTGGCGGTCGCCGCACGCTCCAGTTCGTCCCATCCCATTCCCAGATCGTGAACCCAATCGACGGCGTGTGCCCGAACAAGGTGATCTGTCGACGGCGTTGATCGTATCCGAGCGCTCGCCAGGCGGGGTTCGGTTGAAGGTTCGGAGCGTATCGAGTCCACACGCCTGCCTTGTAGGACCAGAGCTCTTGCGACGTTGCGGAGAGAGATCTGCCGAACAGCAGGATCTCGGCCTTCCTCGGGTCGAATGTCATGACGGCATTCTCGAAGAGGTTGGGGCTGGTCGTCGTCGTCTTCATCGACCAGTTGGTGCCATCCCACTCCCACGTGTCGCTCATGAGTCCTGCAGAGGTTCGGCCTCCGTAGAGCACGACGCGCTTCGCAATCGGGTCGTAGGCCATGCTGTGCGATGTGCGCGCTGCAGGGCTCGACGCGGGCTTGAGTTCGGTCCAGTTCGTGCCGTCCCATTCCCAGGTATCGCCGAGGTGAGGGTTGGAGCCACCGCCGAACAGCACGACGCGCTGTCGAGCTGCGTCGTACGCAACGGCGGAACCAAAGCGCGCCGCAGGTCGTCTCGCCGGTTGTCGCAAGGTCCAAGTGACGCCATCGAACGTGTGCGTGTCGTTGTTCACCTCCGCGTCCGAGCCGAACGACACGACGACTCGTCTCGCGATGTCATAGGTCAGTAGGGGCAAGACGCCCGGAATGCGGGCTCCACTCTCGGCGAGCGTCGTCCCATCCCATTCCCTGTTCCCTCCCAGAAGAAAGCGCTGCCGCGTCTGGTCGTACACTGCGCCTCCGAAGCCATACGCGGATACGGGCAAATGAGTGGTCCACCCTTGGCTCTGAGTGATCGACGGTGCAGCGAGCAGGAGTGCTGCAAGCAGGACGTGCCGAACGGAGGTGCATCGTTCGCGGAGCACGGGGTTTCGATTGCGTAGCATGTCGGGTTCTCTCCCTTGCTTCTTGTATGTGGGCATAGGACCAGGCCATTCCGCTTCGAGTGCCTGGGGATCCCGCAACAGCGGGGGCCTCGGGGGCATCAGTTTCCGATCACGGTTTGCACGGCGTTCGTGAATGCCAGTCCGAGCACTGGTGACGCAGCATCCAACACGAAGGCTTGCGTGTGATAGCTCACACCACGCAGCGTCGGGTCGAATGGCAGCGCGAAGCCGAGCTCCGCGAACCCCGAGGCGTTCGTCACCGTGCCAGAGGTCAAGATCGGTGGGGCAACGTAGAGCGTGCAACCGCTACCGAGCGATAGGTTCATCGAAGCCGGTGACACGGCATGGATGCACGGCATGGACGGCTGTGAGTTCAAGACGTCGTACGACAATCGTTCGGAACCGATCGAAGGCGCATTGGCTGTCAGCGTTGGTCCTGCCCCTGTTCCTGCGCACCCGCTTCCGCGTGGGGCGACGGTTGCCACTACGCCAAGGCGGTGCACCGACCCAAAGCTCCCGATCATGACGAGGCTCGATGCGCTTGGATCGTAGGCCATGACGAACTCGCCACTCACGCGTTCCCCGCTCGTGATGATCTGGCGCCAACTCGCGCCATCCCACTCCCAAGTGTCGTCGAGCCAGCGATACTTGACGACCGTTCCATATCCGCCGCCATGCAACACGACACGTCCACGTGAAGGGTCGAAGGCCATGGCACAACCCGAGCGTGCCAAAGGGCTCGTCGGTGGCGTGAAGAGCCGCCAGCTCGAGCCGTCATATTCCCATGTGTCTGCGAGATGGCTTCTGCCATCGTATCCCCCGAACACGACGACGCGGTTGCGGACCGGGTCGAGTGCCATCCCGAAGTCGGCACGTGCGGGAGGTTTGCTCGGTGTTGTGATCTGCGCCCAGTTGGTTCCGTCGTATTCCCACGTCTCGTTCGAAGGCGTCGCGGGGAAGTAGAGGCTTCCCATGCTCGTATACCCGCCGAAGAGCACCGTGCGGTTGCGGTTGCTGTCGTAGATCATCCCGTGATCCGTAACCGCCGTCGGTGAAGTTGTCGGTGAACGCTGAATCCAATTCGTGCCGCCGATGCGTTCCCACGTGTCCGCCATCGGGAGCGACCCGATACCCAGACGTCCGCCGAAGAGGACCGTCCTTTGACGCGCGGAGTCGTAGGCCATCGCTGGCGCCAATCTGGCGGAAGGTCGTGTCGTGATCTGCGGCTTCGTCCAAGCATCTCCAAGGAGTTCGAACGTGTCGTCGTGCCCCATGCCTCCCACGTCCATCCCACCGAAGATCACGTGAGCGGAGCGCGTGCTATCGAACGCATGCCCATGCCCGGACTTTGTCACGATGTTGATGTCCGGCTGCCTGCGGAGGCTCCAATCGACCCCATCCCATTCCCAGATCGTGAAACCGCTGTCGGGACCCTTTCCGAACAACGTGGTCCGTTGTCGACGCTGATCGAATCCCAGCAAGAACGAGTCTGGATTCGGCTGGAGCTTCGGAGCGTATTTGCTCCACGACCCGGCCTTGTACGCCCATAGTTCTGCGGTGCCGTTGTAGAAGGGCTTTCCGAACAACAAGATCTCCCCCGAACGTGCGTCGTAGGTCATCGACGGATCGACCACGGCCGTGGGGCTCGTCGTGGGCCGTTGCTGGTTCCAGTTGGTACCGTCCCACTCCCAGGTATCCGACAGGGTGTTACTACCGTCGTTGCCGCCGAAGAGCACGACGCGGCTCCTGGAAGAATCGAAGGCCATGGAGTGCAGCGTGCGTCCAGCGGGGCTCGTCGCGGGTTTTACTTCCGACCAAGTGGTGCCATCCCACACCCACGTGTCCGAGAGGTAGTTGCTGTATGCGATTCCTCCGAACAGCACGACGCGCTGGCGTGTCGCGTCGTATGCGAGGCTTGTGATATGTCGATGGGGAGGTTGTGTCGTTGGTTGTCGGAGCGTCCATGTGGCGCCATCGAACGTCCGGGTCTCACTGTTTTCCGTAGCGAAAAGACCGAATGCGACGGTTTGTCGTCGCGCGAGGTCGTACGCCATTGCAACGGGCGTGATGGGGATCCGCTCGGGGCTCTTCGCGAGGGTCGTTCCGTCCCACTCGACGTCGCCATTGATGAGGAAGCGCTGGCGTGCGAGGTCATAGACGGCGCTTTCGATTCCATGCACGGGTGCGCTTGTGCTCCATCCCGGCGACTGTGCGATCGATGACATCGTGGTCAGGAAGGTCGCAGCGATACCCGCACGGGTGAGGTGAATGAGGTTTCGATTGCGTAACAACATGGGGTCTCCGGGGTGGTGGAGGTCAGCATGAGCGTTGGGAGTGGCTGCCCGAGTGGGCATCTCGCGAACGCCCGCAACAGCCGATAGACGCACGGGTTGATGTCTGCAATCACGCTCGAGATGGGTGGTGCGTGAGATTGCGTCTCGAACATGAGCGCCACAATGGCGAATCGCGTGCCACCTCTGGCACGAGTACCGCGCAGGCGACGTGAGTCAGCGCACGTCCGTCTTCGACGCATCGACGCCGAAGGCGAGCGAGCGGAACCACGGAAACAGATCCTCGCCGACCGCGCGACTCCACACCGCGACGCAGTCGTCCATCGAGTACCCCTTGCGCCCGCGCTCGAGCACCGTGCGCTTCGTGCGGAAGTACTTGGCCATGGCCCCCGGCCCGAAGCGACGCTCGAGCTCTTCGAACACGTAGTACGACTTACCCCACACGAGATCGCGCGGCGCGTCCTTTGCGAGAGGATCGATTTTGTTCAAGTCGGGATCGAGTTTGCGTGCCTTGGCGATCTGGCGCTCGAGTGTCTGATCCGCTTCGTTCATACCGAGGCGCTTGCCGACCTGGATGCCGAGGTAGGTCGCGATCGGCTCGTTCCAGAGCGGCTCCGGATAGGGAAGCACCCACGAGTGTCCCGCTTCGTGGCCGATCAGTTCGACCATTGGATAGCGCTTCTCGGGGTAGTTTCCCCAGAACGCACCGATCGCGATGCGATTACCACTGCTGAAACCGCCGCCACCGGTCGGCAGGATCAGCAGGCGCTTGAGCATGCCTCTCGCGGGTTCGACACCGGTGATCGCGACGAGGTGCGGAAAGACGGTTTCGTATTCTTCGGCGATGCGCCGCGCAAACGGCTCGGTCCCATCGTGATACTCGAGTGTGAGCGCGCCGAGCTTCTTCTCGTGCTCGGCCCATGTCGAGCGATGCGGTTCGTCGGGATCGATTGTCTTCGTGGTTGCCAGCGATTCGAGTAACGGCGAAAGCCACGCCTTGTTGATGTCGTCATTTGCATCGGGACGTTGTCCGAAGAGACCGCGTGCGCCGATCAGGACGTGCCCTTTTCCATAGTCGCGGAGTGCGAGTAGCGGCAACCGGGTGGTGGCGTCGTCCGCAGTGCCTGGCTTTGCATCCCTGCGTGTGTTGGCACGTTTCGCGACGATGAGCGATGTCCAGGTATCGTCGCACTCGAAGCATGTCGAGGGCCGACCTTGGATCTGCGCTGCCGTGAGGCGCCCTTCTCCGCGCAGCGGTGGCTTGCATGCCTCCCGACCGATACTCGCGCCGAAGAGACTCAACAGTGCGTCCACCGGCGGCTTCGGTTCGCCGCGTCTTGCCATCACGAGTAGGGTGCCGCCGCCCTCGACGTACTTCGCGATGTGCAAGATCGACGCTTCGGAATACGGGATGCGACGGTCGCCGTCTGCTAGAACGAGCAGGTTGACATTGTGTAAGTCGAGGCGGTGGAGGCTTCCCCAATTGCGTACATCCTTGGCAATGCCTTGCAGGTATTGGGTGAAGAACCGACCATCCATGTAGAACGTGAACTCTTGGGAGATGTCGCACACCGAGTGGATGCGCGGCGTCTTACGCGCGGCATCGTTGTCGCGTTGCGCGGCCAATGTCGCGAGAGAGCCGACGAAGATGGCGAGGATGCGGGCCAGAACGAGACGTTGCTGGACTCTCGAAACGAGTATGTTGGCGTGCATAGCGTCCGGCACGATACGCCATGAGCGCCGATGCTCGCAGCGTGCAGGTCAACTCGAATCCCTCGCCCGCGCACGATCGGGAATCCGAGGTCCGGCTGCGATGAGACCACTTGCAAAGCGACAATTCCGAGTGCAGTCTCGTCGCATGTTCACCCCCATGCTCGAAGCCGTTGTTCGTACGGTTCGTACGTTCCTGTGGCATACCGCGCTCTGTGCCTGTGTGGTCGCCGCACCGCAGGAAGAGCTCGCATCGAAGTCCCAACGCGAAGCCATTGCAAAGATACGTCTGGAGCTGGCGTCGCTCGGACAGCGTGATGCCGTCGTCGGCTTGCGACGGTCGCTTCGCAATCTCGGGGCGAAGAGCGACGAACTCGAAGAGAGCGATGGCGCGTGTACGAAGGCACTCGCGAAGCGACGAGCGCCGAAGGCGGTCCCGAAGCGCGTCGTGATGTCGATCGAGAAGATCGTGGACGACCTCGGGTCACGCCTGAACGAGCTCGAAGGGGACTCGAAGATCCAGCTCGCGTTCGAAGTCCTCGCGTTCGATTCACGACATGCGGCTGCCAATGCCGTCTTGGGTCGTGAGCGCGTCGAAGTCGATGGCAGGATCTTCTGGTGGGACGAGGAGGACAAGAAGCGGGAGGCTCGTCGTGACGAAATTCGAGCGGCCGTGCTCACCGCAAAGCGCTTCGACCCCGAGATCGAAGTCGAGACGAGCACGCATGAGGTTCTCGAAGGTCTCGGCGAGAAGGACTGTCTCCGGTTGCGGTTCGAGAACCTGTCGTTCTTCACGGTTCTCGAAGAGAAGCGCGCGGTCGCGATACTTCGAGACGCGATGCGTGCGGCAGCGTTCGGTGAGTGGTTGATCAGCGGACGATCGGAGGTCGAGCGCGCCGAATCCGGATACACGTGGGTTCTCGTCGATGGTGACGACTATGCAGCAGTCGTCGATTCCGCCGCGAAGAGCAAAGGGATCGACCCCAAGAATGCCCCGCATGCGAAGCGTTGGGCGTCGTTCCACGATCGTCGTGGGTGGGAAGTCCTGCGTCACGAAGACGACGAGTACGTCAAGACGCTGTGTGTCGTCGACCTCCTTTGGGGACGACGGATGCCGCCGTTCTTGCGGGCCGGGCTTTGCAACTGGTCGTGCGAGGCTGTCATCGGCGCGAAGATGCCGGACATCGTCCAAGTCGAGACAGAGCATGTCGACGGCACGAAGGCGTCGATGCTCCGCCTGACAGGTGGCATCGATCCGGCGACGTATCGTCGGGCGGGTACGTACGGCACACGAGAGTGGATGTCCTGGTTGGTGCAGCAGGGATCCGCGCCGAGCATCGTGGAGTGCTTCACTGCTCAGATGGGAGATCTGCGAGGCAAGGAGCTGGTGAAGAGCACACTCGTCGTCGAGCACTGGGCCGAGTCCGGTCCCATCCTGGAGTTGCTCCGACCGCTCGCAAGAGGTCACATCAAAGACGGTGTCTTTCAAGCGGGTGCGGACTACGTGCCATACTTCGAGCGTGCGACCGAATTGACGATCGCCGAATTCGAAAGTGACTTCCGTCGCTGGCTGCTCGGTCCGCCACCGAGCCTCCTCGAGTGCTGCAGCCTCGAAGAGGAGTACGAGTTCGACAAAGAAGCGACGAAGGCGCTCGAGGATTGGAACGACCTCAGGAAGCGCGCCTTCGGCGGTGAGCTCATGAAGACGGTCTTTACGGTTCCGGACTTGGCCGCACGTCCCGCACTGCACCTCCACCCCGATCTCTGCCGCGCGACCGCGGTCTTAGCCAAGAAAGTCATCGAGCAGGTTCGGCGTGGCGAGCGCGTTGGATTCGATCTCGAAGAAGATCAGGGAATGCGAGAGCTGCTCATGGTCGGCCCTCGCGGGCGATGGGGTGTCGCGCCGCCGCTCGTCGACTTCGCCACCAGCGTCCCGGCAGACTCGTTCGAGGAGTGGCTCGCGAACCCGTACACACGACGTGCGATCCTCGATCCGGATCTCTTGGCCGTCGGTTGGGCGCGCGACAAGGACGTCGCCGTTGCGGATGCCGCGTCGCTCGTCGATGTGGACGTCGACAGTTCGAAGAGCGACACGATGTGGGCGCTTCCTTGGCCGAGCCCCGACGCGCGTGGCGTCCCGAGAAGCCTCGGACGTGTCGGCCCGTCTCCGTTGCCAGGCACGGATCCCGCAGACCTCGGCCTCGTGATTTCACTGCACGTCGGTGCCGGCATCCCCTCCGGTGCAGAGTTCGGCGTCGCGATGGAAGCCCGTCTCGACAAAACCGATGGAGACCTCTTGGACTGTCACTTCTCGACGCCGTCCGCGCCAACCAACCCGGAGTGGGCTCCGCCACGATATTGGTTCCTGATTCCCAAGGAGCCTTTCCCTCGAGGACGTACGATTCACGTCACTGCGAAACTCACCGGTCGAAACAACAAGACACTGCGTTGGTCGTTCCGGACTTGATGGCGGAGTCGAAGCTGTCGTCGCCGTTCGACGGGAGGCAGTCGTCGTAGGAGATCTTCATCCGCGATCGTTCAGCTTGTGTTCATGCGCGACGACTAGCGTGGGTGCCTTACGGACATCCCTCATCCGAGAGCTGCCTTCGATGAAACCCGCGATCGCCCTGATGCCGGTGCTTGTGTGTGCCGCAGTTGCTGCGCTGTGGCTGACCCGTGAGGGGACGCCCGAAGTCGATCGAGTGAAGCCGTCTCAGAATCACGAGACGAAGACGGAGAGCGATGGGCTCCGTGTCGTCGCATCCGGGATGTCCGAGGTCGCCAAGAGCGGCGAGAAGGGTGGGGAGAAGAGTGTTGCGGCGCCGCGTATCGTGGACCGAGTCGCATTGTCGACGACGACATCGGAACAGGCAGCTGGTTCGAGCACTCTCGGGGTCTCGAACGACGTCGCCCGAGCATGGCCCGTACGCAGCACATCAGGGACGACGCCTGCAACGGCAGGTCGTGGCGGCGCGAACCCCGACGTGTCGGTGCCGACCAAGATCGCGTTCCGCGCGCTGTGGTATCTCGGTACCGATCCCGAAGCCGAAAAGACCTGGTTGCGTGCGATCAACGATCGAAACCAACCGCCCGGTGTGCGTTCGGACTTGATCATCGACATGGTCGACGAGGGCTATTCCGACAACGACCACCCGTCCGAAGTCGACCTGCCGATCATCAAATCGCGACTCGAGCTCATTGAACGCTATGCACCGTTCGCAATTGACGACGTCAACAAGCGTGCGTTCGAAGTCGCGTATCGCGAGTTGCTCGAGCTCTACCTGCGTCTCGGCGACAAGCGCTGATGGTGGTGCGTGCCTCACGACATGCAATCCTGATTGCCACGATTGTGGCGTGTGCTGGCGTACTCGTCTGGTCGTTCTCGGGGCACTCGTCGATCGAGCCTGTCAACCTGCCCGTCGATTCGAGCACGAACGGAGTCGCCAGTGGCGTCGGAAACGCGCGCACCACGCCAAATGCCGAGGTGCGTGACGATGGCGAGCGTACGGCACGCGAGGGCATGGATCCGGACCGCACCGTCATGTTCATCGCAGGGCGCGTGTTCGATGCCGATAAGGACCCGCTCGCGAATGCGATCGTCGGAGATGTGCGTGCCGAGACACCTCGTACGACCGATGACGGAGGCCGCTTCGAACTCGTCGTACCCAAAGAGCAGAGCGACGTCACGCTGCTCGTGCTCGCGAACGGCCACGCTCCGTCACTACTGCGCCACGATCTCACGGCTGCGGGTGGTGCGGGCCGCGCCGAGGAGATCGACGTGCACTTGCAACGGGGTGGTCGGATTCGTGGACGCGTCGATCGTCTCGGACGCCCGATCGCGGGCGCGACCGTGACGCTGATGCCGTTCGCCACCAGTTCGTGGCCCGCGACTGTTGACGCCGGTCGTCTTTGGCCGCCGATCGTCACAGGTGCGGATGGTACCTACGTCTTCGAACACCTCGTGCCCGGACCGTACCGCGTGGAAGCCGTTGCTGCCGAAACGCAGCGTCGCAAGACGAGCGTGCTGCGCGTGATGGACGGCGAAGAGGTCATCGCGGACCCAATCGTGCTCGAGCAAGGATTCTCGATCCGCGGGCGCGTCATCGGGCCCGATGACGAACCCGTGCTGGGTGCCGCTGTCGAGTTCAGGTGCTCGGAGCCGCGGTTCTTCGCGACGGTGACGAGTCTCGAGGATGGCAGCTTCGCGATCGATGCGTTGCCGCCTGGTCCTCTCGGGGTGCGAGCGTTTCGAGACGGATTTCTCGAAGTGCAACACGAACGCATCGATCCGCAAGTGAAGACAGACCTCGTGCTACGTCTCGCGAGCGGCCTGAGCATCAAAGGGCGAGTCGTCGACGCACGGTCGGGCGAACCGGTCGAGTCCTTCGCCGTGTATGCACGAGCGCTCGGCACCATCGCGCCCGAGAAGAACGGCACGCTGTCGCAGCAGCTCACTCGGACGATGCGCACCCTCCGCGAATCACTCGCGACCGTCGATCCCGCCGAGCGTGAGCGCCAATCACGACTCCTCACCGAGCTCGAAGCACGACAGCTCCGCGTTGCGGAGTTGAGCGAGTCGCGCCCACGTGTCGCCCCGAGCGAACTCGGTGAGCCGACGACACACGCAGGTGGCCGGTTCCTGCTCGAGGGCCTGCAGGAAGGGATCTATGCGGTATGCGTCGCGTCACCGGAACACGCGTATGCCGAGATCGAACCGGTCGAGCTGCAGCGGACACGTCCTGCTCCAGTCGTCCGAGTCGAAGTGGTCCCTGGATTGAGGCTCGCCGGGATGTTGACCACCGCGCACGACCCGCAAGGCATCGAAGGCGCGACCATCGAACTCAGACGCGTCTTCGAGCCTCCGCGTGACGAACTCGACCGTAGGCGTTCGCTTTACCCGTGGGTGTTCGCGAAGAGCGGTCCACTCGGGGTCGTCGAGCAGCGAGTGCGCACCCAGCAAGGAGGCCGGTTCGAGTTCTTGCAATGTCGTCCTGGTCGTGTTGCGTTGTCGGTTCGCGACGATCGACTTGCGGATCACGAGACGGCGCCGTTCACAGTATCGGCTTCGCGTGATGATCTTCATGTCATCGCGGGAGAGCGGGCGGTGTTGACCGGCCGCGTCATCGACACCGCGCACGGCGAGGAGATCGAGGTCGTCGTGTTGGGTGGGCATGGCGTCTTGCGGACGGTGCACGCGAAACGTGACGGAACGTATCGTGTCGAAGGGCTCCAACCTGGGCCCTACCTCGTGCGCGCGTACCCCGGCAGAACGCGCGTGCACGTCAACCGGCTGTTCGGTTCGCTGTTTCCCTTGCACGCGGGCGGGGTCGACGAGGATGCAATTCCACAACGAGATGTCGAGCTCCGCTCCGGCGAGACGCGCACCTTCGATGTCGCTGTGGCGCGGTACGGGACGGGTTCGCTGCGCGTCGAGATTCGCGTCAATGGCGTCGCTGTTCGAGGTGCACGTGCAGTGCTGCGTCCGCTTCCAGGAGAGGCGAAGGGCAGCGGAGGACTCGCGTCGTATGGCTACGCGGATTCCGCGGGCATGGCCCCGATCGCTGACGTGCCCGAAGGCAAATACACACTGCATGTGTACGGGATGGGATGGCACGAGCTGCATCGGGAAGTCGTTTCGATCGAACGTGGAAGAACGTTGTCGCGTCGCTTCGATCTGACGGGCGCTGGAGTGCGCGGCAGTGTTCGCGCGCCGGATGCGAACTCCGAAGACCTTCGAGGCACCTTGTGGATATTACCTGGAGCCACCGAAGGGCCGGACGATGTCTACGTCTACCGACGCGAGGCGCGCGTGCATCGCGTCCCGATCCGCAAGGGCGTGTTCGAACAAGATGGCCTGACCTGCGGTCCTGCGCTCGTCATCGTCCAACTCGATGGGCGCGAACGCGTCGTGAGGACGGCCACGCTTCGTGCAGGACAAACCCTCGATCTCGAACTCGACGCTCCGGTCAAGCGCTGACCGCCCGGGAGCCGCTCGATCGTGGCGGCCTGCGTGATCGGGAACTGATGCTCAGCGGTAGCAGTGCAGGCGCTTCGTGCTGCGAATGAGGACGCGTCCATCGACGAGCGCTGGCGTCGCGTAGCACGCTTCGCCGAGGTCGTGCGCGTGGATCGTCTCGAGTTCCTTCCCGGCGCGCACGACCGAGACCAGGCCGCTCTCGCCGACGAGCCAGAGCTTGCCATCGCCAGCGACTGGAGACGCGTAGTAGTTGTCCTTTCCGGATTCGAGGCGGCCGCGTTCGACGAGGTCGCCCGTCGTCGGGTCCAGCATCGTCAAGAGACCGCTCTGGTCGGCCAGTAGATAGAGGATTCCGCGATAGAGGAGGGGGGACGGTAGCTGCGGCACAGGGCGTCGGTAGGCCCAGCGGAGATTCGTTTCGGTGAGGTCGCGCGCGACTCGTTCGTCCGTTTCCTTGGTCGCCGTCGCCGAGTCGATTCGGATCGCGAGCATCCCGTTCTGGGATGCCAGCGCGGCACGCAACATCGTCCAGTCCGCTTCGTCGAGCGCTCCGTCTGCATTGCGGTCAACGAAATCGAAGTAACTCATCGCACGATTGCGGGGTGCCTCCGACTTGTCGATCTGGCCATTCTCGTTCTTGTCGTAGTTCTCGATTGCAGCGCGGAACTCATCGATCTCGACTTGATTGCCCACTTGGTTGAGCGGTGAAGCGTAGCCATTGATGTAGATCGATGTGCCGTCGGTCACCGGCGTCGACTTCATCTCGCAAGCCAGTCCAGCGACGAACCAATCGCGCGTTCCGTTCGTGATGTCGTAGACATCGAGATAGAACGATCCAGGGGCAACGATTCGCCGTGCTCCTGTTTTCGGGCCGGTGATGCTGATCGGCGTGCAATGACCGCTGAGTGCGAATGGCCGCTCAGTGCGCCACAGTTCCTTGCCATCGTTGCGGGACCACGCAGCGATGAACGAACCCTCCTGTTGGTCACAGACGAGGACGACGCGATCCGCTTCGAGCACCGGCGAAGCGCCCATGCCGTAGACGTTGCGGAACGGGCCTAGTACCTGACGCCACGTCTCCGCGCCGCTCGCGTCGTACGCGATCAGCCCCAGGTCGGGGAAGAACACGATCACGCCACGAGCATCGCAGCATGGAGTGGGTGAGGCCGCGTTGTTGCGCTGATCGAAGTGGCCTTTTCGTGGGCGGCGAATCGCGCGCTTCCAGAGCGTCTTGCCGGATGCGAGTTCGAGGCAGAGCGTCACGAGATCTTCGTGTGCACCCTCTGGGGCCTCGACGTTCTCCACTCCCGAGAGATAGATCCGACCGTCGAAGACCACGGGTGAGGAGTGCCCGAGTGGCACATCGACGCTCCACGCGTGATGCTCGTCGCCGAGGGAAGCCGGTAGCGAATGTCGGTCAGAGACACCGCTACCGTTCGGGCCGCGAAAGCGTGTCCAGCCCGCGGAATCGAGGTCCGGTGACGTGCCTTGGGTTGCAGGTGTTGCACCGAGGGTCGTCGCGTGTTGGAAAGAACTCGCCGGGCAGGTTCGTTCCGCGCACAGCAACGCAAGGGCGCAGCAGAACATGCCCGCCACGAAGGCTCGTCGTTCGATCAGCGCAGGCCAGTGTTCATTCACACCGAGCTTTATACACGCGGGAAGCCTCGTCGGTGCGCGGCGCGCCGATCTCGCTGGCGCGACGCGGGAAGAACTTGCCGGGCAGGTTCGATTCACGCGGCGGGATCTTGCGCGTAGAACCCGCGGAGCACCTCGTAGAGCTCTCGGTGTTGGTCGCGCATGACGCGTGGCCTGACGAAGAAGTGCTCCGTCGCCACCGCGAAGAACTCACCGACGTTGGTCGCACCGTACGGATCGAGTGAGGTCGGTTCTCCGCGCGCTGCAGCGTGGCGCAACTGTTCGAACTCGCGAGTGCATACCTCGACCCACCGTGCGTACTGCTCGGGCGCGAGCATCGGCGTCCCGTCGATCAGGCCGTCGAGCATGTCGAGCTTGTGTGCGAACTCATGGAACACGACGTTGTGACCCGAGCGAGGATGACGCGTGTCGTGACGAATCGCATCCCAGACGAGGACGATCGGCCCGCCTCGCATCGCCTCGCCGTGAATCGGGACCGGAGGTTTCTCGATCGTGAGTTGCCTCGTCAGCGTCGAGTGTCGTGCGGCAGTCACGACGGTCGATGGATAGACGTAGATCGACTCGACGTTGCGGTAGTAGTCGTGCTCGAGACCGAGTAGCAGGAGGCAAGCGCAGCCCGCGATGGTCACACGGATCTCGTCGTTCATCACGAGGCCGCCGCAACCTTCCCAGTTCTTCTCGGCGACGAAGATCCGCACGAGCGTGCAGAGGTGTGCGCGCTCGCTCTCGGAGAGGTCGTTCCATCGAGGCACGGCGTGCTCGAGCGTCGCGAGCCACGAATCCGGCATCGGACGAGCGAGAATGCGCGCGCGCCGACGCTTCGCGAACCATGCCGAGATCCAGCGGAACATCGCTACGCGAATCCTCTACTTGTGTCTCAGTCCCTGAACACGTTCGTACACCGTCGCGTCGGGGTCCCCTTCGTGATGAAAGAACGCCATCGCTGCACCCGCGAGACTCGGCGCGAGTTCCGGAGCGACATGGGTGATCTCTTCGAGCGCCGCAGCAGCGAACTTGTAATCGTGATCCTCTCGGCTCTTGCGCGCGAGCGTTGAGACCGAGTGACGCGCGAAGCGCTCGAACTCGCCGTCAGCGACGAGGCGAGCGGCGCGCGAGCGGCGTTGCGCCTCGTCCCCCGGTTCGCATGGGTTGCCCTTCTCGCGACCTGGTTCGATCGTGTCTATGCGAAGCGCACGCCGCTCGGTTGGAGTTCGGTTGTCGATCAATGGCTCGAAGAGCGCGAGCCACGAAGCTCCTTGCAACAAGCATGTCCGCGCCGTGCGTGGATTCTGGGTTGTCCGTGCGATCGCATGCAGTGCGTTGATCGACGTGACCGGGTGGACCCCGGCGATCGTCGGTGCACGCAGTACCTGGTCGAAGCTCCGCAGCCGTAATGCGTCCCAGAGGGTGCCGGCGTTCGCGCCGTCCTTCGCCGCGGCGGTGAGTGCCGCTGCGGCTTCGCCTGGCGAGCGTTTCCGTAGCTCGAGTTCGAGCTCACGGCTTCGCTCGGGATCGCGAGCATGTCTGGTTTCGGCAATCTCGAGCGATGCCGCGGACTCGGCGTTGGTGTCGTACAGGGCGAGAATCGCCTGTGTCTCTTTCGACGTCGCGCGTCCGTAGGGATTCTGGTCGAGCAATCCTGCAAGCACCGATCGCACGACATCGCACCCGTCGCGCCACCCGAGATCCTCGAGTGCACGCCTTGCTTGTGATGCGTAGATCGCCTTGTGTCCGATGACGCGGAAGTCGCGGATCGCCGCCGGCCAGAGGAGTTCGAAGAACTCGACGGGTGACAGCCGATCGTGAAGTTCGATCGCGAGCGTTTCCGCCTGCTCGAGTTTCCAATCACGGAGCGCAGCGCTGAACGCGCGCTCGAGTTCCGTATTCGAAGCCTTGTGCACACTGGCGTCGACGATCGCTTCACGCATGGAAAAGCGCGGCCCGTTCTCGTCACGAGTCTGGCTGTTCTTGACTCTGTCGAGGTTGAAGACTGCCGGCATCAGCCGGAGATCATCCTCGAGCCAGCGGAGCACGTAGCTGGCCGATGCGACCATCATCATGCAATGAACCGGGCCGCCGATCGGGCTCGGAGCGACTTCCTGGACTCCGGCGAGGAGCGCTGCGCCGAGGAGGTCGCGCACGGACATGCCTTCGCCATGGGCTCCTACGACGAGCGCCGGCACGCGATCGCGCGGCGCCCTGAGGACGTTCTTCACGAACCCGTTTCGATCGAGCTTTCTGCCCGCGGTTGACGTGCGGTCGGCTCGGTTCTCGGCGTCGGTGCCAGGAGCGCCGAGACCAGCGGCCAGTCCTGCACCGAGGAAGCTACGTCGTTGCATGTCCGCGTCCTTGTTCCTGACGAACCTCGAATGACGGGAGGCTTACGAAGAACGAGCCGCCGCGTTGCAAGACGATCACGAACCCAGCGCGACGAAGCCGGGTTGCTCGCGCATGCGCTCGTGCCATGCCACGACGTTACCGAAGGCATCGAGGTCGATGCCTGCGTCGCGCGCGAGATGCGAATAACCGAAGAGTGCGATGTCCGCGATCGTCTCGTGGTCGCCCACGAAGAACTCGCGACCCGCGATCCAAGCGTCCATCACGGCCAGCACGCTCTCGCTGCGACTACGGAGAAACGCCTCGACGGCTGGGTCCGGCGTTCGTTCCGCGAGGGTCAACGCGTGCCGAAGCACCGCGATCGCAGGCTCGACGTTGTTCTGTTCGAAGGAGAGCCATTCGAGCACGCGTTGGCGCTCGAGGCGATCGCTCGGCACGAAGCGTGTCCCGTCACCGAACCAGAGCAGGATGGCCATCGATTCACTCAGTGAGGTGCCGTCCTCGAGCACGACGGTCGGCACCTTGCGACGAGGATTGCCGGCGAGGAAGCGTTCTCGCTTGGCCGGCTCGCGGTCACCGCGCACCGAGATCTCGACGCGTTCGAATTCGATGCCGAGCTTCGTCAAGAGGAGCCGTACTTTGAGGCAGTTGCCCGAGACCGAACTGTCGTAGAGCGTGAGCATCGCGGCACGATAGCCGATCCCGCATGAAGCGAGCGCCCTCCTCGCGTATCCTCGGAGCCACGCATGGACGACACCTTGCCCGACGATCGCAATGGACCGGAGACGATCGGCCCGTACCGCGTACTCGGCATCCTCGGTGAAGGAGGCATGGGGGTCGTCTACCTCGGTGAACAGCGCGTTCCGGTCCGTCGCCGCGTCGCGATCAAGGTCATCAAGCTCGGCATGGATACGAGGGAAGTGCTCGCGCGCTTCGATACCGAGCGCCAGGCCTTGTCCTTGATGGAACACGCCAACATCGCTCGCGTGTTCGATGCCGGGAGCACCGAGACGGGGCAGCCGTGGTTCGCGATGGAACTCGTGAAGGGGGAGCCGATCACGACCTATTGCGACGGCCGCAAGCTCGGCATTCGCGAGCGTCTCGAGCTCTTCCTACAGGTCTGCGCGGCGGTGCAGCATGCGCACGTGCGCGGCGTCATGCATCGCGACCTCAAGCCCACCAACATTCTCGCGGTCACGACGGACAGCGGTGCATCGGTCAAGGTCATCGACTTCGGTCTCGCCAAAGCGACGGCGCAACCGCTGACCGAGTCCACGCTCTACACGCAGCAGGGGCAGATCCTCGGCACGCCCGAATACATGGCA
>JAGQQW010000099.1 GCA_020426005.1 Planctomycetota bacterium | reverse complement strand
TTCCGAGCGCCCACACCTCGAGTCGCAGATCGAGGAGCTCTTGCATTTGGCTTCCGACGTGGCGGTCGTCGCGCCGGAAGCGCTTCCGACCGTTCCTGGCTATGACGTCCTGCGTGAACTCGGACGAGGTGGGATGGGAACCGTCTACCTCGCCAGGCAGCTCGCGCTCGCGAATCGCTTGGTCGCGCTGAAAGTCCTTCCGCACAATGCCGGCCTGTCGAAGGAGGCGCGGATTCGCTTCCGCGCCGAGGCCCTCGCGATCGCGCGCATCCGTCATCGGAGCGTCGTCGAGATCTTCGAAGTGCTCGATGTCGCGGGCGTTCCCGCGTACGCGATGGAGTGGGTCGACGGTCGCAGCCTGCTCCAGCTCGTCGATGCGCTGAGGTCCGTCGATCTGCCTGCGAGACCGGAGCGACTGTCGCGTCTCTTGGATGGCTTCGAGACTCGGGCTGGGTTCTTCGACACCGTTGCGGCCTGGTGTGTCGACATCGCGGACGCGCTTCGGGCGGTTCATGCTGCGGGGTTTCTTCATCGCGATGTCAAGCCGTCGAACATCCTGATTCGTGCGGACGGCACGCCGGTCCTGACCGACTTCGGTGTCGTGCGCGACGAGGCTGCATCGATTCAGACGCGGACCGGTGCCTTTCTCGGGACGCCTTCGTACGCGGCTCCGGAACAGCTCGTTGGTGGAGTCGTCGACGAACGAACCGACGTCTACGGACTCGGTGTCACCATGTATCACGCGTTGACGGGTCGCGTTCCGTTCACGGCGCCGTCGAGTCCTGCGATGCTGCGCAAGATCGAGGTCGGGGATTTCGTCGCTCCGCGCAAACTCGAGCCCAAGCTTCCGAAGGACCTCGAGACGATCGTGCTCGCGTGCATGGATGCAGCGCCTTCGCGACGCTACGCGACGTGTGCCGACGTGCATGCGGATCTAGCGCGTTACCTCGCCGGTCGCACGATTCGTGCGCGACCTGCAAGCCCGTTCGTACGCGTTCTCAAGGCGGTCCGTCGCAATCGAAGTTCGGTGATCGGAGCGTTTTCCGGCGCGGCGTTGGTGCTCGTGCTGGGGGTCGTGATCATCCAGTACGTGCTCGATCGTGCAGCGATTCCGGGTCGTGTCGACGAACTCGTTCGACGCGCGCGCCTCGTTCTGCTCGACCCGAGCTTCGACGAGAAAGTGTCCGCAGCACTCTTCGGGCGCGGAACGGCTGCGAGGCATACTCGCTACGCCCTGCGGCACGTGTTGGAGAAAGCGCTGCCGCTCTATGACGAGGCGCTCGACCTGCGTGACGACATGGCCTTGCGAGCAGAGCGCGCGGTCGTGCATGCATCGGCCGCTGCGCTCGATGGATTGGCTGTGTCGACCCGAGGTCTCGAAGTTACGGCGCCGCTGACGGCCGAGTTCATCTCGAGGCGTGAGCGAGCGGATGTGCGTGGGCGCCTCAGGGCAGCGTCGACCCTCGACCGGCGATGTCTCGGGCTCCATGCGCTCCTGAACGGGCGCTACGAACTCTGCATCGACGCTTGGCGAGGTTTCGACCTCGCGCGCACCGAAGATTCCTTCGTCGATGCCGCACTCGGACAGGTCTACTGGCAAAGCGGCCGTCCGGCGCTCGCATGGCCGAGGCTCGAGCGTGCGTCTCGACATTTCGATGAGGCGGGTTTTCTCCGCGTTCGCCTCGCCGATGCGTCGCTACGGTGCGGCGATGCCGCGTACGCGCTGCGCACGATCCGGGATGCGGCCACACTCGACAATTTCGGCCTGTACGGTGCTCGACATCGTGTCGAAGCCGATGCACTGTTCGACCTCGGGCGCGTCGACGAAGCTGCCGCGATCTACGCACGGATCGAACAGCGCGGTGTCCTCACGCCGATGGCGCACGCGAGTCTCGCGCGGTTTCACGAGCGCAACGGGAACTTCGAATACGCTGTCCGACGACATCGGTGGTCGCGCTTGGTGCGCTGGCCGCACTTCCCCGGTGTCGTGCCTGAACTCGGCACTGCACTCGAGAGGTGGTGGGCAACGCTCGATGCTACGCAGCGTGAGGCGCTGCTCACGCATTCGCTCGATACTCCGGGCACGTTCTTGGACTACTTGCTCGCGTGGTACGCTCGGCGCGACGGTGCACTACAGGACCGTACGGTAAGAACTCTCGAGCAACACGAGTCGACAGGGCATCGTTCGATCGCAGAGCTCGCGATGCGCGTGTTGGCCGAGCGCAAGTCGCTCGCGGAAATGCGCGAGTCGTCGTCAGCGACCAAGGCTGACGCGATCAGACGATGGTCGCGAGACGCGAGTACGGATGACGTCACGACTCGCGAGCGAGTGCGAGTCGAATCGACAGAGTCGTCGTCGTCGTCGCCCTCGACCATACTCCCGGTCATCGCGAGCCATGCGCTCGTCAGCCGTGCGATCGACGGCGGCCTGCCGAATGGCGCGTGCTACGAGCCGTCCCTCTCCGCGGATGGGCGATTCGTGGCATTCGTGTCGGACGCGAACAATCTCGTGGTCGGCGATCGAAATCGAGCTGCGGACGTGTTCGTACACGACATCGAGGAGAACCGCACGATTCGCGTGCTTCCTGCGGTCGGTATCGAGCCCGACGGACCGAGTATCTTCGCGTCCATTTCGGCGAACGGTCGGTTCGTCGCGTTTCATAGCCTGGCCTCGAACCTCGTCGAAGCAGACGACAACGAAGCTTGGGATTGCTTCGTGTTCGATCGAGAGCAGGGCCTGGTGACGTGTGTCAGCATCGATGCGGATGGAGAACCTTGCGGTGCGGACGCACTCGCCGCACCACCGTCGATCAGTGCCGATGGCAACGTCGTCGCTTACTGCGAAGCCGTTCGGTCCGCGAAGCAGCCACGTCACCTCGTGCTCTTCGATCGCCGGACGCGCCGAGTGCGTTGGCGGAATCCCGAGTCGGTAGATGACGCCAGGTGCTTCGGCAAGGTGTTGCCGGAGGGAAAATCGATTGCGTACACGATGCACGTGCGTGTCCACGAGGAGCCGCATCCGCGCTGGGCAATGCCGTCGTTCTACGCCGATGTTACGACGGGCTCGGTTCGTCCGCTTGGCAGCGAGTACGGACGAATGCCGGACTTCTCGATGCGACTCGTCGGGTTGACGTCGACGCACGCGTTCGTCCAGACACGGGCAACCAATCTCGTCACGATCGACGAAGTCGGCACGGAGCAACTGTTCGCATGCGATCTCGCGGGAGATCGAATCCAGCGCATTTCGGTCGACGAGAAGGGCCGTGGTTTCGGCGTGGACGGAGCGTCCATCGCGATCATCGGTACCGACCTCGACGAGGCAGAAATCGTGTTCGAGAGTCAGTCGCAGCTGTGGCTTCTCCGCGCTTCGTCCCGCCGGCTGCTGACCGGTGGCGAACGCGGATCCGGTGCGAACGGCGCGAGTCGTGCTCCGTGTGCGAGTGCCGATGGTCGCGTGATCGTGTTCGAATCGGAAGCCACGGACCTTGTATCAGATACGCACGACGAACGTGCGATGTCGAGAATCTATGTCGCACGGCGGCGCCGGTAGCAGCGTGGAACGAGGCCCATCGCTATCATCAAGCGCATGCGTCGGTTCCTTCAGTGCATCGTCCTGTCTTGTGCGTGGCTCTCCCTCGGCTGCGCCACCGAACGGTCGACAGAACTGGGTTCGGCGATCGTCGAGGCGATCGCCGATGGCATCACGGCCAAGGTCGAACGAGCCTTGGGACCCGAGCTGTATTCTGCTCTCGAGTCGTGTGCGATCACCGAGGTGTTCTCGCTCTATCCGTACCCCGAGGACCTCGAGGTCGATGATCCGCTCATGCCGCTCGTGCGCAAGACGGCCATGGCGCTGCACGGATATCCCGTGATCGGTCATCGCGTGCTCGAGCACGCGGAGGACAAGAAAGAACTCGCAGCCCTGTTCGCGCTCGCGATCGCGAGCAAGCAGGACGAATCGGTCGCCGACTGCTTCGAACCGCGTCACGGGATCCGCCTCGTGCATGACGGTGTCGTGTTCGACCTCGTCGTGTGCTTCGCGTGCGAACAGTGCCTCGTCTACGCTGGCGGTGTGCAGAGCGGACACGTGCTCGTCTCGGAGAGGTCGTCGACGGAGTTCACGAAGACCTATCAGCGGCTCGGTCTCGTCGTCGAAGGCGTCTCCGACGACGACTGAGGGACGTTTCCCGCGATGGAGCCGACGTGTTGGACGATCGTCCATGCTGCTGCCGGAGGGGATGCGGAGTCGCGCGCGCTCTTCTGGAAGAGCTATGCAGCACCGATCCGTGCGTATCTCCTTGAGCGGTGGTGTCGTGCATCGCTGACGAACGATGTCGAGGATGCGGTGCAGGATGTCTTCGTCGAGTGTTTCAAACAGGATGGCGCCTTGCGTGCTGCCGATGCCGAACGCGGGAGTTTTCGTGCGTTCTTGTTCGGCATCGTGAGGAACGTCGCAAGGCGACACGAGGAGCGTGTCGCGCGAAGCGGTCGCTTGACGGCGAGCCAAACCTCGATCCTCGAAGAGCTGCCGGCGCGTGACGCTTCGTTGTCGCGCGTCTTCGATCGCGCCTGGGCCTTGGGGATCATGACCGAGGCCGTGCGGCGACACGCGGCGATCGGAGCGGACCGCGACGAGGAGTTTCGTCAGCGCTACCGAATCTTGAGACTACGTATCGAGGACGGTCTGCCGATCCGAACGATCGCCGAGCGCCTCGCGCTCGAGGCGACACGTGTCCACAACGACTATCGGCGCGCTCGCCGCGAGTTCCGCGAGACGCTGCGCCTAGTCGTCGTCGATCACGGCAGTCTCGACGTCGACGCCGAATGCGCGCGCTTGATCGATCTGTTGGCAACCGACTGAGCCCGTACGGTTTTTTCGACTATCCGTGCCCGAAAACGTGCGACCGACGGAACCCGTTGCAGATGGAGGTTCCAATGTCGACCAAATACAACGTTCTCGCGCGTGCTCTTCGCGCGTCTGCATCCTTCGCCTTTCTGTTCGTCGTCGCGGCGATGGCGATGGCGCGATCGGTTGCTTCGCAACTGGCCACACGACCGAACCGGCCTTTCCACCTCTTCAAGATCGAAGGTCTGTCGACGGAGTCCTTCGCCCGAACCGTTGCCGGCTGCGGGGACGTGGACGGCGACGGTGCTCCGGATTGGATCGTGGGGGCGCCGTTCTCGAGCGCGAACGGCGCACAGAGTGGACGCGCACTCGTCGTGTCGGGGCGCACGGGTCTCACGATCTTCGAAGTGAGAGGGAGTGCGTTCGAACAACTGGGTTGGAGCGTCACCGGTGTCGGCGACGTCGACCGGGACGGACATGCCGATTTCGCGATCACGTCGCTGGTGACTGGCGTCGTTCGCGTGTGGTCGGGGCGCACGCTGCGTGTCCTGAGTGTTCTGAAAGGAGATGCCGCCGAAGAGCGCGTTGGTTGGTCCATCGCAGGCCTCGGCGATTGTGACGGCGATGGGACCCCCGACTTCGCGTACAGCTCGCTGACGGGAACCGGTACATACGTCGGCCAGGTCCGCGTCGTGAGCGCGAAGGACGGTCGCTTGTTGTGGAGTGTCCGCGACACGACTGCCACGGGGCTCGGCGATGTCGTCGCTCGGGCAGGCGATCTCGATCGCGATGGGTACGCGGACGTACTCGTGCGCTCGATGGCGGATGCGAGCGGCAACGGCAATCGACCGCTCGTCGTGCTTCACAGCGGCAAGACCGGGCGAGCGATCCACACGTGGACCGGTGGTGATTCTTCGTTCGGCACGTCGGTCGCGACCTGCGGAGACGTCGATCGCGACGGCGTCGACGACATCGTGATCGGGAGCCCTCGCAGCGGCGCGCATCTCGAAGGGCAGGTCGCATTGCAGAGCGGTATGACCGGCAAATCGCTGTGGGTGACGACAGGCACGAATCCCTTCGAGGCGTTCGGGGCCGCGGTTGCAGCGGCAGGCGATGTCGATCGAGATGGCGTCCCCGACGTGGTGGTCGGAGCGCCAGGGCACGACGAGTCGCGCTTCGTCGACGTTGGCCGCGCGCAGGTGCTCTCGGGTGTCGACGGGAGGGTGATCGAGACGTTCCTCGGTAGGAGAACGAAGGGGGCTTTCGGTTCGAGCATCGCGAATCTCAGCGACGTCAACGGCGACGGAACCGCGGACTTCGTCGTCGGTGCTCCAACGGATGGGTCGTCCTATCGCGATGCCGAAGGCTTCGTTGGAGCTCGCGCTCAAGTGCTCAGCCCGAACCGTCTCTCCCTCGTGACGGACGTGCATTGGGTCGACGCGAACGAGCGTTGGCGCACGATGGATCTCGATGCCGGAACCGCGAACGCGGGCAAGGTCTGGCTGCTGCTCGGATCACTGACGGGTACGGGACCGACGAGGTTGCCGTGGTTCGACCTGCCACTCACGTTCGATGCGTACACCTCTTTGCTCCTCGCATCGCCCAACACGCTGCTACCTTCGGTCGGTATCCTCGACGCGTCGGGTCGGGCATCGAGCGACGTGTTCCATCCGATGTGGCCCTCGACGGCATACCACGCGTTCGTCGTGCTCGACTTTCAGAACGTCCGTATCTGCTGTCCGAGTGTCGCGGTTCCGACTTCGGTGCGTGTGCCGTGAACCGCCCCGATCGATCGTCGCCGTCACACCCGCATGCGATGAGGGATCCGATCTCCGTTCGATGTGCGAGCACGAGGATGAGGAGCACGATGCTATGGCGGAGCCCGACGATACTACGGAGCCCGGCGATGCTCGGTTCGAAGCCGCGCTGAAGCGCGCGTTTGCCGCCGCAGCGACAGAAGCCGCGACCGTCCCGAGCCCCGACACGCGTGCGCCGGGACGTGAATACGAGATCCGCTACGAGCTCGGACGCGGAGGCCTCGGCGTCGTGTACCGGAGTCACGACACCAGACTCGGTCGAGAAGTCGCGATGAAGTTCTTGTCGGAGGACGTACTCGATCGACCGGAGATCGTGCGTCGCTTCCACGACGAGGCGCGACTCGCGGCGCGTCTCGAACACCCGGGTATCGTGCCCGTCTACGACCTCGGTGTGCTGGACGGTCGACCCTTCTTCACGATGAAACTCGTCGAGGGCACGACGCTCGCCACTCTTCTCGGCGAGCGTGCGTCGCCGATGCAGGATCGAACGCGCTTCTTGACCGTGTTCGAGCATTGCTGCCAGGCCGTGGCCTATGCGCATGCGCGGGGGATCGTGCACTGCGATCTCAAGCCCAGCAACGTGATGATCGGTGCGTTCGGCGAGGTCGTGCTCGTCGACTGGGGGATCGGCAAGGCCATCGGCGATACCGCATTGGGGCACGTCATCGCGGGGACGCCCGCCTACATGCCACCCGAACAAGATCGGGGTGAGATCCTCGATGCACGTGCCGACGTGCATGCGCTCGGGGCCATGCTCTTCGAGATCCTCACCGGGCAGACGATCGTCGCGGCAGGCGTGCGATACGGCGCCAATGTCAACGTCGACGGAGTACGCGCCTCTCTGCAAGCACTCTCGATCCCTGATGAACTCGAAGCGCTGGTGACGTCCTGCCTCGATTCCGACAAGTCGGAGCGCCCGGCCGACGCGCACGTCGTCGCCGAGCGAGTCGCTGAGTATCTCGGCGATATCGAACGTGCCGCCGAGCATGCGCGACTCGCCGAGTCAGAGGCTCGTGTCCGCGCGCAGGCTGCTCGTCAACGCCTGCGCATGATGATCGCGATCGTGGGCGTCGTCGGCGTTCTCGGTGCCGTCACATTCTTCGCGTGGCGACGCGCTGAGCTGAGCCTCGACAACTTCCGTATCGTGTCCCGAGTCGAAGAACTGCGGCGCGTGCTGGGGAGCGTCGAAACGACGTATCCTGCGCATCCAGCGCGTGTGGATGCGATCCGGTCGTGGCTCGATGCAGCGCGACCCCTCGTGCGTGACCTCTCGATGTTGCGTGAGCGGCGCGACGAGTTGGCGACGCTTCTCGGTAGCGACGCGGCGCGGGGACGCGATGAGACGAACTTCTTGCACCGCACGCTCGGCGACCTCGTCCACGGCATCGAAGAACTCGCGAGACCGGACATCGGGACGATGGCTCGCGTCGCCACCCGCCTCACCTGGGCGACGACGATCGAGAAGCGATCGATCGACGACCATCGCGCTGCTTGGCAGCGCGCGATCGACACCATTGCGTCCGATGCGCGTTTCGAGGGATTCGAGCTGATTCCACAAATCGGTCTCATTCCGCTCGGTGCCGATCCTCGGAGCGGCTTGCAGGAGTTTGCCCACCTCGCATCCGGGAGCGTGCCCGTGCGGGATGGCGATGGGCTTCTACACATGGCGAGCGATGCGAGCATCGTCTTCGTGCTTCTTCCCGGTGGCTCCTTCACGATGGGGGAAGCTGCGCCATCGCCGCGGCCGAGCGTGCCCGTGCACCAAGAGAGCTTGTCGCCGTTCTTGATCGCCAAACACGAGATCACGCAGGCGCAATGGGCAAACCTCAGTCATGGCAAATGCCCGAGCTACCACGCCGCAGGTCGCGGCAAGAACACGGAGCGGAATCCGGTCGAACAAGTCAGTTGGCTCGACTGCGCCGAGCTGTTCGCACGGCATGGTCTCGCGTTACCGAGCGAAGCGCGCTTCGAATACGCGTGCCGTGCCGGGACGAAGACGCGATGGTGGACCGGTAACGAGCCCGAGTCCTTGCAGGGCGCCGCCAATCTCGCGGACAAACACGCCGGGGTCGAGGTTCCGCAATGGCGCATCGAGGACCGACTCGATGACGGATGGACGTTCCATGCGCCTGTTGGCTCCTTCGCGCCCAATCCGTTCGGCTTGCACGACGTGCATGGAAACGTCGCAGAGTGGTGCTTCGAACCGGATGACGCGACCTACGCGGAACCTTCGTCCGGACTCGACGCGCACCGCGGGGATCCCTTGCGTTCGAAGAGCAGGATCGTACGTGGAGGAAGTTGCGGCGAGCGACCCGATGCGGCTCGCTCTGCATTCCGTGCGGTGTTCCCCGCGGACCTCCGCGTCTGGGCCGTCGGTGCTCGGCCGGTTCGCGAACTCGATCCTTGACGTCGGTCCCACGCGACAGGAGTCACGTGGGACTGTCGCCGGTATCGATCAACTCGCTGCTACGGTCTTCCGACGCCCCAGAAACCAGCCTCGACCCAAGTCTGGGTCTTCGGGTCCCAAATGTAATAGGTGGGGCCGCCCAGCGCGGCGAGTGGGTTTCCGTTGCCGTCCTTGATGACGACGACACCGCCTTGCACTTCGAACTTGCCGCTCGTCTCGCCTTGGATGTTCTCACCAATGTCGGTCTTCCACGAGCCGTCGCCGGATGCGGTGACATGGATCGATCCGCCGCCGGTGAAGATGGTCACGGTGATCGTCTGTGCTTGCGCGGTGCCGGCAAACGCGGTGCATGCCAACATCGCGAGCGCGAGCATGAACGCATTGGTTCGCGAGCGAAGATACGACAGGCCGGGAACGGCATTCGATACGGATTGCATGTTTCGTGTGTCCTTCGAGTTCCCCGGAGCGGAGTCACTCCGAGGTGGCGTTCGATCGCCACCTCGAGAAGGACGGTGCGCACGTGCATGTAACTGAGTTTTTGCCGTGCGGACACTAGAGGCTCGGCTTCTCGGCCGGGCTTCTAGTGTCCACGCGCTCGACTAGTCGTAGGATTCGTCGGCCGACGGGAACTTGCCCGCGCGCACGTCACTCGCGTACGCCTCGAACGCACTGCCCATCTCCTTCGCGATTTCGGCATAGCGCCGGACGAAACGCGGGTGGAAGCGCGTGAAGAGCCCGAGCATGTCGTGCGTCACGAGGATCTGCCCGTCGACGTCGACACCGGCGCCGATGCCGATGATCGGGATCTCGACCGACTCGGCGACCTGTCGCGCGAGATCGCTCGGGATCTTCTCGAGCACGATCGCGAATGCTCCGGCATCTTCGAGACGCTTGGCGTCGTCGAGGATCTGCTGCGCTTCGTTCTCATCCTCGCCGCGAACGCGATACGTTCCGAAGTGATGGATCGACTGGGGTGTCAATCCGAGGTGACCCATGACCGGAATGCCCGATTCGGTGAGTCGCTGGACGACGCCGCAGAACGGCTTACCACCCTCGAGCTTGACGGCTTCTGCGCCCGCCTCCTTGAAGAGGCGACCCGCGCAGCGCAGCGCTTCTTCGGCGCTGACCTGGAACGTCATGAACGGCAAGTCGCAGACGACGAGCGCGCGCTTCACCGCGCGCGTGACCATGCTGCAGTGGTACAGCATCTGATCGAGGGTGACCTGGATCGTCGTGTCGAGGCCTTGGACGACGGTTCCGGCACTGTCGCCGACGAGCAGAACGTCGATTCCGCTCGCGTCGAGGATGCCGGCCATCAGTGCGTCGTACGCGGTGAGACATGCGATGCGCTCACCGCGCTTCTTCATGCGGCGCAGGCCCTCGGTCGTGACCTTGCGGGATTCGGGGCGATGCGTGCTCACTACCAGTCCCCGAAGACGTCTTCGTCATCCGTGCGAGATCCCGAGTCTTCGGGCGGCGGCGGTGGAACGTAGGGCTCGTCGTTCTCCTTCATGCGCTTGCGCGCACGCTTGCCCTTGGAACGTTCGAGTTCGATCTTGTCGGCCGATCCCGTGTCTCCGAGGACACTGCCGTAGGTCGGGATCTCGGTCGGATCGAGTTCGACGTCGGGTAGCGGTGGCAGTGGCTTCGAACTTTCGGGCTCGATTCTCGTGCCGCGATCGCGACCGCGGCGGTTCTTGCGTCCGCGCTTACCCCGCGAACGATCCTCGCCGCGCGAGCGGTCGTGACCGCGGCCTCGCTCGTCGCCACGGGCGGACTGACGGCCCTGCGCGGTGTTCGATCCACGCTCCCGGTTCGACCCATGCTCCTGGTTCGACGGGCGCTCCTTCCGAACGTGCCCGTTGGAGTCACTTCGACGTGTGCTCGGATCTCGGTGGGACTCACGGCGCGCCTCGCGCTCGGCGGGAGGCTCGGCAGCCGGACTCCGACGGACCGGCGGCGCTTCGCCCGTGGTCTCGGCGAAGAGTTCGGACCAGCGATCGAGCTCGTCCCAATCGGTGTCGCGTGCCATGCAGCGCAGCTCGAAGAGCTGCAGGGCTTCGAGGAAGTAGTCCTGTTTGACGAAGCTCGACGGACGGAACGCACGCGACCGACCGCGGCGTTTGCTCACCGTGGGTTCGGGCTTCGTGATGTCGGCGCCGAAACGACGTTGTACGACGAGGATGCGCTTGAGGCGTCCGGATTCGAGGCGCGAGAACGATAGGTTCTTGAGGATCGGACCGAGAACGTCTTCGACGATCTGGCCGAGGTCGGCGTCCTTCGTCGATTCGTCGTCGTCACGAGCGTCGTCGAAGAGCGGCCACAGCATCACCGCGAACAGGACGGGGGTCGTCACCGCGTCGGCATCGCGCCGCACCCGACTGTCGAGTGCTTCGAGCCCTCGCCAGAACGCGAGACGCTTGTGGCCCGGTGTCGACACCATCCACTTGTGGAGTTCGGGTAGCAGCACTTCGAGTGCGCCGCACGCGCGGAGCAACTGGAACGAGCGGAGCGCCGATCCACTGCGCAGCAGGCGCGTCACTTCTTCGAGCAAGCGTGGTGGGGCGCTGCGGGACAAGTCGGGCGCGGCCTCGAGCATCGCGGTCCACGTCGCGTCGTCGATCGAGAGACCGAGCCTGGCCGCGAACTTGATCGCGCGAAGGATGCGCACGGGGTCTTCCTTGATGCGTGTCAGCGGGTCGCCGATCGTGCGGACGAGACCGCGCTCGATGTCCTCGATACCGCCGACGTAGTCGTGGATCGAGTCACTCTCGGGGTCGAGGAAGAGCGCATTGATCGTGAAGTCACGCCGATGCGCGTCTTCGCTCGCCGTACCGAACGCGTTGTCGCTGCGAATGAGGAGATCTTCTTCGTCGTCCTCGTTCTGATCCTGCTCGGGGCGACGACGGAACGTCGACACCTCGAGGATCTTCTGTTCGAAGTGCAGGTGTGCGAGTTTGAAGCGGCGTCCGATGATGCGGCAGTTTCTGAAGAGGGATTTGACCTGACGAGGCCGCGCGGAGGTCGCGACGTCGAAATCCTTCGGGGTGCGGCGAAGCAGGAGATCACGAACGCAGCCGCCGACGAGAAAACTCTCGTGGCCCTTGCGTCGCAGGCGAGCGACGACCTTGCAGGCGTCTTCGTCCAGCAGTTCGGTTCGGATCCCGGTTTTTTCGAAGAGCTTCGGCGGCACCTCCGCAGGTGCTTGTTGGCTCATGGAGAACGTCCAGGGGGAGTGGAGGGTCGCGTCACCCTGCGCTCCCAGAGGCCGCCCGCGATGCGGGACGGGGGACGCGCGCTCGGCTCGCGACCGTCGGTTTCGATTTGGTAAAGGGCGCGCACGGCGCCCGCGCCGGGCACCTGTCGAAGGTGCCGAGGTCCGGAGTATCCCGGATCGGGACACGGACTTCCATGCGCGAGTCTGCCGGAGCGTCCTTCTTGTTTCGACTGCCGAGGCCGGCGAACTGGACAGACTCGCTCTCGAAGCCTCTCTCTCAGCGCGGATACAGGAACTCGCCGGTCGCGAGGGCTGCATTCTGGGAGCCGCCGGCTCCGCCGACCACGTAGAGCAGTCCCTCGGGACGGAGCAGGGCCACGGCGCCGGCACGGGCGGTCGTCATGGACGGCGCCGCGCTCCACTGGAGCGTCGTCGGGTCGAGGAATTCGCAGCTCGCGAGCGCGGTCGGGGTCGTGATGCTCCCCTGGGCGCCTCCGCAGGCGAGGACCTTGCCGTTTGCGAGACGGACGACGGCCGGAAGCGCCCGGCTGCCACCGAGTTTGCCACCGGCGGCCCACGAGCCCTTCGAGGGGTCATAGACCGTCGTCAGATCCGTCGAGGTCACGTTGGTGAGGCCCGAGAGGACCGCACCGCCGACCGTCACGATGCGGCCATCGGCGAGAGGCTGCAGCACGTGGGCCGCGACGGCGTGGGTCATCGAACCGGTTCCGCTCCACGAGTTCGTCGTCGGGTCGTAGAGCTCCGCCGTGTTCGTGGTTCCGGGCAGGATGAACGTGACCGTTGCGCCGCCGCAGACGAGGACCTTGCCGTTCGCGAGCCGCACGGCGGCGTGCCCGAGTCGCACGCGGGACATGCCTCGTGCACTCGACCAGCTGTTGGTCGTCGGATCGTAGATCTCGCACGAACTCTGGGTTCCGAAGATCGCCGAAGCCGCATCGGTCAGCGTCGTCGAGCCACCGGTCACGAGCACACGCCCGTCACCGAGCAGCGTGGCGGTGTGGCCCGCGCGACCCGTGGCCATGCTCGCCGCGGCGCTGAACTTGTCGGTCGCGGGATCGAAGACTTCGCAGGTCGCGAGCGCGAGGCCCTGCGCGTTGGCGCCGCCGATCAGGAGAACCTTGCCGTTCGCCAGAGTGACCGACTGGTGCAGCGCACGCGGTGCCGCGAGCTTCGGGCCTGGAGAGAAGGTCTGACGATCCGCATCGTAGAACTCGGTCGTGTCGAGCCCGCGCGCGCTCAGGAGATTGCCGCTTCCGCCTCCTGCGAGGAGGACTCGACCATCGGACAGTTCGTCCGTAGTCGGGATCGCGGTCGCGTTCGTCAGGACCGTGCCACGCGACGTGAAGGCATCGGTACGTCCGAGATTCGCGCGAATCGGGTTGCACAGGTCACCAGCGAGACGCGTCGTGCCTGGAAACAGGAATCCGTGATAGTGCAGCACGAGACCGACGAGGTTCGTGTCGTTCGGGATCGGGTACTGCAGCGTGATCTTCGACGTGCCGAACACACCGGTCACCAAGAAGTCGGGCAGGTCGAGGCCGACCTCGAGCACGCGCGTGTCCGTCGGATCGAGCACCGCGAGAGGGATGGGGCCGGCTGACAGCGAAGGCAGGAGTAGGAACCCCGACCCATTCGGTCCGGTGAGGTCGACGGTCAGCGATTGACCGATCGCGCCGCCGCTCCGTTCGACACGGTAGGACTGCGCGTCCGCCGGTGCTGCGAGGAGCGTGGCCGCCGAGATCAAGAAGAGTGAGGTCAGAGAAGTTGACGAGCGCATGAGCGAGAGCCTTCGCGAAGATGAGAATGATCGGAGGAACGCCGAAAGGACGCGGTGCCTGACCGCGTGTCACGGGTCTGAGGCAGTAGGAGCACGAGGCTACCGCAATTGGCGGAAGAGAGTCATACGCCGAGGCCGAGCAGCACCGCATTGGTCGGCCGAACCGGCGTGAAGCGATTCCCGGGCAGCCACCACGTCTGGATCGGGAGAGCCACGCCGTTCAGCGACGAGGTGTTGGGAATCACGACTGGCAGGGTCCAGGTCGTCGTGACGGCTACGCCCAGCACGAACATCGGCGTCACGTTGGCGAGACAACCTCCCGGTACCGCGAACGGGAGGCGCGCTTCGACGTCGAGCAGGATGACACCGAAGCCGTTCGGCAAACCGTTCCCACCGCTCAGCGTTGCGATCTGCCCGAGGATCGGAAGGGTCGACGTCAAGAACGGACGTCGTGGCGGGCAAGTCGTGCCGAACTGCGTCACGGACGCGCCAGGTGCGAGCACCATGTAGGGCTCGTGCGAGGTCTGGGTCGTGTACGCCGACAAGATCACGCGGCCGGCGCAGAGAACTAGATGACGCGGTGTCGTCAGTTCGGGGCAATGACGCTGCGTCGAGGCAGCGTTGCCGTCGCTGCGCCAGAGACCGTTCGCTTTGTCATCTGTCGCTTGGAACCACACGCGCGTGCCGACGGCGGTGAGATCGGTCGGGTCCGACGATGTGGTACCGGGCTTGATGTCGAGGACGAGCGAGGTGCCCGTCGACGTACCATCGCTCTTCCAGAGTTCGCGTCCTTCGTTGTCGGTGATCGCCGAGAACACGATCGACGTGCCGATGCACGTGAGTTCGAGCGGAGAGCTGCTTGCTCCACCGGGCCGGATGTCTCGAACGAGTCGTGTACCGGCTGCGTCGTGGACCCAAAGCTCGAAGCCGATGCCGGTCCTTGCGGCGACGAAGAAGACCATCATCCCGCACTGCGTGAACGCACTCGGGTGCGAATCCCCGGATGCATTGAGGTCGGCGAGAAACGCCGTGCCTTGCGTCGTGCCGTCACTCGACCAGAGTTCGAACCCACGGGTCGCGTCGCGAGCACTGAAGTAGACGATGTTGCCGATGCACGCGAGGTCGCGTGGCGAACTCGAGTTGGTCCCCGGATTGAGATCGGCGACGAGCGCGGTACCTGCGCTCGTGCCGTCACTGGTCCAGAGTTCGGTGCCGACGTTGCCGTCATTGGCGGCAAAGAGGACGCGCCCATTGCACGCGACGAGTCCGCTCGGATCGCTTCCCGTCGCGCCGACGCGAATGTCGCGCACCATCGACGTGCCGATCGTCGTTCCGTCGGACGACCAGAGTTCGGGACCGTTGCTTCCATCGTCGGCGCGAAACAGCACGATGTCGTCGAGCGCGACGAGGTCACGAATGTCACTCGACGTATTCGGGGCGGTGTGGATGTCCTTGACGAGGTGCGTCCCGCTCGTCGAACCGTCGGTCACCCAGAGTTCGCGTCCCGCGTTGCCGTCGTCCGCGGTGAAGAAGACGAAACGTCCGGTCGCCACGAAGTCGCGCGGGAACGAACCCGCCGATCCCGAGCGAAGGTCGCCGAGCAGGACCGGAGTGCGACCTCCCTTCGACACCCAAGGCTCTTGCCCGATGCCATTGCCCGCGGCGCTGAAGAACACGAGATCACCGAAGCAGCACGTGAACTCGTCCGGTGACGATGGTGCCGAGCCGGTCGAGAGATCGGCGACGAGCGCACACGTCTGACTCGTGGCGATGGGCGTGAGAAGAGCCAAGAAGGCGGCGCAGAGAGGCAGTCGGATCATCGGTGTGGAGTGCTGTCGTTGCGGAGAGTGCGCCGCAGGAGGCTGCAGCACGAACTCCACGATAGCCGCGATAGCGTGTCCCTGCGGTTGAACGGCGCCGGACAATGGGGTGGCAGCGCCTGGTGGAGGCGTTCGGCAACCGATTCGGTTTTCTAGCGAACCCCTGCCATCGGCACCATCGAGTACTCTCGGCGCATCGTGAAGACGCACCATCCTTCGAGTCTGCTGATTTCGTGTCTCGCTTGCGCGGTGCTTGCCGTGCCGACCTTCGCCTTCGCGCAAGGCAGTCGTCGCGATGCGCCCACCGACATCCATGTCGATGCGAAGCGCGGAAAAGCCGGATCGAAAGGGACCGAGCGCCAACCCGTGCGAACTCTCGCTGCGGCACTCACGCTCTTGCCCGATCCCGTGCTTCGAACGACACGCATCCACCTCGCACCTGGAACGTATGGCGAGACTGGCGACGACGATGGCGAGAGCATGCCGTCCGGCACGCTGCACCTGATGCGCCGCATGCGACCCGGTGTGCACGTGGACTTCGTCGTTCATCGTTCGGGAAAGGGTGACGGTGATGTCGTCTTCGATTGGCACGACCACACGCACGCCATCGCGACCGAAGGAGAATGGCGTTTTCGTGGTATTCGGTTCGGCTCCTTCCGCAAGGACCAGCGTCGTGGAATCGACGTTCGGGGGCCGGGTCACGTCGTTCTGCAGGACGTTTCGTTTCGCTTGCGTAGTCAGAGTGATGCCGCGGTGTGGGCTCGTTACGGCGGTCGCGTGACGCTCGAAGGCGACGTGCTCGTCAACGAGCACTTGCATGACGCGGCCGACGACGAGAGCTTCAGCGGCTTCCTCGCGACCGAGCATGGGATCATCGAATACGGATCCGATCGCGATGGTGCCCTCGAACTCGGCAACGGATCGTTGTCGGTGCGCACCTACGGAATCATCCGCCTCGGTTGTCAGCGAGCGCGCATCACGTGTTGGACCAAGTCCAACAACTTGACGATCAACAACGGCGGTCGTATCGACGTGCGCAACACGACGGTCACGCTCTGCGCCAAGGTGAAGAACAACACGCCGATCGGCCTTGAGCACGACGGGCACATCCTCGCCGAGGACGCCGTGATCCACATCGAAGGTGCCAACGATTCGGCGATCGCGCTGCAGAAGGCGAGCACGTTCACGTGCAACGACATCGACCTTCGCGGCGAGTTCGAGTACTCGATCTGGGCGAGCAGTGGATCGATGTTCGTGGGCCGCTTTCTCGGGAACGTTGCCAAGGTGAAGGCGAGCACCGGTGCCGGGATCCACATCGAGAAGATCGGAGGCGAGCTGCGCGGACCGGTCGAGGCGAGATCCGGTGGCGTCGTTTCGCTGCCGGATCGGACCGTGCGGTCCAAATAGGGATTCGACTCGGTCGCGCGTCGATGCGCCGGTCGGGGCAATCATCCACACCCGAGCACGAATCGATTGGCCAGGGTACAGTCAGTGCGCCCTGGTCGCGTCGATCCTCGCGTCCGACCGCTTCGTCCACGAAGATCGTCCATGACGAGACGACCCATGAAGTACGTCCTCGGTGCCGTCGTCCTCACGCTCGTCTGCGCGCTGCTCGGTTGGCTCGCCTTCGGATCGAACGGTTCGGTGAGCGTCGATCTCACGCCGAAGATCCAGTCGAACGACGACACGTCGACCAGCGAATCGATCCTCGTCGAGCCTCAGGACCCGGAGTTGTCCGACGAGCCCCACGACGCAACGGAAGAAGTTCGAACTTCGAAAGCTCGAACTCCGTCGACTCGGCCGTCGTCGGATCCACGTATGGCTTCGGTCCGCGGTCGCTGCGTCGATCCGGATGGTGCACCGATTCCCGGGTGTGTCGTCGCACTCCGTGGTTGGTCCGCCAACCAGAATCGCATGGACGAGTGGTTGAAGGACCATGACGAGGTGCAGTGGGACGATCCGGTTGCCGTGACGACCGGTGCAGACGGGGGGTTCGAATTCCGGTTCGTGCCACCGGTGCCGTACCAGTTCGCACTCGACATCACTGCAAAACGCTGCATCGACCTGTGCGGCCATTGGCAACGCATCGAAGAGGGACAACACATCGACCTCGGCGACGTCGCACTCACCGTGGGCATGGGCTTGATCGGTCGCGTGTCGACCACGAAGGGAGCGCCGGTTGCGGAAGCACGCGTTTTCTTGCGATGGCAGGATCCGTTGACCAATGCACGCACCGATCGACGAAGGGACATCACGCCGGTCGTCTCGCACGAAGTGACGACGGCGACGGACGGGAGCTTCGACGTCTCGAGCGCATTGCAGATCGGTACGTGGACCCTTCACGTTCGTGATCACCAGATCGTCGAGCCGCAGAAGTTCGAGGTGGACACTGCGGGTCCGATCGAGCGCCTCGACATCGTCGTCGTGGCCGAGGAAGACATCGAGAAGATGACGGGAATCGTCGTCGATGATCGAGGTGTGCCGGTCGAAGGTGCGCGCGTGTATGCCACGCCGTGGCTCCGCAGTGTGCGGTACATCAACGAGACGACACGCGATGGTGCGTTCACGATCCGTCGTGGTCCCTCGGACCAGGCGGGACCCTTCACCATCCATGCGAGTGCCGAGGGGTACGAGGTGGCGAAGACCGAGGAAACGTGCGCTTGGGGAGCGCGAGACGTGCGGGTGGTCCTGAGGCGTGGGGCTTCGGTCGAAGTGTGCGTACGCTCTCCGGCTGGGGAGCCGATCGAGGACTACGGAGTGCGCGTCTTCGCCAAACCGGGCAGTGCGGTTCCCGGCATGAGTATGAGGTCGTCCGGCGTGAGGAACCGTGGCAAGCACGAGGATGGCGTCACGACCCTGACAGGTC